>NZ_CP119988.1:2191224-2504256 GCF_029338515.1 Haloglomus litoreum | reverse complement strand
ATCCGCGCCAGAGAGCCGGCAGCCGTCGATGATGCTCGCGTGGTTCAGTTCGTCCGAGAACACCGCATCGGGGTCGAGCGCGGTGATGGTCCCGACGTTGGCGGCGTAGCCCGAGGCGAAGACGAGTGCGCGCTCGGTCCGTTTCGTGGCGGCGAGGTCCCGCTCCAGCGCGCGGTGTGCGGGCGTGTCACCGACGACGAGGCGGGACGCCCCGGCGCCCGCGCCGACCTCGTGGGCGGTCTCCGCGGCGGCCTCGGCCAGCCGCGGGTCGCCCGCGAGGCCGAGGTAATCGTTCGACGCCAGGACGAGGCGATCCTCGGTCCACGCCGCCGGTTCGTCCTTCGGGTCGGGGGCCGTCCGGGCACGGGGGCCGACCTCGTCGACGGGGGCGAGGTCGCGCCGGAGGCCGCGCGCCTCGCGGCTGGCGAGGCGCGCGTCGAGGTCGAACCCATGGTCGTTCGCCTCTCGGTGGTCCTCGTGGGTGTCGTCGCCATCGGGGCGGTGTCGCGATTCGAAGCTCATCGGAAGGGTGTCGGAACCTCAGAAACCGGGCATCAGTTCGGCCGGGCCGAAGACGCCGTGGTCGCCGGCGCGGTTGTGCCGGACGGCGGCCTTCAGGTAGCCCAGCGCGGGCCCGTTGACGTTGGCCTCCATGCTCGTCTCGTCGCCGAGTTCGAAGGTGTTGGTGGCGACCTCGCCGTCGAAGGTCTCGCCCGTGACGGTGACGGTGGTCGTCGTGGGCTTCTCGTCGTTTCGAAGGTCCAGAACGCCGCCGACGGTGACGTCCTCGGCGTCGCAGATGCCCGCCCGCTCCAGCAGCACGTCGTCGGCGTGCTCCATGTCGTGGAACTCCAGCACGCCGTCGTGCTCGTCGACCAGTTCCTCGATCTCCTCGTCGGTCATCGCGCGGGCCGTCTCGATGTCGTAGCCGTCGAGGTGGGCGATGTCCTCGCGGACGGTGCCGCGGTTGTCCTCGTAGCCCGACTTCAGCCCGACGCCCCACCAGATGTCGACCTCGTGGACCTCGACGAACGACTGCGCGGCCAGCGCCGCGGCACCCGTCAGGAAGCCCGGGGTTGCGCCCGCGCCGCAGACGAAGGTGATGCCCGCGTCCTGTAGTTGCTCCTCGCGCTCGTCCAGCATCCCGATGACGCGGCTCCGCTTGAGCACGTCCACGAGGACGCCCTCGTAGTCGGCCTCGGCGAACCGCTCGGCCACGCGCGGGATGAAGTCGTGCTCCAGGTTCGGGAGCGCGATGAGGACGGCGTCGATGGTGTCGCTCTCAGCGATGATGTCGTCGATGGGTGCGTCGGTCGGGTCGGCCTGGACGGAAGCCGCGACGCCCTTGTCGGCGCCGGCCTGCTTGATGCCGCCGCTGCTGTCGTCGACCGTCGTCCCGCCGTCTGTTCGCGGCTGGTCGCCGCTCACCTCGTCCGAGGCGCGTTGCGCCTCGCTAGCGATGTTGCCCTCCGTCGCCGCCAGCAGTTCGTCAACGTCCAGTCCGTCGTGGTCGACGGCGACGCCGTGGCGGTCACACGCCGCGACCGGTGTCAGGTCGTCCTTGGCCTTCGAGACCTCGAGTGCTCGCCGCCCGATGCCGCCCGTGCCGAGTACCGCGAACGTCGTTTCGTGCATAGGTTCGTAATTGGGGTATCCTGTGTCGAATCCGTCAGATTATCCGATTATCTGCCAGACTGGACGATAATCTCGTCAGTCGTCGAGTTCCGCGTTGCTGGTCGCCGACCCGGCCGCGGTCGCGGGGCCGTCACTGCGGTGGCGCGCCCGGACCGCCGCCTCGTCGAAGTCGTTGACCGACTTGTTGGGTTCGAGGCCGGCCTTGCGCATTATCTCGATGTCGTCGGCCGGGTCCTGGCCCTCGGTGGTGAGGTAGTCGCCGGTCAGCATCCCGTCGGCCCCGGCCTCGAAGGGGAGGTGCTGTTCGTCCCCTTCCAGGTTCACCTCGCGGCCGCCCGTGAGGCGGACGCGGGCGTGCGGGTGGAGCAGCCGGTAGACCGCGATGGTCTCGATGACCTCCTCGGTGCTGATGAGCGCGGAGTCGTGCTCCTCGCCCAGCGGCGTCCCCGCCACGGGGTTGAGGATGTTGACCGGGAGCGAGGAGACGCCGATGTCGCGCAGTTCCATGGCCGCGTCCACGCGGTCGGTGGGCGACTCGCCCATCCCGAGGATGACGCCCGCACAGAGGTCCATCCCGGCCTCCTTCGCCACCCGGAGGGTGTGGAGCCGGTCCTCGAACGTGTGGCTCTCGACGATCTCCGGGAAGAACCGCCGGGACGTCTCGATGTTGTGGTTGTAGTGGTTGAGCCCCTCCTCGACCAGTATCTCGGCCTCCTCCTCCGTGAGGATGCCCAGCGAGGCGTCGACCTCCACGTCGGTCTCGTCGCGGACGAGCCGGATGGCGCGGATGACCTTCTCCCACTCGTCGGGCCGCTGTTCCTTCGAGACGCCCTTCTCTGCGACCACGATGCCGAAGCGCTGGGCGCCGTCGGCCTCCGCTCGCTTCGCGGCCTCCAGTATCTCCTCCGGTTCGAGGAAGCCGTAGGTGTCGATGCCGGTGTCGAAGTGGGCCGACTGGGCGCAGAAGCCACAATCCTCCGCGCAGTTGCCGGCCTTCGCGTTCACGATGGAGCAGGCATCGACCGTCCCGTCGGAGAACTCGCGGCGCACCATGTCGGCGGCGGCGGCGAGTTCGTCGACGGGCTGGGCGATGAGTGCCAGTCCATCACGGCGGTCGAGGTCCTCGCCCGCCAGCACGCGCTCGACGGCGTCGTCGATCGTCCGGTTGCCTGTCTCGTAAACCACGCTCACCGACTCGGTTGACGAGGTGATAAAGGTTGGTGAACGTGTGACACGCGGGAGGGGAGTTGCAACCACGGGTCGGTGGCTCGGCGTTTCCTCCGCATGAACGCTCATCGAGCCGACATAACGCATTTATGCGGTGTCTCACACCCCCCGCGCATGGTCGACAACGTGGTCGAGGCGGTCCAGGCGGTCCGCGACGGGCGGGCCGAGGTCGAGACGGTCGAGGTGACCGACGGCGTCTACTTCCAGTCGTACTTCAGCGGCGTGACGGCGTTCGAGACGGGCGACGGACTGGTGCTCGTCGACACGGGGCTCCGTGCGCTCGCCCCGGCGCTCGCCGAGTCGCTCCGAGAACACACCGACGCGCCCGTCGACACGGTGGTCTACACGCACGGGCACGTCGACCACGCCTACGGGCTGGAGGCGTTCCTCGTCGACGGGCAGGAGCCACCCGAGGTGATCGCCCACGAGGCGATGGCGGACCGCTTCCGGCGGTACGCACGGACGAAGGGCCACAACGAGGCCATCAACGCCCGCCAGTTCGGCGCCACCGTCGACATGGCCGACCTGATGTACGAGGACGGCTCCCCGTTCGGCGTCCCCGAGCACCCGCCGACCACCACCTACCGGGACGCGCTCTCCATCGACGTGGGTGGGCTGCGGTTCCAGGTCCGGCACGGCCGCGGCGAGACGGACGACCACTCCTGGGTCTGGTGCCCGGACCGGGAGGTGCTGTGTCCGGGCGACTTCTTCATCGGCGTCGCGCCGAACGCGGGCAACCCGCAGAAGGTCCAGCGCTACCCGGGCGAGTGGGTCGACGCGCTCCGGGAGATGGCGGCCCGGGAGCCCCGGCACCTCTGCCCGGGCCACGGGGACGCCGTCGTCGACGACCCCGCCGGCATCGAGCGCCGCCTCCGGACCACGGCGGAGTACCTCGAGACGGTCGTGGACCGGACGCTCGCGGCGCTGAACGACGAATCCCCGCCGCACGCCGACATCGTGACCGGGGTCGAGTACCCCGATGCCGACGAGCCCTGGCTGGAGGCGCAGTACGACGAGCCCGAGTTCATCGCTCGCTCGGTCATCCGGCGCTACGGGGGCTGGTGGACCGGGCGCCCGTGCGAGCTGAAACCCGCGCCCCGCGGGGACGTGGCCGGCGAGTTCGCCGACCTGGCGGGCGGTGCCGACGCGCTGGCCGAGCGCGCCCGCGAACTGTCCGAGGCCGGCGAACACCGCCGGGCCAGCCACCTCGCCGACGCCGCGCTCGAGGCCGCACCCGAGGACGAGGCGGTCCAGTCGGCCGTGGGCGACGTGTACCAGGCCCGGGCCACCGTGCAGACGAGCATGATGGCCCGGAACCTCTACCGGTCGGCGGCCGCCTACGCCCGGTCGGGGCGGCCCTATCGGTAGCTACGGGCGAATCGCGGGACCGTGGGGGGCGCCCACCGTGGCCCGGCTCACTCGTGGTCCGCGAGCGTCCGCATCCGCTCCGGGAGGTCGACGCCGTCACCGGCGAGCGAGCGCGCCCGGAACCGGTAGTAGGCGTAGCCCACGACCGCCCAGCCGGCGAAGAGACCGATCATCCAGGGCAGGCGCAGCGTCGTCACGAGGATGAGTACCAGCGAGGTGAGTGCCGTCAGGACGGACACCACCTTCAGCGCACGGCGGGGCAGCTGGAACCCGGCAGCCTCGTAGCGCCCGGGGTACCGCGTCGGGAGCCGCCAGAGGGCCGCCGCGTTCACGACGGCCGCGGTCAGGACGGATAGCGCCAGCCACACGGAGAGGACCACCGGCCCCGGGGCGATGGGTGCCAGCAGGAGCGGCGGGACACCCAGGACGAGGAGCGCGATGCTGGGGGTCCCGAAGCGTGGGTCGACACGGGCGATGACGGAGGGGAACACGTCGTCGCGTGCGGCGCGCATCAGTGCGCGTGAGAACCCGGTGTACGTGGTGCTGATGGAGGTGAGCGCACCGATGACCGCCCCGGCAGCGACGACCGGGACCAGCGCGGGCGGGAGGAAGGTCCGCGAGGCCGCGACCACCGCGGCGTCCGCGGCGCCCAGCTCCTGCCAGTTCATCACCCCCACGAGCACGACCACGAGGAGCACGAACAGCGTCAGCGCGATGAGGGCGCTGTAGAGGAGGACCCGCGGGATGGTCCGGACCGGGTCGTCAAGCTCCTCGCCGAGGTCGATGATGAGGCCGAACCCGCGCAGCGGGAAGTACAGCGAGACGACGGCCAGCGCGAACGGACCGACGCCGTTCGGGAGGAACGGGGTGTAGTTCCCGGGGTCGATGGCGACCGCCCCGGGGACGATGAACAGGAGCATGCTGACGAGCAGCAGGCCGACCAGGGTGAGCTGGACCCGGGCGACGGGCCGGATGCCGACGATGTTGAGCAGCAGGAACGGGACCAGGATGACGTAGATGAGCGCGAGCTCCGGGACCGAGGTGAAGACGCTGACGTACTCAGCGAAGCCGACACCGATGAACAGCAGTCCGGCCCACACGCCCGGGACGACCAGCCATGGGATGAGGAAGCCGACGTACGGGTGGACCAGCCGGGAGCCGTAGACGTAGTTCCCGCCGGCGACGGGGATGGCGCTCCCGAGCTGCAGCGTCGTCAGGATCCCGAACGCCAGCGGGATGGCCGCCAGCAGGATGCCGATGGCGACGGCCGGACCGGCCTGTCCCGCCAGGGGCCCCGGGAGGACGAAGATGCTCACGCCGATGACGTTGCCCACCAGCAGCGCCGTGGCCTCCGTGACGCCGATGGAGCCGGTGAGGCGGTCGGTCGTGCTCATCTCCCCGTGTTCTGCGACCAGTACGCTTCGTTGGGCGGGTAGCTCGCCGGCCCGGTCCGCGCCAACTCGTGCATCGGGTCCTCCCCTCGGCCGACGTGCTCGTCGACCCAGCGGAGCATCCTGGTCTCCAGGTCCTCGACCACCGCCGGGCGATCGTCGTGCAGGTTCGCCTGCTCGTGCGGGTCCTCGTGCATATCGTACAGGGCCCGCTCGGGGACGACGTCGGCGAATCCGCCGGGGTGGAGCGTGCGGACGTACTTCCAGCGGTCCGTCCGGACCGCCCGCTGGGCGGTGTAGAGGCCGTGGTCGAGGACGACGTGGTCGCGCCAGTCGGCGTCGGGGTCGGCCAGCACCGGACGGAGCGACCGGCCCTGCCACTGGGCCGGCCTGTCGAGGCCCGCGTAGTCGACGAGCGTCGGCGCCAGGTCGACGTTCGTGACGAGCTGGTCGCGATGGCCGGGCTCGTAGTCGGCGCTCGCCGGCGGCTTCACCAGCAGCGGCACCCGCTGGCTCGCATCGTGGACGTTCCCGTGCTTGACGTACATCCCGTGCTCGCCGAACTCCTCGCCGTGGTCGCCCGTGACGACGACCATCGTCTCGTCGTAGCGACCCGTCTCCCGGAGGTACTCGAGCAGTCGGCCGACCTCGCGGTCGACGTGGCGGATCTCGGCGTCGTACGAGGCGTACAGTCGCCTGAGGTCCTCGCGCGACTCGACCTCCATCTGGGCCGCCGTCGAGAGCTCCCACTCGTGGTGGGCCGCGATGTCGTCCTCGGTCGGGTAGGGTGGCATCGGCGTGTCCGCGAACCCGGCGACCTCCTCGTCCGGGCGGGTGTACGGGAGGTGTGGCTCCCAGAACTGCGCGTAGCAGAACACCGGGTCGTCGTTGCGCTCCAGCACGTCGCGCGCGGTGTCGACCACGTCCTCGGCCTGCGGCGTCATGAAGAACATCCGCCGCCCCTCGGGCTCCTGGGGCTGGTGGAACTCGTGCCAGAGATGGTAGAACCACGGCGCCGTGTGCCGGGGGAACGAGGAGACCGCAGCCGTGTGGACCCGCTCGTGGAAGAACACCTCCGGGAGCGTCAGCCACTCGGCGCTCTCCCCGGTCGTCTCCTTCAGGCCGTTCCCCTCGAACGTCCACTCCTCGGCCCAGCCTGCGAACCAGTCCTTCGACTGCTTCGGCGAGCGGAGCGTCTGTGCCTGCGGCCCGTGCGTGACGATACCGTTGTGCACGCCGTAGCGACCGGAGACGAAGCCCGCCCGCGACGGCATGCACGGCGAACAGGCCACGTACGAGCGGTCGAAGACGACGGCGTCCTCGGCGAACCGGTCGAGTTCAGGGGTCGTCGGGGCCTCGTGCCCGTACATCCCCAGGCGGTCGGCCCGCAACGAGTCGATGTCGATGTAGAGGACGTTCACAGCTACCAGGTGTCATAGCGGAGCTTAAACGTAGCGGTTAGGAAAATGATATATCAGGTGAGATGGGCCGTTCAGGTGGAGGAAACGGGACCGGCGGAGCCACGAATGCGTGGTGGCGAATCGCGTGTTTTTGCCATCTTGGTGGCCTGGAAACCCGACTCACTCGGTCCGTGTCTCCTTCCCTCTCTCCCATGCTGGTCGCACCCAGAATCATCTCAGACGGATGGGATATCTCCACGCCAGTCATCACGCTGGCGCGTCGAGGGGGGTCTACTCTCGCGAGGACTCCCGGTCGTTCGGAGGGGTCGCGCCGCGTCTCCGAGGAGGTACAGGCGTTTCCCCACGGGAAACAGTCTTGTCGGTCCGCCCCGTCGCCGGGGCCATGGACGATTCGGCCCCATCGGGGACCGTACAGGCGGGGTGGACGCTCCTCCGGGTCGTCGAGGCGTTGTTCGAGGCCGGGGAGTCCGGTGTGACCGCCCTCGCCGCGGAGACGGGTCTCACGAAGGGGACCGTCCACAAGCACCTGACGACGCTGGCGGAGGCGGGCTACGTCCTCAACGACGAGGGGACCTATCGACTGGGCTTTCGCTTCCTGACGCTGGGGGGCGCGGTCCGTGACCGGAACCGCCTCTGCTCGGCGGCGACGCCGGAGGTGCTCGCACTCAGCGAGGCGACCGACGAACTCTGTACGCTCGCCGTCGAGGAGAGGGGGCACGGCGTGTTCGTCTTCGGCGTCAACGACGACTACGGCATCCGTCGCCGGCACCACCTCGGGTCCCGGTTCTACCTCCACTCGAACGCCGCCGGCAAGGCGATGCTCGCCCGACTGCCCGATGCCCGGGTCCGGCACATCCTCGAGTCGACCGGGATGCCGGCGGTGACCGACCGGACGACCACCGACCCAGCCACCCTGCTGACGGAGCTGGCGACGGTCCGCGAGCAGGGGTACGCCCTCAACGTCCGCGAGATCTATCCGGACATCAACGGAATCGGCGTCGCCGTCCACGACGAGGGCTCGGACACCCTGGGGGCGCTCACGGTCGTCGGCCCCGCCTCCCGCTTGTCCCCGGAGCGGCTGGAGGCCGAGTACGCCGAGTTGCTCGCCGACCGGGCCGATGACCTGGAACTCCGGCTGCGCTACGAGGACTGACGGGCCCCGCTCGGGACCGTCACAGGACCACCACCGCCCGCCCGACCACGAACGAGGCCATCGCGAGGAACATCCCGTACTTGAGCCGTGACTGGCCCGCGGTCGCATCCGCGAACGACTCGTAGGCGGCGTAGGCCATGACCCCGTCCGCGGGGAGCACGAGCACCAGATACGCGGCGCCGAACGTCCCCGTCACGTAGGGCAGCGGACTCGCCAGAATCGCCAGCCCGAGCGCCAGTGCGGCGACCACCAGGGCCCGGCGCTCACCGACGGCGATGGGGAGCGTGTTCAGCCCCTCCTCGCGGTCGCCGGCCACGTCCTCGACGTCCTTGACGACCTCGCGCGCGAAGGTCGAGAGCGCCGCCAGCGCGAACAGCACGCCCGCCGTCGAGAGGTCGCCGCCGACCGCCGCGCCGCCGAACAGGAACGTCGATCCCCCGAGGTACGCGACGACGAGGTTCCCCACGCCGGGCAGTCCCTTGAACAGCTCCGTGTACGCGACCAGCGCGAGGAGATTGAACAGGGCGATGCCGATGGCCGGGAGCGGCAACAGGAGTGCGAACCCGACGGCCACGGCGAACAGACCCACCGCGAACGCGAGTGCGCCGCCCGGCGAGACGGCTCCCCGCGGGATGGGGCGGTCGGGCGCGTTGATGCGGTCGATCTCCCGGTCGAAGTAGTCGTTGATGGCGTTGCCTCCGCCGACGGCCAGGACGGTCGCGAGGACGGCCGCCGCCGCACGGAGTTCGGGTGCCGTCTCGACGACCAGTCCCCCGACGGGGCCGGAGAGACCGGCGACGAAGGCACCGATGAACGTCAGGACCCCCGACGCGACGGCGTTGCCAGGCCGCGTGAGTTCGAGGAGTCCGCGGGCCGTCTCGCGCATACCCGTCGCCTGTCGGGGTCGCGGCTTAAGCGGCGTGGAACGGACCGCCACGGCCACGGGGTATGGACAGAATTATGTCCGGGAGGACGCTTCGATGAGGTGAGGGGCCTTAGCTCAGCTCGGACAGAGTGCTTGGCTTCGGACCAAGCTGTCGGGGGTTCAAATCCCTCAGGCCTCGTGAACCCGCCGAGCGCAGCGAGGCGTGGTGAACGTTACTGAGGATTTGAACCCTGAGAGACGAGCGTAGCGAGTCTCTCTCCGGTTCAAATCCCTCAGGCCTCGTATTCTCCCGAGGCGAATCTCCCCAATCGCAGAAGCTGCTCCTCGGGCGTCCGAACGAGCGATCTCGGTGCGGCGGCACCCCCCACACCGAGATCGAGTTCGTCCCGCTCCGGAGCGTGGCGGCGAGCCGGTCCTCAGCGTCGTCGGGGGGATTCACCTTCACGAGCGGCGGTGACACGGCCACGCTCGGCAAGTAGACCGGTCCGAGCGCCTGGCCGCCTGGATCACCGTTTCGGCACTCTCGAACATCTCGGTCGGTGACAGGTACTCGTGGCCGTGCTAGATTGAACGCGAGAGTCGGTCACGCACCCCGCCACCACCGGGGTGCGTCGACCTGTGCCACCGGGCCCACCCGGCTCACTCCCCCGAGGGCCACTCGCCCGGCAGTTCATCTGCGTGCGCGGCGAGCAGTTCGAGCAGTGGCCCGATCTTCTGGAACTGGGGGCCTCTCGTAACTCGGCCGGTCGCCCTGTCCCAAGTGATGAACCCGTACTCCTCCAGGAGCGGGAGGTGGACATGATGCAGGTCGACCATGGTGGTGCAGTCCGCGTCGGCCCACTCCTCGACATCGAGCGCCGTCCCCGCGGACGGCTCCAGGGCGGCCAACAGGTCCCGGCGTTCCGGGGCCATGAGTGCCCGGAAACACTCCCCGAGCGTTCGCGCCGCCGGCTGTGAGTCGCTTGTGCAGTCCATAGGAAATACTGATGAGTCCATCCCTGTCAATGTTCCCCTAGGTTTCCCAGACTGTGAGATTACGAGGGGGTGTGTTTGTAGAACTGTGAATCGGTAACCGGGAAAGGCACCCGCTACCGTCGGTCGCGACCCGCAGTCACCCGCAAGCCCCCGCGGTCTTCCGCGAACCCGCGATTGAGGCAGTTCCGGCCCGCTTCCGAGTGCAGGCCGGGCGAACGCGGGCGTGTGGCGGTAACGCGGCTGGTCTCACACCCTTCGGAGAATCGGAACCAATCCGCTGGGGCCCATCGACTCGCACGGACTCGGGCCCCACATGGACACCGTCCAGGCCGAACTCGACCGCATCGCTCGCTCGCGCGTCCGCGAGGCGCTGCTCCACAGGCCGGGCACAGCTCGATGAGCGCACCGAGGTCGGGCCCCGCCTCGCCCAGGACCGCGCGGAGTTCCTTCCGGGCCTCCGGGCGGCCAGTGAAGCGACTCGCCTTCCGGACCCGCACCCGGACGAACTGCAGGTCCGGGGCCGGTGTGTGATCGCTCATGCTTCCACCAGCGCGTCCGTAGCAGCCGCGAGCCGTTGCTGACCAAGTACGCCGGGCCGCTGGGTCGACGATTCGAGTCACGCGCTCCCGGTGGACCTGCCAGCGTTCCATCAACAGGGCTGTCCACACACCCGCGATCCCGAGACGTGTGACGCGACCGAGAAGGAGGACGCCGCCACCTGTCCGTCACGAGAAGCCGCTGTCGCCGGTCCGTTACTTCGACTTCTCGATGAAGATGCTCCAGTAGCCCTCGGCCTCGTGCTCGACGATGTCGATGGTCTCGTGGCCGGCCTGTGCGACCCATTCGGGGACGTCGTGGCTGGAGGAGCTATCGTTGGTCTGGAGTTCGTACACGGTACCGACCGCGCCGTTGCGGATCTCCCCGACGAGGTCCATCAGGGGACCGGGGCAGGTCGCGCCGCGGGCGTCGATCGTCACGTCAACTTCGATGTCGGATTGGCTCATGATTGTGTGAGTTGTGGGATGGTGGTTGGATGCTGGGGGCCGCCTCAGACGAACATCACCTGCTTGTCCTGCGCGTGACCGAAGAACCCGGAGACGCCGAGAACGCCGTCGAAGACGTCCGCGTAGTCGTCGAGGCTCTTGCCGAGCGCGTCCATCGACAGCTCGCAGGCGTACACCTCGATGGGACCGAGGTCCTTCGCGCGGGCGAGGTTGTCCACGAACAGGGACATCTCCATGTCCTCGTTCGAGAGCATCGCCTCGGCGACGGGGCCCATCTCGAAGTCCATGGCCTCGATGCGCTCCTTGTCGAACGCCTCGAGTCCGTCCATCGTCGCGAACACGTCGATGGGGACGCCCGAAGCCGCCCCGACGGAGGCGATGTTCCCGATGGCCTGCAACTCCTCTAGTCGGCCGGACGCCAGAATGATTGCGTATCCAGTCATTGTGGATCAACTGAAGGGACGCGTCGAATTGCGATATATACGCAAGACGATTCCTGAATCCGGAGAATGAGCGAACACGGCGTCACGACCGGTTCCGGCCCGTGTGAACTCGGCGCCCTGCACCTGGAACTGTGGGTCTACTCGAACACCCGGCTCTCCTCCTCCAGCAGTTCGATGCCGCGTGCCACCTCGCTGGCCTGGTCGGGGTCCAGCGCGATCTCGACCTCGCTGCCGTCCTCGTCGGTGAAGGCGAGTTTGACGCGGCGGTCCCCGTACTCGCGGACGTCGACGCCTTCGACGTCGTAGAGCTTCGCCGTGGCGGTCCGGTTGGACGGGCCGGCGTGCTTGACGGCGCCGTCCTTCAGCTCGAACATGAAGTCCTCCAGATCCAGCAGTAGCATGGGTACCGGGGCGACCGGCAGCCACCTGAACGTTGGCGTTCCGGGCGCACACTCCTCACTCGGGGTCGTCCTCGAACTCCGGCGGGAGTCCGAGGTGCTCGAGCCCGGTCCAGTCGTCGATGTGGAAGGCGAAGAGCCGGTGTTCCTCGGCGTCACTGGCCGCGGCCAGCGCGTCCGGTCGCTCGAACTCGACGGCCGCCTCGACCGCCTCGCGTTCATCGGCCGGGACCTCGTCGATGGTCCCGGTGAGGAGGACGCTCCGCCAGTTGAAGCGCGTCTCCGCCCGATAGACCAGGAACCGGGCGGCCTCGGACTGCGTACTCAGCGTGGCCTTCCGGCCGCCGGCGGTCCCGAGGAACTGGAAGTACAGCGTCGACTCCCCGTCGTACCAGTACGAGAGGGGTCGCATGCTCGGTGCGCCGTCCGTCGCGATCCCCAGCACACCGACCTGCTGGCTCGAGAGGAATCCGTGGACCCGGTCGTCCGCCATCTCCGACACGCCGTACGCCTCGAACTCGTCGACTGGCATGGCGGAGTCGTGGCAGCGTACGTCGAAAAGCCGCTCGCCAGTTCCCGGCCGACGAGAATCTCCCCCGCCCCGGACCCAGCGGACGGGATCGACCTCAGAGTACGTCGGTCGACTGTCGCTCGCGCCGCTCGACGACCGACTCGTAGGCGACGTAGAGGCCGAGGGTGACGCTTCCGAGCCCGGCGATCAGCAGGAGGAGCCGGACGAGGTCACCCAGGAGGGGGATCAGCGAGAGGGCCGCCACGACGAGGACGCCGACGAGCAGCGCGAGGTAGCGGTCGTCGCGGTCGGTGTACGAGAGGAGGCCGGCCCCGAGCAGGTATCGGCCGTAGATGCTCCCCACCCAGAGGAGGACGACGTAGCCGGCCAGCGCGGCGAGTGCGAGCGGGATGCCGACGACGGTCAGCGCGGCCAGCGCCGCCGCCAGGGGGATACCGACGACGGCTCCGGCCCCTGCCGCCGCGACGCGCTGGGGCTGGTCACCCGCTGTCTCGACGGCGTCCCCCGCGAACGCCGGGAAGAGCGACAGCAGCAGGCCGCCCGCGAGGAGGTCCGCGAGCAGCAGGTAGACGGTGAACAGCACGCCACCCGCGCCCGTGAGCGGCGGGAGGAGCGAGAGGTCGCTGACGTGCCGGGCATCGAGCGAGACGCGGCCGCCGCGGTCGTCGAACTCGCCGACGTAGGTCAGGAAGCCGTCGACCTCGGCCGACCGCGCGAGCGTGACCGTCCCGGCAACGGTCGTCGCGTCGTCCCGGACCGTCCCCGCGAGCACGACGCTGCCACCGACCCCGGCGAACGACCCGCCGACGCGACCGGAGTCGGCGACCTCGACGTGTCCGGCGTAGGCCACGGTGTTCCCACCGGTCGACCCCGCGACGACGACCGACCCGGCGAACGCGCGGACGCGTCCGGTGACAGTCGCACCCTCCGCGATGACGACCCGGCCGCCGAACGCGGTCAGGTCGCCCTCGACCCGACCGTGGACGACGACCCGGCCACCGTACGCGGTGAAACCGTCGACCGTCTCTCCCGCCTCGACGACGACCGCACCACCGAGGCGCTGTGACTCCGCGGAGGCGACGCCCGCGAACGTCGGGAGGACCAGGGCGAGCACCAGCACGGCGACGAGGACCTGTCGCATACCTGCAGGCCCGGGCGCTCGTACAAATCCCTTCCTGACGCTCGGCTCCGAGACGGGAGCCGTCGCTCCTCACCCCGGCACCCACCGAGCAGGTACGATAACTGTACTCACGACAGCAATCAACGTGGTCTGCCCTAACATCCGACAATATCCACAGGAAGTATCCAGAAAATCATTTATCTGTCGGGTTCCGAGACTGCAGCAACATGATGATCTGCGACAGTTGCGGCGAGGCACCGGAGTCCGACGGACGGAGCGTGTTCGAGACGGCGAGAGGGGAGACAGTCTGTACGGAGTGCCGCGTCCCGGCAGCGGCGTGAGTCGGCAGCCGGACCGGGGCCTTCGGTGGGCAGAACGCGTAAACCGCTCGGAGCCCAACTCCCGTTGACTCCTGTTCATGTCCCGGAGAGAACCCTCTGATTCGGATGTGGGGAAGGACGGGATGCGGGACCCGAATCTCGAGACCCTCCAGCGGAGCCACGAGGCACTCCGGGAGCTCTACCGCGTCTCCGCGGAGCCCGACCTCAGCGACGAGGAGCGTATCGAGCGGATGCTCGACATCGGGCGGCAGCGACTCGGACTCCCCGCAGGGTATCTCTCGACCGTCGACCAGGCGGCGGACGACTACACGATCGAGGTGGCCGTCGGCGACGTCGTGAGTGCCGGCGATACGTTCTCGTTCTCCACCACCTACTGCCGAGAGACCGTCGAGACCGAGGAACCGCGGCTGATCCCGAACGTCGACGAGACGGTCTGGGCCGACACCCCGGCCCACCACGAGCACGGGCTCTCGTGCTACGTCGGCGGTCGCGTCGAGGTGGACGGCGAGCTGTACGGGACGGTCTGTTTCAGCGGAACGGAGGCCCGGGCGCCGTTCACCGAGGACGAGCGGACGCTGGTGGAACTGATCGTCGAGTGGATCGGCGACCGGCTGGAGCACCGCCGGGTGGAGCGCGAGCGCGAACAGCTCCACGAGGCCATCGAGGCGTCCGAGAGCGCCATCACGGTCGCCGACGCCGGCCAGGGGGGCGAGCGGCCCCTCACCTACGTCAACAGGGGGTTCGAGCAGCTGACCGGCTACGACAGGGAGGCGGTACTCGGGGAGGACTGCCGGTTCCTCCAGGGCCCCGAAACCGACGCCGAGAAGGCCGCGGCCATCGGGGCGGCCCTCGATGCCGGCGAGTCCATCGAGACCGTCGTCCGGAACTACCGGGCCGACGGGACCCCGTTCTGGAACGAACTCCAGGTCACCCCTATCTACGAAGGCGGTGAGTTGACCCGGTTCGTCGGGACCCAGCGCGACGTGAGTACGCGGGTCGAGCAGCGTGAGGCCGTGACGGCCCTGCTGGACCGGTCCCGGGCGCTGCTGGACGCCGAGACGAGCGACGAGGTGGCGCGGGTGGCGGCCACCGCCGTCGAGGAGATCCTCGGCTACGACAGCCTCGTCAGGCTCTACGACGACGAGACCGGGCAGCTCGTGCCGGTCGCCGGGAGCGCCACCGAGTTGACCGAGGTGTCGCCCGTCGCCGTCGGGGAGAGCCTCTCGGGACGCGCCTACGAGCGGGGCGAGACGATGCGGTTCGACCCGACGCTGTTCGCCCCGGGCGGGTACGGTAACCAGGCCGAGGTGACCGACGGGCTGGTCGTGCCACTGGGCGAACACGGGACCCTCGGGATCGAGCTCCCGGACCCGGATCCGGGCGGGTTCGAGTGGCGCGTGGCGGAGATCCTCGGCGAGAGCGTGACGGCGGCGCTGGAGCGTGCCGTCCAGCGTGACCGGCTCCGGCTGTACGAGACCGCCATCGAACAGGGCAGCGAGATGACGGCCGTCGTCGGGGAGGACCTCCGCGTCGAGCTGGTCAGCGACTCGCTGGCGACGTTCCTCGGTGTGGGTCGCGACGACCTCGTGGGGGAACGGGTCGAGGACCTCCTCCCAGAATCCGACCTCGCGGCGATGGTCGAGGCCGCCCAGAACACGACTGGCGGCGAGCCGGGACGCTTCGAGACGACCGTGAACGTCGACGACGAGGTCCGCCCGGTCGAGCTGGAGGTCTCGCTGGGCGCGGGTGGCGAGCCACCGCTGGTCGCGGTCATCCGTGACATCTCGGAGCTGGCCGAGACGCGAGGGGAGCTCTCGCGGGAGCGGGACCGGTTCGCCTCGCTGTTCACGCATATCCCGGACCCGGTGGCCGATTTCCGGTTCGAGGACGGCGAGCCGATCATCCGCCGGTGCAACGAGCCGTTCGCCCGGGCGTTCGGCGGCGGGCGCGACCCCGCGGAACTGGTCGGGTTGCCGTCGAGGGACCTCGTGCTGACGGGCGACCCCGACGTGGACGCGGCGCGGAGACTGGTCGAGCGGGTCCGGAACGGGGAACCCGTCTCCGAGCAGGTCCGGCGACAGACCGCGGACGGTCCCCGCGAGTTCCTCTTCCGGGCGGTCCCCTACGAGACCGACGACGGGCTCCGGGCGTTCGGAACCTACACCGACGTCACCGAGCAACAGCGACGCCAGCGGCGCATCGAGGTGCTCAACCGCGTCCTCCGGCACAACGTCCGGAACCAGATCAACATCGCCGACGGGAACGCGCGCCTGCTCGCCGACCACATCGACGACGAGGACCTGAAGCCGATCATCGAGGGGCTCCGCTCGGCCACGGAGAGCGTGCTCTCGGTCAGCGAGAAGGCCCGCCAGGCCGAGCGGGCGCTCGCGCAGAGCCGGGGCGACGGGCCCCCACCGGATGCCGTCGTGGGCAACGTCGTCGAGGAGTTCCGCTCGGAGTGGCCGGACCGGACCATCGAGTTCGAGCGGCCCGGCGACCCGGCCACCGTGACGGGTTCCGACCGACTGGAGCCGGTCGTGGCGAACCTCGTCGAGAACGCCCTCGAGCACAACGGTCCCGAGGTGACGGTGCGCGTGCGACTGGCGGTAGACGGTGGGCGGCTGGAGCTCAGGGTCGCCGACGACGGCTGCGGCATCCCCCGCCTGGAGCGCTCACTCATCCAGGGGGAGCAGGAGATAACGCAGCTCAACCACGGGAACGGCATCGGACTGTGGGTGGTGCGGTGGATCGTCGATACGATGGGCGGGGGCGTCCGCTTCGAGGACGAGGACGGCTGGCACGCCGTCGTGGTGTCGGTACCGCTGGCCGACGACTGAGTCTGGGGGTGCAGGTGGTCGCGCGGTTCAGTCGTCGGCTGCCGCACCGGCGGCGTCGCCGGACGCCGTTTCGCCGCGCGCGTCCGGCAGTTCGTACGCCACCCCGGTCCCCTCCTCGGAGACGGACCACAGTCGGTACGCGGTCCCCTCCTCGTACGACCGCTTCGAGGAGCGCTGCCGCTCGGGCGCGCCGCGCATGTTGGCGAAGCCGCCCGGACCGTAGTACTCCCCGCCGGAGATGTCGGGCATCGTCGCGGCGTAGAGGAACGGCAACGCGCCCTGTTCGGCGCTCTGGGCGAAGACGGCGTTGGCGACCCGCATCCCGAGCTTCCGGAGGGTCGAGCCCATCATCTCCGGCCCCCGGCGCTGGAGGTCCGTCGCCGCGTACCCGGGGTGGGCGGCCACGCTCTCGACGGGTGCGTCGGCCGCGTCGAGACGGCGGTCGAGCTCGTACGCGAACAGCAGGTTGGCCAGTTTCGACTGTGCGTACGCATCCCACTTGTCGTAGGAGCGCTCCCCGTGGAGGTCCTCGAAGTCGATGCGGCCGCGCTCGTGGATGCCGCTGGACATCGTGACCACGCGGGCGGGGTCGTCGCCGCTGCCCGTCTCCCGCAGGTCGTCGAGGAGGTGACCCGTGAGCGCGAAGTGGCCCAGGTGGTTGACGCCGAACTGCGTCTCGAAGCCGTCCGCCGTCTCCCGGCGGGGGATCGCCATCACGCCGGCGTTGTTGGCGAGGACGTGCAGGTCGTCGAACTCGTCGGTGAAGGCGTCGGCGAACGAGCGGACGGAGTCGAGGTCGGCCAGGTCCAGTTCCAGCACGGTCAGCGACCCGCTCGGCCGCTCGGCCTCGATGTCCGCCTTCGCGGCCTCGGCCCGCTCGACGCTCCGACAGGCCAGCACCACGTCGGCGCCCTTCGCCGCGAACGCCCGGGCCGCCTCCTTCCCCAGCCCCGTGTTCGCGCCCGTCACGACGACCCTCCGCCCGGTCTGGTCCGGCATGTCGGCCGCGGTCCAGTCGGTCATATCCTCCCTGACGGGCCGGCACCGGATAACGGCTGCCCGTCGCGACGCGGCGGGCGCTCTCCGGTGTTCCGTTCCTCACGCCGGGGCCGTACCGCGCCCACGACGACGTGGTACAGCCGACGGGCGCCCGCTTCGAACGGATGGGCTGACGGACCGACGAGCGACCTTCGGTGGCCCGTTCACGGGTCCAGCACCGCGTCCGCCAGGATTCCCGCGTGGTCGAACCCCATCGAGGGCGGGTCCGCCGGGTCGAAGGTGTCGACGTGGCGGGCCTCCTCGTGGGCCGCCGGTTCACCGTCGCCACGAGGGACACAGAGATACGCCGCGGAGACGTTGCCGCGCGAGTCCCGGCCGGGCGCGTCGTAGAGGCCGACGAACGAGACGGGTCGCACGTCCAGGCCCACCTCCTCGCGGGCCTCGCGGGCGCAGGCCGTCCGGGCGCGTTCGCCCCGTTCGACCATCCCCCCCGGCAGTACCCACTCGCCCTCGTGCGGTGGGTGGTCCCGTTCGAGGAGGACCACCCCGTCGTCCGTGAGGATGACCGCGTCCGTCGCCAGCGCGCGCAGGTCGCTCGGGTCCATGGGTGGCTCCTCGTCGCGGACCCTCCTGAATCCCGGTGGGGAACGTGGATGGCGAAGCTCCTGCACAATCTCGCCTTTAGA
The DNA here is from genome assembly GCF_029338515.1 of Haloglomus litoreum. Taxonomy (GTDB): domain Archaea; phylum Halobacteriota; class Halobacteria; order Halobacteriales; family Haloarculaceae; genus Haloglomus; species Haloglomus litoreum. The sequence continues at coordinate 2,485,840 of NZ_CP119988.1, read as the reverse complement.
GAAGTTATTTCTGTTCCAATAGATTTATCGGTGCTATATTCATAATATTTACCTGGTACGAAGACGTCGACCACGGGCGCGGGGCCTCCGACGGGCACCGCCGTTGCCAGCCGCCCCACGCGGACCGTGGGGACCCACGCTCGCTCTCCCGGGCCGTGGTCCGGACTGCCGACGGTTGGCCACGAAGACGGAAGGTTTGTACCGGCGGCCCGGACAGATGCGGCCATGCAGCCGCCGGTGTCGGTGGAGCCGTCGGCCGGGAATCGAACGGAGACCAGGGTCGCTGCTGGCCGGAGGTGACCGATGCGGCTCGGCCGGACCACACTGGTCCACTTCGGCTCGCAGGTCGTGGTCTCGGTGGCGGGCTTCGTCGCCACGTTCGCCATCGTCCGGCTCTTGGGGGCGACCGAACTCGGCGTCTACGCCGTGGGTGTCGCGGTGGTCTTCTGGGCGAACATCCCGGCCGCGGCGGTCGGTGACGCCGTCAAGCAGCGCGTCAGCGCCCGCGGTGACGGGGACCGCTACCTCTTCGGCGGGCTGGCGCTCGTGGCGCTGCCCGCGCTCCTCGTCGGCGGCGTCATCCTCGCCCTCCCGGGTGCGGTGGAATCGTACCTGCTGCGGGAGGCCGAACGGCTGGCCGTCACCGTCCCGCTCGCCCCCCTGCTCGCCGGCGTCGTGGTCGCGAATATGCTGTTCACGCTGCTCACCGACGCCCTGCAGGGGGAGAAGCGGGTCGCGGCCGCCGGGGCCGTCACGGCCGTCGAGCGCCTCCTCCGGACCGGGCTGCAGGTCGGCCTCGTCCTCGCGAGCGTCGGGCTGGCCGCGCTGTTCGTCGGGCACGTGGTCGCGACGCTGCTGGGCGCCGGACTCTCGCTGGGCCTGCTGGGGGTGGCCCGGCTGTCGGGCGACGGTCCGGTGCTCCCGACCCGCGAGCACCTCGGGAGCCTCCTCGAGTACGCTCGCTACTCCTGGCTCGGCACCGTCGAGACGCGCGCGTTCTCGTGGATGGACACCATCGTCCTGAGCCTCTTCGTCTCGCGCGACCTCATCGGCATCTACGAGGTGAGCTGGAGCCTCGCCTCGGTGCTGGCGCTCGTGGCCGTCTCGGTCCAGAACACGCTGTTCCCGGAGCTGAGCGAGCTCGCTGCACAGGGTGACACCGACCGCATCCACCACTTCCTCGATGAGGGGCTCGTCTTCACGGGCGTCTTCATCATCCCCGGCCTGTTCGGCGCGGCCGTCGTCGGCGAGCGGGTACTGAAGATCTACGACCCCGTCTTCCAGCAGGGGCTGGTCGTCCTCCTCGTCCTGGTGCTCGCGCGTGGCATCGCTGCCTACGGCCGACAGCTCGTGAGCGCAATCAACGCCCTCGACCGCCCGGATGTCGCGTTCCGCATCAGCGCCGCGTTCATCGCCGTCAACCTCGGTCTGAACCTCGTGCTCGTGTTCCGGTTCGGCTGGGTCGGCGCCGCGGTCGCCACGGCCGTCTCCGCGACGCTCATCCTGGCGCTGGGCTACGTCGCCCTGACCAGGCTCATCGGCCGGCCGCCGGTCCCGTTCCGCGAGATCGGTCTCCAGGTCGCCGCGGGTGGGCTGATGGCGGGACTCCTCCTGCTGGCGCGCCCGGTCGTGCCGCGGAACCACTACGCGACGGTCGCGCTCGTGCTGGTCGGGGCGGCGGTCTACACCGGCATCCTCGTGGCGCTGTCCGGGCGGGTCCGGGAGAAGGCCGTCGGGCTGGTCGGGACCCTCGGCTGAGGCCGCCCCCACGGTTCTCGCGCCCCGCGCCCGGCGACTATCGCCCCACGGCGTCGGTGAGAATGTACCGGTACCGCTCGACGGCCGCGTCGAGGCTGTACTCGTCCTCGATGAGCGACCGACCCCGGAAGGAGCGGTCGGCGAGGTCCGCGCGCGCGAGGATGCCCTCGATGCCGGCCGCGATGTCGGCGGGGTCGCGCGAGTCCATCAGGAACCCCGTCTCCTGCTCGCGCACCACGTCCGGCACGCCGGAGACGGGCGTCGCGTAGACGGGCGTTCCACACGCCAGCGCCTCGAGGATGGTCGTCGGTAGCCCCTCGGTCGGCTGGGAGGGCATCACCAGCAGGCGGAGCCGCGACAGCTCCGCGGGCACGTCCTCGTGGTCGACCCAGCCCCGCAGCTCGACGCGGCCCGCTGCGATCTCCTCTGCCAGTTCGGCCTCCAGCCACCCGCGGAGGTCACCGTCGCCGATGAACGAGAACGTCACGTCATCGGGGAGCCGCTGCGCCACCCGCGCGAGTTCACGGACCCCCTTCTCCTCGTCCAGCCGACCGAGGAAGCCGACCCGCTGCTCGCGCTCCGCGAACGGCGTCAGGGGGCGGAACTCGTCGGTCCGGACGTACCGCGCGCCGTTCGGGTACACCCGCGACGAGTCAGGGTCGAGACCCAGTTCGCGCGCCATCGACGGCGTGTACGTGACCACGCCGTCGGCGATGGCGTAATCGAGCCGTTCGAGCGCGCGGAGCCCGCCGGCGAGCAGGCGGGCGACCGGTGAGGGGACGCGCTGCTCCCAGTGCAGCCGGAGCGTCAGCGGCACGTCGCCGCGTGGCTCGATGAGGACGGTCTTGCCGCGCAGGCGGGCCAGCAGGACCGGCAGGAGGTAGGCGGTGGCACCGAAGAACAGTACCACCGACTCGTCGCGGCGGGCGAGCTCCCGACACATCCGGAGCTGGTTGACCAGGAACCGTCCGGCGGCGACCGGCAGCGAGTCCCCCGCCCCACGGTCGGTCAGCTCGACGACCTCGTGACGGGCCCAGATCTCGGAGTCATCGGGCAGGTCGGCGGTGACCAGCGAGACCGCCGTCAGCGCGCCGAGGATGTCGAGCAGGCTGCGGGTCGCGTTCTCCCCGGCGGAGGAGAGCGGATGGGTGACGACGCAGACGTCGGGGACCGACTCGGGCACGCCGGACCGTCCCGGAGCCTGTACCTTAGCGGTACCGGTCCCGGCGGCCCGGCCGGCGCTGTGGGACAGGCGCGTGCCGGGCCGCCGCGACCGCCGACGCTCAGCGGACGACGGTCACGGGGGCGGGTGAGTTGTCTACGAGCCGCTTCGCGACGCTGCCCAGCATCCGCTCCTGCTCCTCACTGAGATCCCGGTGGCCGACGAACACGCCGTCGGCACCCACCTCGTCGGCGTAGTCGGCGATGGCCGTGGCCGGGGACCCGTAGAGGAGCTCGGTCTCGACACGGAGCCCCTCGATGCCGGCCGCGGCCCGCTCCAGGAGTTTCTCGCCGCGCTGCTCGGCGTCCTCGGTGCTCTCCAGCAGCAGCCGCTCCTCGGCGTTGCTTCCGTCCCGGACGGGCCCGTCCATCACCTCGTACACGGAGGGATTGACCGCGTGGACCAGCACCAGGTCGGCGTCCGCCGCCCCCGCCAGCGCCGCCGCATGGTCCAGCACGCGCTCGCTCCCAGGCGTCCCGTCGACGGCTACGACGAACTTCATGTCCGATTGTTGGTCGGTACCCAGCCTAAACGCATCGGTGATTACCGTCCCGCGAGGACCGTACCGTCACCGCCGGCTCACCGTGGGAGCGCCCTCTCGACACCGGAGCCGCCCCTCCCGAAGCGAGTACCGCAGACGTGTGGGCCGGTCCTGGCTCGACAGGCGGTCGCGGTAGGGACGGCCAAACGCGGGGTAGGCCGAGCCGTTCGGTCAGGAGATGGAGGTTCGAGCGACCCCGGATGGTGCCATCCCTGGGTCGGGGTCGCTGGCCACGCCGGATGCTACAGCAACTGGTCCGCGATGATGTTCTTCTGGATCTCGGAGGTGCCGTCGTAGATCTTCGTGACGCGGGCGTCACGGTAGTACCGTTCGACGGGGTGGTCGTCGACGTACCCGGCGCCCCCGTGGACCTGGATGGCCTCGTCGGTCACGTCGACGGCGTGTTCGGAGGCGAACAGCTTCGCCATCGAGGCGAGTCGGGTCGCCTCGTCGGTGTCGCCGGCGTCGATGGCCGCGCCGGCACGGTAGGCCAGCGAGCGGGCGGCCTCGATGTCGGTCGCCATCTCGGCGAGCTTGTGGCGGATGGCCTGGAACGCCGCGATGGGCTGGTCGAACTGCTCGCGTTCGCGGGCGTAGGCGACGGCCGCGTCGAGCGCCGCCTGCGCGACACCCGTCGCCTGCCCGGCCACGTCAGCGCGAGCGGGGGCGAAGAACTCCATCAGCTGGTAGAACCCGCGGTCCACCTCCCCGACGACGTTCTCGGCCGGGACACGGAGGCCATCGAACCGGATCTCGGCCGTGTCCTGGGCGTGGATGCCGAGCTTGTTCGTGATGCGCGAGGCCTCGATGCCGTCGCGGTCGGACTCGGTCAGGAAGGCGGTGATGCCGGCGTGGCCGTCCGCCGGCGAGGTCTTGGCCATCACGATGTAGACGTCCGCGACGGTGCCGTTCGTGATCCAGGTCTTCTCGCCGTCGATGACGTACTCGTCCCCGTCGCGCCTGGCGCGCGTCTCCATCCCGGCGACGTTCGAGCCGTGGGCCGGCTCCGAGATACCGGTCGCGATGGGTGTCTCGCCGCCCGTGACACGCGGCAGCACCTCCTCGCGCATCCACTCGTCGCCGTACTCGAGTATCATCCCGGTCCCGAAGTCGGCGGCCGCGATGGCACCCCCGACGCCGGGGTCGGCCCGCCACAGTTCCTCCGTGACGATGACCGTCGCGACGCCGTCCATCCCCGCGCCGCCGTACGCCTCCGGGATGTGCGGCGCCACGAGGTCGAGGTCGGCCGCCTGCTGGCGCAGTTCCTCCGGATACCGGCCCTGCTCGTTGTACTCGGCCGCGACCGGACGGATCTCGGACTCGCCGAAGTCCCTGACCGCTTCCCGGATGGCCCGCTGCTCGGCCGTGAGTTCGAACGACATACCCGGGGCTCGGGGGGAGAGGGCTTAGCGATTGGGCCGCTTGGTCCGCCCGCGCTCAGCCCCACTTCACGATGCCGTAGCCGTAGCCCACGCCGACGGCCCCCGTGAAGACGAAGAGGAACAGCAACTGGAGCGCCGCTGCCGGCGACGGCCGCAGCACGAGTTCCCGGAGCCGGCCGGGGGCGAACTCCGTGAGCAGGCGGCCGAGGAACTCGTCCTCGTCCCCGGTGGATTCGGGGACGAACCGCTCCATCCCGCGCTTCGAGTAGCCCTGCCAGAACGCCCGCTCGAGCAGCCAATCCGCCTCGGTCCGGTACTCGAAGACCCGGTGCTCGACGGTCGCCTCGGGGACGTACCACACCAGTTCGTCGTACTCGGCGCGCAGTCGCGCGCTGAGTTCCGCCTCGCCACCCTGGAGGTGGTTGTCCCCCTTCCGGCCGCCGATGTCGACGTCGAACCCATCCAGGTCCTCGAACACCTCGGCACGGAAGGAGATGTTCGAGCCCATCGTGTTGCGGACCCAGCCCGCCTCGTCCGGGTCGCCGTCCGGCCCGAACCCGCGGTGGGTGACGCCGACGAGCCAGTAGAACTCCTCGGGGAGGATGGCGGGCTCCCCGTCCGGGGCCTCCCAGCGCGGCGTCATCCGCCCGCCGACCGCGATGGCGTCGTGTGCCTCGTACGCCTCGACGAGCAGTTCCAGCCACTCCTCGCAGGCGATGGCGTCGTCGTCGAGGAAGGCGACCACATCGCCAGTGGCCACGGCTGCCCCGTGGTTGCGCGCGGTCAGGAGGCCGCTGTTCTCGTCGAGGCAGTCCGTGACGACCTTCGGGTGGTCCCCGTACTCCGCCTGCATCCGCTCGTGGACCGCCTCGTTGCCGTCGCTCACGAGCACCAGCTCCACGTCGTCGTACGTGCCCGCGAGGACGCTCTCGGCGGCGTCGGTGAGGTACTCGTAGCGCTCCAGCGTGTGCGTACACAGGACGACGGAGACCTGCACGGGCGACCGGTCCGACGAGGGCGCGCATAGGCCTTCCGGGTCGCTGTGGCGCCCCGGGACGCTCAGTCCCCGCCGCCGACCGCGAACGGGCTCTCACCCTCGGTCCAGTCCCAGCCAGGGAGCCGCGTCTGGAACCCGGCGGCGAGCGCCGCATCGAGGTCGTCCGCGCCGGCGGGCTCGTCGGGGGCCCCGTGTGTCCCCACGTCGGCGACGTGGAAGGTGGCCTCCGCGAGCATCGAGAAGGGTCGCCCCTTCGTGCTGGCGACCGTCGCGGCCAGTTCCCGGCCGAGGTACTCGTCCACGACGAACCCCGGGTAGTCGCCCTCGACGTCGAGGTCCCGGAGCAGCCCCACGAGCGCCGCGACGTTGACGGCCACGTCGCCGTCGGCGAAGACGCGGTCGACCTCGGTGCGGTACTGCTCGGTCGAGACGGGGTCGACCGCCGTGTCGAAGGCGGCGCCGAGGTCGGCGCGGACGCGGTTGATCAGCTCGACCACGCTGTCTCGCGAGCGGACCCACTCGTGCTCGTCGGCCACGAGGGCCGGTGTGACGCGCATACGACCCGGTCGTCCCGAAGGCTTTTAATAACAGTCGACGGTAGAGTGGGGTACACGCGGGTTTTCCGGAACCACGTCCCGCAGACGTCCGGATACGCTCCGGACCGGTCGAGGGTATGATAGTTATCCCGTCGCACACGTCGCTGTACGGAGACGGCCGAACCGGTCGGTCGGACGCGGCGGGTGGCGGGGGCCGGAGCCCGTTCTCGCATCTATGAGTGCAGTAGAGCGGCAACTCGACGAACTGAAGGAAACGATCACGGACGAGGTCCCGAGCGATATCTCGATCTCCGACGTGAAGTACGAGGGTCCGGAACTGGTGATCTACACGAAGGATCCCAAGAAGTTCGCGGCCGACGGCGACCTCGTCCGGAGCCTCGCCTCGAAACTCCGCAAGCGCATCACCGTCCGGCCGGACCCGGACAGCCTCTCGCGCCCGGAGGAGGCCCGCGAGCGCATCATGGACGTCATCCCGGAGGAGGCCGGCGTCACGGACCTGGACTTCCACGCCGACACCGGCGAGGTCGTCATCGAGGCCGAGAAGCCCGGGATGGTCATCGGCCGACACGGCTCCACGCTGCGGGAGATCACGAAGGAGGTCGGCTGGACCCCCGAGGTCGTCCGCACGCCGCCCATCGAGTCCTCCACCGTCTCGAACGTCCGGAACTTCCTCAAGCAGGAGCGCGACGAGCGTCGGGACATCCTCGAACGCGTCGGCCGCCAGATCCACCGCGAGGAGATGGCCAACGAGCAGTGGGTCCGCATCACCACGCTGGGCTGCTGCCGGGAGGTCGGCCGTGCCGCGTTCATCCTCTCGACGGCCGAGACGCGCATTCTCATCGACTGTGGCGACAAGCCCGGCGCAGAGGACGAGGTGCCGTACCTCCAGGTGCCCGAAGCCCTCGGCGCGGGCGCACAGAACCTCGACGCCGTCGTCCTGACCCACGCCCACCTCGACCACTCCGCGCTCATCCCGCTCCTGTTCAAGTACGGCTACGACGGCCCCATCTACTGCACGGAGCCCACGCGCGACCTGATGGGTCTCCTGACGCTGGACTACCTCGACGTCGCCGCGAAGGAGGGCCGCACGCCGCCCTACGAGTCCGAGATGGTCCGCGAGGCCATCAAGCACTGCATCGACATCGAGTACGGCGACGTCACCGACATCGCGCCGGACATCAAACTCACCCTGCACAACGCCGGGCACATCCTCGGCTCCTCCATCGCCCACTTCCACATCGGCGACGGCCTCTACAACGTCGCGTTCTCCGGTGACATCCACTATACGGACACGCGGCTGTTCAACGGCGCCGTCAACGAGTTCCCCCGCGTCGAGACGCTCGTGCTGGAGTCGACCTACGGCGGCCGGAACGACTACCAGACCGACCAGGAGGACTCCGAGCGGAACCTCAAGCGCGTCATCAACGAGACCTACGAGCGCGACGGGAAGGTCCTCATCCCGGCGTTCGCGGTCGGGCGCTCCCAGGAGATCATGCTCGTCCTCGAGGAGGCGATGCGCTCGGGCGACATCCCTTCGATGCCGGTCCACCTCGACGGGATGATCTGGGAGGCCACCGCCATCCACACCACCTACCCCGAGTACCTGCGCGACGACCTCCGGGACCGCATCTTCCACGACGACGAGAACCCGTTCCTCGCCGACGAGTTCAACCACATCGACGGTGGCGAGGACGAGCGGCTCGAAGTGGCCGACGGCGGCCCCTGCATCGTCCTCTCCACCTCGGGGATGGTCACTGGCGGCCCCATCATGTCCTGGCTCCGCCACCTCGGCGGCGACGAGGAGAACCGCATGGTGTTCGTCGGCTACCAGGCCCAGGGGACGCTCGGCCGGCGCATCCAGAACGGCTGGGACGAGATCCCGATGAACGACCGCGGCAACGGCGGCGGTCGTGGCAACACGCTCACGCTGAACCTCGACGTCGAGACCGTCGACGGGTTCTCCGGCCACGCCGACCGGCAGGGCCTCGAGAACTTCGTCCGCACCATGAACCCGCGCCCGGAGAAGGTGCTCTGCGTCCACGGCGACGAGTCCTCCGCACAGGACCTCTCCTCGGCGCTGTATCACGAGTTCAACATGCGGACGTTCGCGCCGAAGAACCTCGAGACGTTCCGGTTCAAATAGAGCTTTTTTCCGACTCGGGTGCCGCGCCTGCGGCGCGGCACCACTCGTCGCAAAAAACGTTCAGAAAAAAGGCCGGCCTCCGCTCGCTGCGCTCGCTCCGGCCGGTGAAACACGCGCCTTCGGCGCGCGTATGCAGAATCTACGTTCCACCGTCTGCCACCACCGGCTCCTCGGCCGCCACCACGCTTCCGGCCAGCCCGAGTTGTCGCTCATGCTCCTCCATCGGCACCATCCGGCCGAACCGCGAGAGCCCCACGCCCTCGACGTTCCGGAAGAAGGTCTCGTAGTTCTCCGGTTCGATGACGTACAGTTCGGACCAGAACGCCAACCCTCCGTCGTCGCGCTCGTTGAACCACTGCCATGCCGGGACGTGCATGTCGCCGGGGTCGCTGGCGAACCGCCGGATGTCCTCCAGCGAGCGCCAGTACTGGATGGCGGCACCGTGGCGGGGACCCATCAACGCCGGTTCGTAGCCGAGGAATCCGCTGTCGGGGTCGGCCGCCAGTCGGTCGAACATCTTCCCCACCTTCAGCCCCGCCATCAGGTACCGTGGGAGCGCCCGGAGCTTGTTCAGCCGCATCCCGTTGATGTAGATGACGAACCCGTCCTCCATCTCCACCGCCTGCCGTATCTTGGTCGACGTTATCATACAGCAGGGTACGCGATTCGAGGGGATAAACCAGTAGTACGGGCCGAAGGGTCGGTCCCCGTCCCGTTCATCCGGTGGTCACTGCACGGCCGCCCGTCACCTGGCGTCGGCCTGGCCGTCCCCGAACAGGCGCCGCCGGACGTCCGCGAACATCACCACCCCGGCCCCCAGGAGCCCGACCCCGACGTACCAGGCCTCCCGCCCCTCCCAGCCGAAGTACCAGATGCCGGGCACCGACCCCGCCACGATACCCAGCAGACCCAGAAGGATCAGACCGGCCGCGAACAGCTGCAGGATGTGCTTCGTTTCCATGATACTGGATCGCTGGCTGAGGAGATAACTGTTGACTGGCGAAGATGAGTGTGAAAATAGATACATCTGGGTTAGTGCAGCTATAATAAGTATATGAGTGGATGTCGTCGATTATCTGTGCTCTTCCTGCTCGATCCGGGCGACAGCAGTTGCTAAGTTCGTCCCGTGGAAGGTACGCCCGAAGCCGCCATGTCCGACCCCGATTCCCGGTCCCTGTGGCTCAGATTGACTATCGGCGTGGCGCTGGTCGTGTTCGGCTCGCCGTTCCTCCTCGGGCCCGTCGCGCCGGTCGCCGTGCTGTTCCTGGTACTCGCGCTGTACGCACTCGTCGCGGAGCGGTCCCGCCCGTCCCAGCGCTGGAAGGCGCCGGCGGCGGCCGTCGGGGCGCTGGCCGCGACGGTGACGGTCGAACTGCTGGCCGGCGAGTTGCTGCCGAGCGGGCTCGATGCCGTCGCGGCCCCCGTCGGCGGGGCCGCCACGGCCGTCGGCCTCCTGCTTGCGGTCCGGTCGGCCCGGGCGCTGTGAGGCGCGCCCGAACCGTTTTGTGCGGAACGTGCGACCACCGCCCATGACAGCCGACATCGACCGGGAGGCGCTCGCCGCCTTCCTCGGACGGACGCTCGACTCCGAGGGGCCGCTGGCGCTGACGGGCGAGGGCGACGGCCTCTCGAACGAGACACTGTTCGTCGAGTGGGGCGACCGCGACCTCGTTCTGCGGCGGCCGCCCGCCGGCGACCACGCCGAGGGTGCACACGACGTCCTCCGCGAGGCCCACGTGATGGATGCCGTCGCCGGCGAGGTCCCAGTCCCCGACGTCGTGGCGACATGCGACGACCCGGACGTGCTGGGTTGTGACTTCATCGTGCTGGAGCGACTGGAGGGGGATGTCCTCCGGACGAGCGAGCCCGAGCGGTTCGCGACGGTCGAGCACCGCCGTGCCGTCGGCGAGGAGCTGGTGGACACGCTCGCCGAGGTCCACGCCGTCGACCACGAGGCCGTCGGCCTGGCGGCGGGCGAGTTCGGCTACCCCGAGGGCTACCTCGACCGCCAGGTCGAGACGTTCACCGAGCAGTTGGAGTGGTTCCTCCCGACGACCGAGCAGGACCGCGAGGTGCCCCACATCCGCGAGGTCGGCGAGTGGCTGGCCGACAACGTCCCGGCGGAGAGCGGCCACACGCTCGTCCACGGCGACTACAAGCTCGACAACGTGATGTTCGCACCCGGGACACCGCCGCGCATCACGGGCGTACTGGACTGGGAACTGGCGACACTGGGCGACCCGCTCGCGGACCTGGGCTGGATGCTCCTGTTCTGGCGCGACGAGGGCGACCCAGCGCCGGCGCTGCCGGAGGGGCTGGTCCCGACCTTCATGCAGCGAGAGGGCTACCCCACCCGGCGTGACCTCGTCGAGCGGTACGAGGCACGAACTGGACGCGAGTTCACGGACGAGCGGTTCTACCGCGGGCTCGCGGCGTACAAGATCGTCACGACGACCGAGGCGATGTACTTCCGCTACCGGGCCGGCGACGCCGACGATCCGCTGTACGCCGCGCTGGAGGCGGGCGTCCCGGAACTGGCCGCCCGGGCGAAGCGCATCGTCGACGGCGAGGAACCGCTGTAGCGGGCGGCCGTCCGGGCCACTCCGGGGGGAACGGTTTTGGTCCGTCCACCGGTGCCACCTGTCATGGCCACGACTGAACGCCTGGACAGCTACCAGTTCCACGAGCACGAGTGGGAGAGCTTCGACGAGTTACGCGACTGGTTCGAGTGGGAGGTCCCGGACCGGTTCAACATGGCGGCGTACGTCTGTGACCGCTGGGCCGAGGAGACGCCCGATGCGACGGCGCTGTTCGTCGAGGGTGAGTCCGGCGAGCAGGGGACCTACACCTTCGCGGAGTTCGAGGCCGCGGCGAGTCGCCTCGCCAACCACCTCGCGGCCAGCGGTGTCGCGCGGGGCGACCGGGTCGGCGTGAACCTGCCACAGAAGCCCGAGGCCGCCATCGCTCACGTCGCCGCGTGGAAACTGGGGGCCGTCTCGGTCCCGCTGTCGACGCTGTTCGGCCCGGACGGCGTCGGCTATCGGCTGGCCGACGCCGACGCGAACGCCTGCATCGTCGACGGGAGCAACGTCGACGCGCTCCGGCGGGCCCGGGCGGACTACGACATCGGCCTCCAGTCGGTGCTCGTCGTCGACGGCGACCCGGAGGACGACGAGCGCTCATACGACGACGCCGTGGCCGACCGGTCCCCCGACCACGAGGCCGTCGAGACCGACGCCGAGGACGACGCCCTGCTCATCTACACCTCCGGGACGACGGGCGACCCGAAGGGCGTCCGGCACGCCCACCGGGTGCTGCTGGGGCACCTGCCGGGCATCCAGACGGTCGGGAACTTCGAGTTCGGCGAGGGGACACGGTTCTGGACGCCGGCCGAGTGGGCGTGGATCGCCTCGCTGTTCAACATCGTCTTCACGGCGCTGTTCTACGGCCGGCCGGTGCTGGCCCACCACGGCGGCGAGTTCGACCCCGCGACGGCGTTCGACCTGCTCGACCGCTACGACATCACCATGGCGTTCCTCCCGCCGACCGCGCTCCGGTTCATGATGCAGGTACCGAGCGAGGGGTACGACGTGGACTCGCTCCGGGTCATCGGCAGCGGCGGCGAGTCGCTGGGCGAGTCCGTCGCCGAGTGGGCCGAGGACACCTTCGGCGGCGCGCTCGTCCACGAGGGGTACGGCCAGACGGAGGCCAACGTGGCCGTCGTAGAGAACGCCACCCTGGCCGAGAAACGTCCCGGGAGCATGGGCCTGGCCACACCCGGCTACGAGGTCACCGTCGTCGACCCGGAGACCGCGGAGCCGACCGTCGAACCGGGGGAGGTCGGCGAGATCGCCATCCGCTACGAGGGTAACCCCATCTGCTTCAAGGAGTACTGGAACAAGCCCGAGAAGACCGCCGGGAAGGTGCAGAACGGCTGGCTCCTCACCGAGGACCTGGGCACGGTCGACGAGGACGGCTACTTCTCGTTCGAGGCCCGGAAGGACGACGTCATCATCTCCTCGGGCTACCGCATCGGCCCGGAGGAGATCGAGGACTCGCTGGCCAGCCACGACGCCGTCGCCGACGCCGCCGTCATCGGTGTGCCCCACGAGGAGCGCGGCGAGATCCCGAAGGCGTTCGTCGTGCTCGCGGACGGGCAGGCGGCGAGCGACGACCTCCGCTCGGCGCTGATGGACCACGTGAAGGACCGCCTGGCGAAGTACGAGTATCCCCGCGAGGTGGAGTTCGTGGACGAACTCCCCCGGACGACGACCGGGAAGGTGCGCCGCCAGAGTCTGCGGGAGCGGGAGGGAATCGCGGACTGAGCCGCCGCTCCCGGAGCCACGGACCGCTCCGGGGGAAGCTATTTGCCCGTTCCACCCGGCCTCAGTGCCATGTCCGACCCGGCCGATTCGGCCCTCGATACGGCGGCGCTGTCGTCCTTCCTCGACCGCGAGGTCGGTCCCGCCGACTCGCTCGACGTGACGGGCGAGGGCGGGGGCTACTCCAACGAGACGTTGTTCGTGACGTGGGGCGACCGGGAACTCGTCGTCCGCCGGCCGCCGCCGGACGAGACCGCCGACACCGCCCACGACGTGCTCCGCGAGTATCGCATCCTCGACGCGCTCCAGGGGACGGCTGTGCCGGTCGCGCCGACCGTCGCGTCGTGCGACGATGAATCCATCCTCGGCGCCCCGTTCTACGTCATGGACCGCGTCGCCGGCGACGTCATCTACACGGAGGAGCCCGAACGGTTCGCCACGCCCACGCGACGGGAGGCGCTCGCGGACGCCTTCGTGGACGCGCTCGTGGCCGTCCACGACGTGGACTACGACGCCGTCGGCCTCGTGGCCGGCGACTTCGGCTACCCGGAGGGCTACCTCGAACGTCAGGTCGAGCGGTTCCAGGAGGCGGTCATCTGGGCGGTCGACACCACGAGCGAGGAACGCGAGGTGCCCGAGCTGTACGAGGTCGGCTCCTGGCTCGCCGAGAACGTGCCCGGGGAGAGCGACCACGCGCTCGTCCACGGCGACTACAAGCTCGACAACGTGATGTTCGCGCCCGACGATGAGCCCCACATCGCCGGCGTCTTCGACTGGGAGATGTCGACGCTGGGCGACCCGCTCGCCGACCTCGGGTACGCGCTCCACTTCTGGCCGGACGAGATGGCACCCGACGGCGGCACGGATGTCGTCGCCGACGAGCGGTTCGCCCCGTCGTTCCTGGCCCACGGGGACTACCCCACGCGCACCGAGTTCGTCGCGCGGTACGAGCGGCGGAGCGGCCGTGAGTTCGAGAACCGGCGCTTCTACCTGGCGCTCGCGGCGTTCAAGATGGCCGCGCTCGGGGAGATGTTCTACGCCCGCTACCTGCGGGGTGGCGTCGACGACCCGATGTACGAGCGGATGGGCGAGGGCGTCCCGGCGCAGGCCGAGCGGGCGCTTGCGATCATCGATGGCGAGTGGACTGTCTGAGTCGCAGGGAGACCCCTACTGGCCGTCGTCGTCGGATGGTGATGGCTCGTAGCCGAGTTCGCGGAGCCGCTCGGCCACCTCCCGCCTGACCGCTGCCGACGGCTCCCGCTGGGCCGTGCCCTCGACGTTGACGTACCGCAGGTGCTCGATACGGTTCCGGAGGGCATCCGAGAGATCGTACTCCGCCGGATCGATGTCGAACAACCCGAGGTCGTCGAGCAGCTGTTTCTGCACACGGGTCCGGTCCGCGTCCGAATCGGTCAGGCTCCCCTCGGTCTCCAGCATCTCGACGACCCGCGCGTCGTCCAGCTGCCGGATGAGCTCGCGCTCGGACTCGGTCAGTTCATCCCCACCCGTGTCGCTCATGTGGGAACAAGGAGCCACCGTCGCAAAAGTATCGGGGGCTGACCGCCGCGAACTGACCAGCTACTCCTCGTCGTCGTCGACGTCGTCGGACGTAGTCCGACGGGCTGACGAAAACGACTCAGTTTTCGTCGTTTTCGTCAACGTCCTCGAAGTCGGCGTCGACGTACTCCTCGTCGTCGGCCTCGGCGCCGGGGCCGGCACCGCCCGGACCGCCACCCATGCCGCCGGGGCCGCCGCCCATGCCGCCCGGACCGGCGCCCGCGGCGCCAGCACCGGCACCGCCGGCGCCGGCCTGGGCCTGCTGCTGGTACATCTGCTTGCCGATCTCCTGCAGCTCCTGGGTCAGGCTCTCGGTCGCCGACTCCAGGGCCTCCGTGGCCTCGTCGATCTCCTCGAACTCGACGTCCTCGTACTCGTCGAGGGCGTCCTCGACGCGCTCCATCTCGGCCTCGATGTCGCCCCGGAGGTCGTCGTCGATCTCCTCCTCGTTCTCGTCGAGCAGCGTCTCGGCACGCTGGACGGCCGACTCGGCGTCGTTGCGCGTCTCGACGAACTCGCGGCGCTTCTGGTCCTCCTCGGCGTGCTCCTCGGCCTCCTCCTGCATCTGCTCGATCTGGTCGTCGGAGAGGCCCGCGCCGCCCTCGATGGTGATGTCCTCCTTGTTGCCCGAGCCCTTGTCCTCGGCCTCGACGTTGACGATGCCGTTCTCGTCGATGTTGAACGTCACCTCGATCTGGGGCGTGCCGGCCGGCGCGGGCGGGATGCCGGTGAGCTGGAACTCGCCGAGCAGCTCGTTGCTCTCGGCCATCTCCCGCTCACCCTGGAAGACGCGGACGTTGACCATCGTCTGGTTGTCCGCCGCGGTCGTGAAGATCTTCGACTCCTCGGTCGGGATGGTGGTGTTCTTCTCGATGAGCCGCTCGAACAGGCCACCCTTCACCTCGATACCGAGCGAGAGCGGCGTCACGTCCAGCAGGACGATGTCGTCCACGTCGCCCGAGAGGACGCCACCCTGGATGGCCGCACCCAGCGCGACGGCCTCGTCCGGATTGACGGACTTGCGCGGGTCCTGTCCGGTCATCTCCTCGACCTTCTCGCGGACCTGCGGCATCCGGGTCGACCCGCCGACGAGGAGGACCTCGTCGATGTCGCCCTTGTCGTACCCGGCGTCCGAGAGGGCCTGCTCCGTCGGGCCGACCGTCCGGTCGAGTAGGTCCGAGGTGAGCGACTCGAACTTCGCGCGGGTGATGGTCTCCTCAAGGTCCTTCGGTCCGTCGTCGTCGGCCGCGATGAACGGGAGCGTGACGGTTGCCTCCTTCCGGTTGGAGAGCTCGATCTTCGCCTCCTCGGCGGCGTCCTTGAGCCGCTGGAGCGCCTGCCGGTCCTCGCGGAGGTCGATGCCGTGTTCGCTCTGGAACTCGTCGGCGAGGTGGTCGATGAGCGCCTGGTCCCAGTCGTCGCCGCCGAGGTCGTTGTCCCCGTTCGTGGCGACGACCTCGTAGACGCCGCCGCCCAGGTCGAGGATGGAGACGTCGAAGGTCCCCCCGCCGAGGTCGTAGACGAGGACGGTCTGGTCGGACTCGTCGTCGAGGCCGTACGCCATCGACGCGGCCGTCGGCTCGTTGATGATGCGCTCGACCTCGAAGCCGGCGATCTCGCCGGCGTCCTTCGTCGCCTGGCGCTGGCGGTCGCTGAAGTACGCGGGGACCGTGATGACGGCCTTCTCGACCTCGTCGCCGAGGTACTCCTCGGCGTCGCGCTTGATCTTCTGGAGGATCATCGCCGAGATCTGCTCCGGCGTGTACTCCTCGCCCTCGATGTCGACCGTGTAGCCGTCCTCGCCCATGTGCCGCTTGATGGACTGGATGGTCCGCTCGGGGTTCTGGACGGCCTGGTTCTTCGCGGGCTTGCCGACGAGCCGCTCGCCGTCGTCGGTGAACGCTACCACGGAGGGGGTGGTGCGGTCGCCCTCGGCGTTCGCGATGATCTCCGGGTCGCCACCTTCCATCACTGCGAACGCGGAGTTGGTGGTCCCCAGGTCGATGCCGAGGATCTTGTTGCTCGCCATTGTTGGACTGGAGTAGCAGTCTTGCGCCGTTAAGCCTTGCTGAATCGGGTCGATTCGCCTCGTAGCGACCCCGTCGCCCGCTTGCGGTTTCGTGTTCACCATTCAGCCGCGACCGATACGTACAAACAGAAGCGCATCACAAGCGCGTCGTCCGGGACCCGGCGCGGGTCAGTCCGGGATCGCCGGCCGCAAATCGGCCACGACGGGCAGGTGGTCGGAGGCATGGCGCCAGGTCGCATCCACGTCGGCGACGGTCGCGTAGAGGTCGACATCGAAGCCACGGACGAGGACGTAGTCGATGCGCTTGCCGGTCGTCGGGGCGAACTCCGTCCCGTCCTCGACACCCTCCCCGGCGAAGCCCACGAACGTCTCCCCGGGGCCGAACCGTGTCTCCGCCACCAGTCTGGCGTCGGCGAACGGCCCGGGATGCCCGACGAGCGAGCGGTACGGGTCGGACGCCGGGCGGGCGTTGAGGTCCCCCACGAGCAACGCACGGCTCCCGGCCAGGCGCTCGCGCACGAGGCGTGCGCTCTCGCGACGTGCCAGCGCGCCCGCGTGGTCGAAGTGGACGTTGACGAGGTCGAACGTCGCGTCCCCGCGTCGGTCGCGGAACCGGACCTCGGTCGCCACCCGCGGGACAGCGGCGTCCCATGCGACCGTGCCGATGTCCTCCGGGTCGGGAGCCAGCGCGAAGACGTCCATCCCCTCGACGGCCAGCCGATCCGGCAGGTAGCCGACTGGCGTGTGTTCGCCCGTCCGCTGGCGCTCGGCGGCCCACTCGTACCCGGGCAGTCGCTCGCGCAGGTCGGGGAGCTGGTCCTGCCAGACCTCCTGCAGACAGAGCACGTCCGGCCGGTGGACCCGGGCCGTGGATGCCACCGCATCCCGGCGGTGCTCCCACGCCCGCGGGCCGTCGTCCAGCGCGGCGTACCGGACGTTGTACGTCATCACCCGGAGCGGGGCGGCCCCGCTCACGGTCGGGCCCCTGGTCCTCGCCGGAGCCGGCGATGGCCGCAGTCCCTCATCACCCGAGCGTGGGCGGGCTGGCCGCAAAAGGGTGGCCCCGGTGGGTGGCCCGTCGACCAGACGGACTCGGGGGGCGCCGGATCGCTGTCGTCGCCGGTCGCTACTCGTCCGCGCCGTCGGAGACGGTCACCTGTGCGGCCTGCAGCACCTTCTCGGCCATCTCGTAGCCCGGTCGGTGGAGTTCGTCGACGGTCCCCTCCGGCTGGTCGCTGTCGACGCGCATCAGCACCTCGTGGCGCTGCGGGTCGACCTCCTCGCCCGGCTCCGGCTCGATGGCGACCACGTTCTCGGCGTCGAGCACGCGGTCGAACTGGTCCAGCGTCGTCCGCACCCCGCCACGGATATCCGCGTCCTCGTCCTGCTCGAGCGCCCGGACGAGGTTGTTCCGCACGTCGAGCAGGCGCTCGACGAGTTCCTCCGTGGCGCGGGCCTTCTGCTCCTCCTGCTTGCGCTCCATCCGCTTCTTGAAGTTCTGGAACTCCGCCTGCTTGCGCTTGAGTTTCTCCTCGAGCTCCTCTACCCGTTCCTCGTACTCCGCGGCGGCGTCCTCGGCATCGTGGCGGGCCGACCGGAGCGAGGCGATCTCGCGGGCGATGGTCTCCGGGTCGGATTCCTCGACCCGGGCCACGAGGTCCTCGTCGGCTTCGACGTCCGTGGGGGCGTCGTCCTCGACTGCTCCGTCGATGTCCGCCGCGTCCTCGCCGTCGGCCGCGGCGTCCTTCTCGCTCATGGCTCGGGGTTGGCGACGGTAGCGGATAAGGGTTGTAGAACCGGCGTGGGGAACCCGTATTCCGCAGGCACCGCAGCCCCCCCGGCATGCGACCCCGCTCCCGAATCGCGCTCGAACTGGCAGTCATCATCGCCGGGTACGCATTGGTCTTCGCCGTCGTGGAGCTCCCCGCGGTCAGGATGGCCGTCCCGCAGAGCGTTGCGACGGTCGTCTGGGCCGTCCTCGGGGCGACGGTCCTCCTGTTCATCACGGAGGTCGGCTACTACGTAGGTACCGGGTCGACTGGTTGTCTGACCCGATGTGAACGGGAGTATCAGCCATTTTAGTCAACTATACCCGAAATAATCTGCATGGTTGTCTTTTGGCCCGGTAATATCGTTCGTATTCCGACGCAGCCACCCCGCCGGATTCAACACGTCCCGTCACGGACCGCCTGACGTGACCGACGCCGACACCGTCCGTCTGCACTTCGACGAGGGGACCGTCCTGCTCCGCGGTCCCGAGTCCGTCGTCGCGGACCTCCCCGGCGTCACCTACGACGACCGCTCGGAGTCGTGGCGTGCGCCCGCCCATCGCTACGCGGACCTCCGGGACGCCCTCGCCGAGCGGGACGTGGCGGTGGTGGATTCGGTTCTCGCGCCCGCCGACCTCCCCGACCTGACGACCGCCTACGAGCTCCGGGACTACCAGCGGGACGCGCTGGACGCGTGGCGCGACGCCGACTGTCGCGGGGTGCTCGAACTCCCGACCGGGAGCGGGAAGACCGTCGTCGCCATCGCGGCCATCGCCGCCCGGTCGGCGCCGACGCTCGTGGTCGTCCCGACTATCGACCTGCTGGACCAGTGGGAGCGCGAACTCGCTGCGGAGTTCGACGTACCGGTCGGCCGCCTCGGCGGCGGCGAACAGCGCGTCGAGGATATCACCGTCTCCACCTACGACTCGGCCTACCTCCGGGCGGACGAACTCGGTGGTCGGTTCGAACTGGTCGTCTTCGACGAGGTCCACCACCTGGGCGGCGAGGGGTACCGCGACATCGCCCGCCTGCTGGCGGCGCCCGCCCGGATGGGACTGACCGCCACCTTCGAGCGACCCGACGGCGCCCACGAGGTCATCGAGGAGCTGGTCGGGCCCGTGGTCCACCGGCTCTCGGCCGATGACCTCGCCGGCGACCACCTCGCGGACTTCGACATCAAGCGGGTCGCGGTCGAACTCACGCCCGGGGAGCGCGAACGCTACGAGGAGTTCCAGGGCACCTTCACGGACTACCTCGCGCAGTCGGGTATCCAGTTGCGCTCGGGCAGCGACTACCAGGAACTGGTCAAGCGCTCCGGCAACGACCCCCGGGCCCGGGAGGCGCTGCTCGCCAAGCAGCGCGCCCGCGAGGTGATGATGAACGCCGAGAACAAGGTGCGCGAGCTGGAGCGCGTGTTGGACCGTCATCGCGGGGACCGCGTCATCGTGTTCACCGCGTACACGGACCTCGTCTACCGCCTCTCGGAGCGGTTCCTGA
Source organism: Haloglomus litoreum (assembly GCF_029338515.1). GTDB lineage: Archaea > Halobacteriota > Halobacteria > Halobacteriales > Haloarculaceae > Haloglomus > Haloglomus litoreum. The sequence goes on along the minus strand of NZ_CP119988.1, from coordinate 2,466,066 downwards.
TGCCCGCCATCACGCACGAGACCGCGGCCCCCGAGCGCCGGGAGATCCTCGAGAGGTTCCGCGCGGGCGATTACTCGCGCGTCGTGACCGCCAACGTCCTCGACGAGGGCGTCGACGTGCCGGACGCGAACGTCGCCGTGGTGCTCTCGGGGAGCGGGAGCGAGCGCGAGTTCACACAGCGGCTCGGCCGGGTGCTCCGGCCGAAGGCGGACGGTGGGCGGGCACTCCTCTACGAACTCGTCACCGAGGAGACCGCAGAGGAACGGGTCGCCCGCCGTCGTCGGTGAGGCGGTCCGCTCCGCCTCGAATGGAGGAACAGGGCAAATCGTTTTGTCGGGGGCCGTCGCCGACCTGGTATGGCACTGCCGCCAGTGACGACGGGGATGGCCGTGACGTTCGGCCTCGTGTTCGCGGCACTGGCGCTGTTCGTCTCGGAGAAACTCCCGCCCGACGTGACCGCCATCGGAATCCTGGTCGCACTGGCCGTCCTCGAACCGCTCACGCAGGTCTCGCCCGCCGAGGCCCTGTCGGGGTTCGGGAGCGCCGCGACGCTCACCGTCCTGGCGATGTACATCCTCAGCGAGGGGGTCCAGCGGACCGGTATCGTCGAGCGACTTGGGCTCTTCCTGGGCCGGATCACGGGTGGTGAGGAGCGGCGCGTGCTGGCGGCCACGGTCTCCACGACCGGTCTCTCGGCGGGTTTCGTCAACAACACGCCCGTCGTCGCGGTGTTCATCCCGATGGTGACCGACCTCGCGGAACAGGCCGGCATCTCGCGGTCGCGGCTGCTCATGCCGCTGTCGTTCGCCGCGATGCTGGGCGGCAAGCTCACGCTGGTCGGGACGGCGAGCAACCTCATCGCCAGTGACCTCGCCGTCGACCTGCTGGATCGTGGCCCCATCGGGATGTTCGAGTTCACGCCACTCGGAATCGTCGTCCTCGTCGTCGGTATCGTCTACCTCGTGACTGTCGGCCGGTGGCTCGTCCCGGAGCGGGTGGCCGTCGACACGGACCTGACGGAGGCCTACGAGATGGAGGACCACCTCTCGCTGGTCACCGTCCGCGAGGAATCACCGTTCGTGGGCGAGTCGGTCCACGAGGTCCAGGAGGTCATCGATGGCGACGAGGAGGTTCGGGCGGACCTGCTGCGCATCGAGCGCGATGGCGAGGGTGTCATCGCGGCGACGACCGACCGTATCGTCGAGACGGGTGACGCGCTGGTCGTCCGGTCGACGTTGCGGGACCTGAACCGCCTCGTCGAGCGATACACGCTCCGGCAGCTCCCCCGCGAGGTCGTCACCGAGGAGGACCTGCTGGGCGAGCGGGGACAGCTGGTCGAGGCCGTCGTGCTCCCGGACTCGGACCTCGTCGGCACCAGTATCGGCGAGAGCATCCTCACCCGGCGCCTGGATACGACGGTCCTGGCGGTCAAGCGCGAGGGGGAACTGCTCCGCGAGGACCTCGCCGAGCGCCGCCTCCGGGCCGGTGACACACTCCTGCTCCAGACGACGCCCGCCGCGGCGCAGTACCTCACCGACACGGACGACCTCGCCCTGGTGCGCGAGCCGAAGCGTCCGCTCGGGTTCGACGAGGTGGAGCCCGAGCCACTCTCGGACCGGACCCCCATCGCGCTCGCGACGCTCGCGGGGGTCGTGCTGGTGGCCGCCCTCGACCTGCTGCCCATCGTCATCGCGGCGCTGGCCGGCGTCTTCGTGATGCTCGTTACCGACTGCCTCTCCACCCGGCAGGCGTACGACGCCGTCTCCTGGAACGTCATCTTCCTGCTGGCCGGCATCCTCCCGCTCGGGATGGCGCTCCAGCGGACCGGGGGTGCGGCGCTGGTGGCGGCTCTCCTCGCGGAGGTCAGCGCCTTCGTCCCGACGCTCGTGCTGCTGGGACTGGTCTTCGTCGTCTCCGGGCTGGTCGCCGCCCTCATCACCCCGGTCGCGATGACGGTCCTGATGATACCCGTCGCCGTCGACACCGCCTCCCGGGTCGGCGCCGACGGGTTCGCGTTCCTGCTGGCGGTCCTGTTCGCCGGCGGGGCCGCCTTCGCCACTCCCATCGGGTACCAGACCAACCTGATGGTGTACGGGCCGGGCGGCTACCGGTTCACCGACTTCACCCGGGTCGGACTCCCGCTGCAGTTGCTCCTGGCGGTCGTGGTCACGGTCGGCATCGCGGTGCTCTACGGCGTCTGACGCCCCTCCCGGTCGGACTCAGGCGCCGGGTTCCTCCTGTCTCCGGAAGTACGCCCGCGTCCGGCGCTTGCCCGTCCAGATGAACTTCAGGCGGTCGAGGAGCGTCGCGTTCCGCATCGATGTCGAGCTACCGGGCTCGAAGCGGACGCGGTCGGCCCCGTCGGTGGTCGAGACGCGGCCCCGGAACAGCCGCTGGCCGAGCTTCGAGAGGTCCGGCGTGTGCCAGTGACAGAGGAGGCAGGCGGACTGTCCGTCCGTGACCGGCAGCGGCGTCTCCAGCGCGAGGGTGTCCGCTCCCTGGCGCTCGACGCCACGGACCGTCCGCGTCGTCGGCCAGCCGTCCTCGTCGACGACGGTCAGCGCCAGCCGGTCGTAGGACTCGGCCTCCGTCGTGTCGATGCCCTGTTCCGGCCAGGGGGGCAACGACCCTGGCCTCGCGTCGCCGAGCGGCTCGACCCGCACCGGTTCGACCTCCACGACCAGCCGGAGGGCGTACCAGCCGAAGAGGAACCGGCCGATGCGCGAGTCGAGCACCGAGGAGGTCTTCGTGAACCCCTCGCGCTTCTCCGAGGGCGGCTCCGAGCGGATGAGGTCCTGTACGTACTCGGCGTTCGCCTCGAGGTCGTCGTCGCGGACGGTCCCGCGGCCGTACAGGACGAACGGCTCGTCGGCGTCGTAGAACAGCAACGACAGCTTCGGGTTCTCCCGGACCGTGTCCACCTTCCCGGCGTACGCGGGCGGCGAGGTGACGACCACGGCCTCGCGCTCCTCGTCGTAGAACGGACTCAATGGGTACGTCCGCGGGCGATCTCCGGCCGCCGTGGCGACCTCCGCCGCCGGGGAGTCGTGGACGGCCTGCCGGACGTGGTCGAGGTCGAGCCTCGCACCGTCGAGGCTCATGACCACCCTCCGCTGTCCATGTCGTGGCACAGCGTAACGCAGGTACTTAACTGGTTCCCGGGGGCGTGTCGCCGGAGCACACCTCTCAGCACGCCCGCCACGGCGTCAGTGGGGTGTCTCCGGCTCCGTCTCCTCCTCGAGGATGATGAGGTCGCGCGCCAGATAGCCGATCCCACCCATCATCACCAGCGTCCCGACCAGCAGCGTCGCGTTGATGCCGCCCTGCAGGACGCCGAGGATCATGATCGCCATCCCGAGGACCGTCCCGGCGAGGGGGATACCGACCGAGACCGTGTGTGGGCTCATGGCCGGCCTCTCCAGCCGGGGGATTGTAAACCTCTAGCACGATCGGGGTCGCTGCCGAGGGGGGTCTCGGCCCGACGGACGGCGGCCGACCATGCGACGGAGCGCTTAACCGGCCGCTCGCCGACCACCCGACCGGATGCTGACGAAGGACCTGCTCCGCGTCTCGCGCGCTGGAGGTGGGTACCACCCCCAGTTCGTCGGTGACGACCCCGACGCGAGCGACCTCGCGGCCCGCGTGCTGGGCGTGTACCAGGGCCACGTCGCCGAGGAGCGGGCGACGCTGGACGAGGCGCTGACCGACCTCGAGCGCGACACGAGCGATTTCAAGCTGGTCCGGGGGTTCGCCAAACTGCTGGAGCGGGAGGCCGCCTTCGAGACGCGGGCGGCGGTTGAGCCACGGCGGGCGCGGGCGGCCGCCTTCGAGGCCGCGGAGGCGGTCGGCGTCGTCACCGGGGCCGAACGCGAGACCGCCCTCGCGCGAGCGGCCGAGGGGCTCGACGCTGCGCCCGATGACGTGGCCGACTCGCTGTACGCCGACCTCGAGTCCCGCCAGGTCCTCACCGCGTTCGACCCGCGCTACGACCCGGAATCGCTCGTCGCACAGTACGACCTCTCGCTCGCGCAGACGGCCCTGTTCGACGCGCTGGAGGTCCGGGTCCGCTCGGCCGAGCCGAAGGAACTCGTCTCGGCGGTCAAGCGGCTCCGGCTGATGTACGAGGTCCGCCGTGTCGCGGCGGGCGACCGGGACGCGGGGCCGGGCGACCGCGAGGTCGTGGTCACGGGCCCGAGCGCGCCCTTCTCCCGCTCGCGGCGCTACGGCACCCGGTTCGCCCGGCTCCTGCGGACCGTCGCGACGGCGCCGGCGTGGCGGCTCGAGGCGACCGTCGACGACCGCGGGACCGAGCGGGAGCTGGTCCTCACGGACGATGACCTCTCGGTCCCCGGCACCGAACCGGTCGCCGAGCCGACGTACGACTCGGGTGTCGAGCGCGACTTCGCCACTCGCTTCGCGTCGCTCGACCTCGACTGGGACCTCGTCCGCGAGCCCGAACCGCTCGCCAGCGGCGCGCACGTGGTCATCCCGGACTTCGCGTTCGACTACCACCACGCGGACTTCCGCGTCTTCTTCGAGATCATGGGCTTCTGGACGCCGGCGTACGTGGAGAAGAAGCTCTCGCGACTCGAGACACTGGAGGACGTGACCATGCTGGTCGCCGTCGACGAGTCGCTCGGCGTCGGCGAGGCGGTCGCGGAACTGACCGAGGGCGCCATCCCCTACCGGGGGAGCGTCCGGGTGAAGGACGTGGTCGACGCGCTCCGGGCCTACGAGGACGACCTCCTGGCGGACGCGGCGGCCGACCTGCCGGACGAACTCGTCCCCGAGGACGACGTCGTCACGCTGGCGGCGCTCGCGGCGCGCCACGGCGTCGGTGCGGCTGCGGTCGAGCGGAAGGCCTTCCCCGGGCACGAGCGGGTCGGCCGGACGCTCGTCCGCCCCACCGTGCTGGAGGCACTTGCCGACCGCATCGAACCGGGGATGGACCTCGCCGAGGTGGAGGCGGTGCTCGACGAGTACGGGCTGGACGACGCGAGCGCGGCCCTCTCCAGACTGGGCTATCGCGTCGAGTGGGAGGGGCTGTCCGGCGGGACGGTCCGAGAGAAGTGACGGCGGTCGGAGGGTGCGGAACGCGCCAGTGATGCGGAAGGATGTGGATAATCTCGGGATCGGATCGATAACATCCGGAATTGAAACCCGGACCACACGACATCTCCGTTGTATCCATCTCGTGCCGATCCGGCGCCATCCGGTCACCAGCGGGTGAGAGTTATTGTCTCCGGTGTGGTAGAGATCCCATGAGCCGGGCTCGTGGGCCACGTCGGTCCTGGCGGAAGGAGGCCACCGCCGTCGGGCGGCGACTCCGTCGGGGGCGGCCGACGGCGCGCCGGCGGGCGGGGGGTGACCCGGAGATCCTGTCATTACTGGCAGCGCCGTACGGCTCGGTCGAGGAGGCCCGCGACCGACTCGACGCGCTGCGGCGCGAGTTCGCCGACCGAGGGGACGACCGCGCGGTGTTCCTCACGGTGTACGCCCGGACGACCGAGGCGGTCGCGGCGCGCATCGAGCGCGGCGAGTTCGAGGACCCCGAGTGGGTCGCCACCTACCTCGTCGCCTTCGCCAACCGCTACCGGCAGGCGTGCCACAACTACGAGCGGGGCGCCCTGTCCGCCGTCGCGGACCCCTGGCAACTCGCCTTCGACTCCGCCGCGGAGCCGGACTCGCTGGTCGCCCAGGACGCCCTGCTGGGTGTGAACGCCCACATCAACTACGACCTCGCGTTCGCGCTGGTCGATGCGGGTATCGAGCGGGACCGGACGGCCCGGTACGCCGACCATTGCGACGTGACCGAGGTGCTCCGGACCATCGTCGACGACATCCAGGACCTGCTGGCGAGCGAGGCACCCGGCCTCGTGGCGGTCGATGAGTCGCTGGGCCGGGCCGACGAGCGCCTCGCCATCTTCACCATCGACGAGTGCCGGGCCAGCGCCTGGCGCAACGCGGTCGGCCTCTCCTCGCGGTTCCGCCTGCGGCGCTGGCTCGCCCGCCGGGTGACGGGCGCCACCGCGACCGGCGCGGCGTACCTGCTCCTGAGCACGCGAGCGAGCGATTCCGTGCAGGGTGCCCTCGGGGAGTTCGAGGCGGGTGGGGAGGACGAGGGAGGACAGGGGACGGGAGTCGGACGGAACTGAGCCACAGGGTGGTTCAGGTCCCGACGACCCGCTCCATCACCCGTGACTCGGCCCGGCGCAGCAGCTCCGAGGCCGTCGCCTCCGCGATGCCGAGTTCATCGGCCACGTCGGCCAGTGCCGCCTCCCGCGGCGTCGTGTAGTAGCCCAGGCTCGTCGCCGTCTCGACGGCCTCGAACTGCCGGTCGGTCAGTCCGGCCGCGACGGTCCCGTGTCGACGGTCGTACTCGCCGATCTCCAGGACCTCGACGCCGATATCGGCGCTGTCCCGGAGCGTCGCAACCAGTTCCGTCAGCGCGTCACCGGCCCCGACGCTCGTCAGCGTCAGCCGGCCCCTCCCGTCGTACACCAGCGGCGGCACCACCACCAGCCGCAGGGCGGCGAAGGCGTCGAAGAACGCCTCGTCGGCGTCGGTGTACGTCTGGCAGACGTACGAGTAGAAGTGCTCCTCGTCGACCGGCGTCAGTTCGTACTCCCGGACGGGCTCGACCTCGTCGATGCGCTCGCGGTAGGCGTCGATGTCGCCGACCATGTAGAACAGCGCGAACTGCACGTCCTCCCGCGAGAGGTTCCAGGCGTGCAGTTCCACCCGCTCCATCGCGTCCGAACGCGCCAGGAACCGCTGCATCGGGTGTCGCATCCACTCCGGCTGGTCGAGGCGCGCGTGCAGGTAGCGCATCCACGGTCACCCCTGGCTCGTCTCTACACATAATGGTGCTAGGCACTTCGGGATAACGACCGTCGCCACGGCACCACTATCATCACTCATGTCACGACCACGCCCACGCGTTCGAGAACGGGCCGGTGACGCCGAGGCCGAGGGCCGCGCACCCGGTGGCGGCGAGGGGTCGACGCTCCCGGCGGAGACACCGCCGGGACCGGACGGCCTCCCCCTGCTCGGAAACGCGCTCTCGCTGGTCCGGGACCCGCGGGCGTTCTACCGGGAGATGAGCGAGTACGGCGACGTCGTGAGCTACAGCATCCCGCGGCTGGAGTTCTGTACCGTCCTCCATCCGGACCTCGTCGAGCGGGTCCTCCTGACCGACCACGAGCGGTTCGGCAAGTACGGGTTCGAGGATCTGGGCGGCGAGTTCGCCAGCGAGGGCCTGCTCCTGACGGAGGGCGAGCAGTGGCGCCGGCAGCGGACGGCGGTCCAGAACGCCTTCACCATGGACCGCGTCCAGGGGTACGGCGAGGCGATGGCGGACTACACCCGTCGGATGGTCGAGGGATGGGACGACGGCGAGGTCGTGTCCATCGACGACGAGCTCTCCCGGCTGACGCTCCAGGTGCTCGCACACTCGCTGTTCGACATCGACCTCGGCCGGGAGGCCGACCTGGTGCGGGAGTTCGCCACCACCATCAACGACCGCGGCAGTCTCGACGGGGTCTCGACCTTCCTGCCGGTCTGGGTTCCGACGCCCGAGAACCGGCGGTACAGACGGGTCCTCTCCGAGTTCCGTGAGTTCGTGGGTGCCCTGATCGACGAGCGCCGCGGGCGGGCCGACGAGTACGACGACATCCTCTCGCTCCTGCTGACCGCCGAGGACGATACCGGCGACACCATGTCCCACGTGGAGCTGCGCGACCAGATGGCGACGTTCCTGTTCGCGGGCCACGAGACCACATCGCTCGCGCTCACGTTCACGCTGCTGGAGGTGGCCAAGCACGAGGAGGTTCGGGCACGGCTGGACGAGGAGTACGCGAGCCTGCTGGCGGGGTCGGCGCCGGACCCCGCGCAGGTGCCACAGCTGGAGTACACGGACCGCGTCATCCAGGAATCGTTGCGGCGCTACCCCCCGGCGTTCATCATCTTCCGGGAGGCCCGCGAGGACGTCGAACTGGGGGGCTACCGGATCCCCGAGGGGACGAAGCTCACGCTCCCGCAGTTCCACATCCACACCGACGAGCGGTGGTACGACGACCCGATGACCTTCGACCCGGACCGCTGGACCGACGGTCTCGAGGAGGAACTGCCGGACTACGCCTACTTCCCGTTCGGTGGCGGCCCACGGCACTGCATCGGGATGCGCTTCGCGATGCTGGAACTGAAGACGGCGCTGCCGACGCTCCTCCAGCGGGTCGACCTCGACCTGCTGTCGGACCCGGAGCCCGAACTCGACATGGCGGTCACGATGCGACCGGCGGACCCGGTGCGGATGCGCGTTCGGAAGCGGTGACGGCCCCCCGTGGGACGTTCGAGGCTCGATGCGCACGCGCGACGAATCGATGCTCGGACCGAACCGCTGGCCGGGCTCAGTCCCCCGTGACGACGGCCCGGTTGCAGCGCAGGCACTCGGGCACCAGGTCCGCCCGGGTCGACGCCCGGACGAGGCGGGTCCGCTCGCGGGACACGTCATCGCCGCAGCCGTGACAGCAGTAGGTGGCCGACTCGGGGAGCCAGCAGCCCGTCGCACAGACCCTGACCCGGCGATCGATGGCCGGGTCCGGGTGGTCGACCTCGCGGAGCCGGTCCGGGGCGTCCCGGCAGCGCCAGCAGACATCCGACTGTGGACCGCCCGGGCCCCGGGCATCCGGGGTGGCTCCGGCCGAGCTATCGGGCGGGGTCATCCTGCGACGCCCTCCACGGCGCCACACCGTGATGGCCACCGCGTCTCGGGCGCAGGTCTCCAGTCGAGAGTGGCGGACGAACGGTCGTGTTGCATCACACGAACCCACGGATCGACGGAAGGAAACGGATTCCACGTTCCAGCTAGGTGGGTTGAAATACACGGCTGTTCGTCGATGATTCGACCGGAGATGTGGCCGTTCGTGGTGGGGGCGTGTCGAACGTTGCTCCGATGTCGTATCGGGGCCTCACAGCTCCCGGCGCCGTCCCTTCGGCACCTGCGAGCGCAGCTCGCCGTGCACGAAGAGGCCGACACCGACGGGCTCCGGGCGCCCTCCGTACTCGTGGCGAACGATCAGGTAGCCCCAGTCGCCGTCCCAGTCGAGTTCCTGGTCCTCGCCGGCGAGGAACCGCGCGGCACGCTCCCGCGAGAGGTCGATGACGGTGTCGTCGGCCGTCGCGTGACGGCCGAACCGCTGGACGGCGTCGGTCGTCGGCTTCCAGTGCTCGCCACCGGTCCGGAGGAACGTCATCCCCATCGCCTCCACCTCGACCGGCGAGGGCAGGTCGCCCGCGAACGCCCACACCTTGCCCGCGCCCTTCTCCCAGAAGGTGTAGCCGTCCCAGACCGACGGGTCGACGCCGTAGCGGTCGTGCCAGAACTCGACGACGCCCTCCCGGGTCGCGCGCTCGGGCACGTCTCGCTCCTCGGCGGTCGCGGGCAGGCGGTCGAACCGGTGGGGCTGGTTCTCTGCCGAGGCGTCGTCCGCCCCACCGCCACCGTCCGCCGCGTCGTCGCTCATGCCGTCACCTCCAGTTTCGCGCAGAAGAACCCGCCCGTGTCGTTGTGGTGCGGGTAGATGCGCCGGGCCCGCTCGACCGCGGGGTCGTACGACTCGCCCTGCCACTGGGTGACGCCGGGGCGCGACTCCAGGGGGAGGTCGAACTCGACGAGGTCGCACGCCGAGTTCCCGAGCGCGTGGTCGAGGACGGCCTCGTTCTCCTCGGGCGCGAAGGTGCAGGTGGAGTAGACGACCGTGCCGCCCGGCTTCGTCACCTCGATGGCGCGCTCGAGGATGCCCTTCTGGACGCCGGCGACGCCGTGGACGTGGTCCTCGGTCCAGTCGGCCAGGGCGTCCGGGTTCTTCCGGATGGTCCCCTCGCACGAGCAGGGCACGTCGACGAGGACGCGGTCGAACGGCTCTTCGTCGTCGGAGAACGGCTTCAGCGAGAAGTTCCGGGCGTCGGATTTGGTGACCACGACGTTCGAGACACCGCACCGTTCGGCGTTCGACCGGAGCGCCGACAGCCGCCCGAGGTTCGAGTCGTTCGCGACCAGCAGGCCGGTGTCGTTCATCAGCGCCGCCAGCTGGGTGGTCTTGCTCCCGGGCGCCGCGCAGGGGTCGAACACGCGCTCGCCCGGCTCCGGGTCCAGGACCAGCGCCGGCACCGCCGAGACCTCCTCCTGGCCGTACACCCAGCCGTGGACGTACGCCCACGAGTGGCCGGGGTCGCCGTCGGGGAGCCGGAGGAGGCCGTCGTGCCAGTCGACGGTGTCGTACGAGATGCCCTCCTCCTCGAAGCCGGCCCGGACCTCGTCGGGCGTGGCCTTGATCTCGTTCACCCGGACGACCGCCGGGAGCGGTCGGGCGCAGGCCTCGCGGAACGCCTCGACGTCGTCCACGAGCCCCTCGTAGCGCCCCAGCACGTCCTCGGGGTCGTCTATCCCATCGGTCATTGGCGGGCCTGCGCGGCGGGCGGGTTAGTGGGTTTCGGAGCGACCGGCGCCACCCTCAGCCGAAGCGGTCCCGGAACAGGGCGACCAGCAATCCGAGATGGACGGCGGCACCGACCGTCGCGGCGAGTCGCCCGCCCGTCACGAGGGACCGCCCACCGAGCAGCCCGGCCGTCTCGACGAGGAGGCCGCCCGCGACGAGGACGACGACGGCCACGGCGGTCCTGTCGTTCGCCCCCCGGAAGCTCCCGACCGAGGGAGGATAGAACTGGTAGCTCGCTCCGATGATCGCGAGGCCGAGGAAGCCGAGCAGGTTCAGCCGCCGGTGGGCCGTCACGAGGTCGGCCGTCGGCGGCTGGACCGCGAAGGTGAGGCCGAGGAACGCGGCCACCGAGCCGAGCGCCACGCTCCCGAGGACGGCGTCGAGTCCGACCCGATGCCGGTCCGACCGCACGAGTGTCACGGCGAAGGCGACCGCGAACCCGACGACGGCGACGGCCTCGGCGGTGGCTCCCAGCCGGAAGACGGGCCCAGCCGGAAGCCCGACGGCGAGCAGCGCGGGCCCGAGCGCGCCGGCGGGCAGGACGACCGCGACGAGCGCGCGCGGCGGATGGGCGACGAGGAAGCGCGGGAGGAGCCGGAACCCGACGGCGAACAGCGTGAGCGTCGCGAACCCCGCACCGAGCAGGTGCGAGGCGCGCGGTGGGTAGCCGTCCAGCAGGGTCGGAAGGGGCGTGTGCCCGGCCAGCAGCGCGTACGAGCCCACGGCCAGGTAGGCCAGCGCCACGGGTATCGCGAGGTTCGCCGCCCGGTCGACGGGGCGACGCTCGGCGTTCGCGTCGCCGGTCCCGGTCTCGCCGCCGAGGAGGTTCCCGCGGACGGTCCAGCCCAGCGTCCCGAGGAAGAGCGCCACCCCGGCGGTCCAGAGGACGGCCCCCGCGAGCGCCAGCAGGTCGGCGGTGGCACTCGGGAGGAGCGCACGGCCCACCCCGGACGCCGCAGCCCCGAGGAGTAGCGTGCCACCCAGCGAGCAGGCGAGGTGGACCGGCATGAGCCGCGTCGTCGCGAGGTCGCGGTCGAAGTACGGCGGCACCAGCGCGTACGCCTTCCCGAAGACGGTGTGGAGCACGAATCCCAGCAGCCCGAGCGTGACGGCCGCCCGGCGGGTGGTCCCGGCCAGCTCCGCGACCTGCCAGACGACCAGCCAGGCGGCGCCGGCGAGGACGAACCGGCGCGCCCAGCGCGAGGCCCGTTCGGCGTGGGTCATGCCGGGTGTCCCACGGCGGAGGCTCTTGAATCCGGCCCCGAACAGCCGGGCCACCGGGAGTGTCCCTCGCCCGGGAGGGACCAGTTCCGCCCCGGTAGGCGACCGCTTAACATCCTGCCGGCCCTCGGTCGAGTCACGGATGGGGAGCCACGGCGACGAGCTGACGGCCGCGGGTCGCGAGCTGCTGCGCGCGTGTCACGACGACCTCCCGTTCGACCCGGCGACCGTCGACATCGACGACGCGGACACGCTGGCGCGGCTGGAGCCGGAGGTCCGGGAGTGGTGGGTCGAGACCTTCGGCGAGTACGTCCCCGGCAACGGCGGGTTCTTCACGCCGCCGCAGAAGGGGGCCATCCCTCTCGTCGACGAGGGCGAGAACGCGCTGGTCTGTGCCCCGACCGGGAGCGGGAAGACGATGGCCAGCTTCGCCGCCATCTACAACGACCTCTTCCGCCGCGCGAAGGCCGACGACCTCGACAACAGCGTCTACTGCCTCTACATCTCGCCGCTGAAATCGCTCGCCAACGACATCCACCGGAACCTCGCCGAGCCCATCGACGCCATCTCCGAGAAGCTCGCGGCGAACGGCCACGACGCCGAGGTCCGCCACGCCATCCGGCACGGTGACACGAGCGACAGCGACCGGCAGGCGATGCTTTCGACGACGCCGCACATCCTCAACACGACGCCGGAGACCCTGGCCATCCTGCTGAACTCGCCGAAGTTCAAGCGGAAACTGGAGACCGTCGAGTACGTCATCGTCGACGAGATCCACTCGCTGGCCGACAACAAGCGCGGGACCCACATGGCCGTCTCGCTGGAGCGACTGGAGGCGATGGCCGAGCAGTCACCGACCCGCATCGGCTGCTCGGCGACGGTCGAGCCGCTCTCGAAGATGGCGGAGTTCCTGGTGGGGTGCGAGACGCCCGGCGACCCCGACGCGGCGGGTGACAGGGACGGAGACGGAGCGGAGGGCCGCGAGCCCGAGTTCCGCGACTACGAGATCGTCGACGCGCGGTTCGTCCGGGACTTCGACATCGAGTTGCACTGCCCCACGGACGACCTCATCGACACGCACCCGTCGGTCGTCAACGAGCGGTTCTACGACCGGCTCCACGAGTGGATCCAGGGCGCGACGAACACGCTCGTCTTCACGAACACGCGGTCGGGCGCCGAGCGCGTCCTCCACACCCTCCGCGAGAACTACGACGGCTACGACGAGACCAACTCCGGCTGTCACCACGGCTCGCTCTCGAAGGAGGAGCGCGAGCGCGTCGAGGGGCTGCTCAAGTCCGGCGACGTCGAGGTCGTGACGACGAGCACCTCGCTCGAACTCGGCATCGACATGCCCCACATCGACCTGGTGGTGCAGGTCGGGTCGCCCAAATCGGTCGCCTCGCTCCTCCAGCGCGTCGGCCGCGCGGGCCACCAGCTCGGCCAGACCGTCACGGGCCGGGTCGTGGCGCTCGACCGCGACGAGCTCGTCGAGTGTGCGGTGATGCTCAAGAAGGCCGAGGAGGGGTTCGTGGACAGGGTGTTCGTCCCGGAGAACGCCCAGGACGTGGCTGCCCAGCAGGTGTACGGGATGGCCATCAACGGACCCCGCCCGGAGGCGGAGGTCCGCGAGATACTGACGAGCGCGTACCCGTACCGGAACGTCTCGGACGAGGCGTTCGAGCAGCTGTTCCGCTACCTCACGGCGGACTACGAGGGACTGGAGGAGAAGAACGTCTACGCGAAGGTGTGGCGCGACACCAACGACGCGCCGGGCGGCGAGCATCACTACGAGGCGTACGCACCCGGGACACCGCTGGTGGGGAAGCGCGGCCGGATGGCCCGGGTCATCTACATGACCAACATCGGGACCATCCCGGACTCGTTCACCTGCGACGTGTTCGTCCGCGGCGGCGACGAGTGGGTGGGGCAACTCGACGAGTCCTACCTCGACACGCTCGAATCCGGCGACGTGTTCGTCCTCGGCGGGTCGAACTACGAGTACCGCTACCGCCGTGGGTCGAAGGTGTACGTCGACCCCACCAGTGCCCGCCCCACGGTGCCGTCGTGGTTCTCCGAGCGGCTCCCGCTCTCGTACGACCTCGGGCGGGAGATCCTGTCGTTCCAGCGCGACCTGCTCGAACGACTCGGCGAGGGCGGCCCGCCAGCGGTCCGGACCTGGCTCCGGGAGTTCCCGCTCGACGAGCACTCGGTGCGCGCGGTGACCCGGATGTTCGACGAACAGGTCCGCTACGCGGGGGCAGACAGCGTCGCCACCGACGGGCGGCTCGTCGTCGAGGAGGAACTGGACCACGACGAGTACGAGCGCCACTACTACATCCACTCGAACTACGGGCGCCGGTTCAACGACGGCTTCTCCCGGCTGCTGGCCTACCGCTGTGCGCAGGCGGCCAACGCCAACGTGCAGGTCGCCGTCGCCGACCACGGGTTCACGCTCTCGATGCCGCTCAACCGGAAGGTCGACGTGACGGGCGTGCTCGAGTCCATCGAACCGGGCGAGGCCCGTGCGGACCTCCGCGCGGCGCTCGACGGGACCGACCTCCTCAAGCGCTACTTCCGCATCAACGCGACCCGCTCGCTGATGATCCTCAAGCGGTACAAGGGGTACGAGAAGTCGGCGGCCGAGCAACAGGTCTCCAGCGAGATGCTGCTGTCGTTCGCACAGGACCTCGACGAGTTCGCGGTCATCGAGGAGACCTACCGCGAGATCCTGGAGGACAAGCTCAACCTGGTCGGTATCGAGGACGTCCTCCGTGACATCCAGTCGGGCGATATCGAGGTGGCCCGCCACACGGTCGAGACGCCGACCCCACGCGCGTTCGGCCTCGCGACCCTGATGGCCAGCGACGTGGTCCTCGCGGAGGACGAGTCGGCGGTCCTCCAGGAGTTCCACCGGCGGGTGCTGGACGCCATCGACGACTCCGACGCCGGGGAGGAAGACGGCGCACTCGTCGAGAGCGACGACTGACCTGCCGCACATGGGCACGCTGTTTACGCCCGGGGCGGCGTACTCCCCCGATATCGATTGCGGTGGCCAGAAACCTTATCAGCGCGAACACCTCCCTCTCGCAGTAGGGGGACACATGACAATCGCCGATGCATACCGCCGCCTTGGGACGGTTCTGTCGGAGCTCGAGTCGCAGGGGATCGAGGTCGCCGCGGTGACACCGGACGAGACAGCCGACGCGGAGCCACTGGTGGTCGATCTGCGGATCGCGGTTCCGGCGGACGCGGACGCACCGGAGGTTCGCTTCGGCGAGTCACATCCGCCCGAGGACCTCGGTGCGGACAGCGAGCCGCAGGCGGCGTCGACGGCGGAGTCGTCCCCATCCTCGCCGGGAACGGCGCCGGGATCGGGGACAGCCCAGCCCGATGAGGCCGGTGGAAGTGCCGCAGGGGACGCCACCGGGGGCACCGCCGACGCGGAGTTCCCCTGTGCCGAATCCGGATGCTCGGCCGGCTTCGATTCGGCGGCCGCACTGACCGTCCACCGGCTTGCCGCCCACGAGCGACCGGAGGAACCCCTCTACCAGCACGAGCCGGCCCTCCGGGCGGCCTACGAGGCGTACGACTCGTTCGCCTCGATGACCGAGGCGCTCGGGGTAGACGTGACGGCCCAGACCGTCCGGCGCAACATGATGAAGGTCGGCATCCACGACCCCGATAGCGGTGACGGCGGGACCGCCGACGAGGACGAATCGGAGGCAGCCAGCGATGCCGCCGAGCCGACGGGTGCCGCTGGTGGTGGGGCTGGGGACGGCGTACCGGACTCCGGGGAGGCCGCGGCCGACGAACAGACGATAGCCGACGGGTCCGGGGCCGCCGCCAGTCGAGGGGCGGAGGCTCCGGGTGGTCCCGCAGGGGGATCCGCGGACCCGGAGACGGACACCGCGCCATCCGACCCGGCGGCCGAACCGCTCCCGGCGGACGTGACGGTCGAGGACCTCCGGGCGGCCGTGGTCGAGGGGGGGAGTCTGCGGGCAGTCGCGCGGAGTCTCGACCGGTCCAGCGATGAGACCCGGAGCCTCCTCGCCGAGCTGGGGCTCCTCGAACAGGTCCACGGCCGGGTCGCGACGCGCCCGGACCGAGCCCAGCGTGCCGCCGCCTTCGACGACTGGCTCGAGGCGGCTCGGCGGGGTGACGGTGGGTCGACCTGAACGATCAGGCAGCTAGCCAGAACCGTTTTCCGTACCCCCTCGGGAGCACCTGACATGGACGCTCGTGAGGGCATCGCCTTCCTGACCGGGTCCGAGGGCCGTGTCGCCGTGTTGCGGGCGCTCGCGGAGGCGCCGTGTCGGCCCTGCGAGCTCCGCGAGCGGACCGACGCCTCACGGACCGCCATCCACCGCGCCCTCTCGGGGTTCGAGGAGTACGGCTGGGTCCGGAAACCCGACGAGCGGTACGCTCTGACCGCCGCCGGCCGTCAGGTACACGAGCGGTACGAGGACCTCGCGACGGCAGTCGACCACGGCGACCGGTTCAGCGAGTTCCTCGCCGCCTTCCCGCTCGCCGACGAACTCCCCTTCCCCTTCGAGGGGGAGGTGCGTGTCGCCACGCCGACCGAGCCCCAGGCCGCCGAGACGTTCTTCTTCGAGCGGCTCCCCGACGATGCTGACTGCTTCCGCGGCTTCACGCCGGTTCTCACGCGGCGGCTGATCGACTCGTTCGAACCGACCGTCGAGGCGGGGACGGCCATCGAACTCGTCTACGACGAGTCCATCGCCCAGCGCGCCCTCGAGGCGTATCCGGAGACGATGGCGCTCGCGAAGCGGAGCGAGAACGTGACCATCCACGTGGTCCAGGGCCCGATCGAGGGCGGGCTGGCACTGGTCGACGGTGAGGTGTTCCTGAAGAGCTACGGCTCGCGGGGGGACCTCCGCGCGTGTCTCCACTCGACCGACGACCAGCTCCGCGAGTGGGCGACCGACTGGTTCGAATCCCTGGCCGAGGGCTCGGTACCGCTGGCGGAGTACGCGCCGGACGCCGGCTCCCGGCACTGCTGACGCCCTGTTGTTTCGACCTCCGGGACAGTCCCGGACTCCATTCGTTGACCTGGGTCCGGGACATACCCTACCGGTGCATACTCGATAGCTCGGCGGAGATGGGAGTCCGGGGCCGCGTGGCGCCACGGACAGGTCACCGTGGCTTCCGGGCTCGCCCGATTACGGGGGACTGGGGGTGCGCACCTGCGCGGTGGGGAACACCGGGATGCCGACTGGTCCCGCGGGCTGGCCTGCCCTCCAGGCCTCTCGCGA
Organism: Haloglomus litoreum; assembly: GCF_029338515.1. Classification (GTDB taxonomy): domain Archaea; phylum Halobacteriota; class Halobacteria; order Halobacteriales; family Haloarculaceae; genus Haloglomus; species Haloglomus litoreum. The sequence goes on along the minus strand of NZ_CP119988.1, from coordinate 2,449,073 downwards.
CCGTGAGACTCAGCCCAGCAGCGTATCCAGCGCATCGGGGACAACCAGCACCCGGCTCCCTGGCTCGATGGCGTCCGGAACCGAGTCCGCGGCGTGCATCAGACACGCCTCCACGACCGCTGGAGCCATCGAGTCGGTCACGTAGCAGTCGTGGTCGCGGAGCGCCCGCGCGACCACGAACGCGCGCTGGGCGCCCGGTTCGTACCCCTCGGCCATCGACTCGTAGAGCGCGTCGGCGGAATCGGCGGTCGAAAGCCGCTCGTGGAAGCGTCGCTCACCGGTCCCCTCACCAGCACCCTCGGAGAGTGCCGCCGGGACCACGACGCGACCGCGCCCGTCCCCGCCGGCCAGCGGGTTCTTCGCGCCCAGCGTGACGTAGGTGAACGCGCGGGTCGTCTGGTAGAGGTTGGCGTCCTTCGGCGCGCCGACCCCGGCCACCACGGCGTCGTAGCCGTCGTCGACCGCGACGGAGAGCGCCTCGCGTGCCGTCTCGGCGAGGTCCCGGACGACCTGTCGGGGCTGGCCCGCTGCAGCCCCCAGGATGCCCGACGGACCGTGCGTGACGTTCAGGCAGAAGTCGAGGCCGATCTCGTCGCCGGCCCGGTCGACGGCCTCGCGGAACGGGTTGTCCTCGATGCGTCCGAGCCGGACCCCCTCGCGCCCCAGCATCTCGGGCCCGTGGGTGTACCGGATGAACGACTCGCTGCCGGCGCCGATGGCGACGGTCTTGGCGCCACCGGAGAAGCCCGCGTACTGGTGGGGCTCGACCATCCCCGTCGAGACGACCGAGTCGGCGTGTGCGACCGAGGGGTGGACCTCGACGGGGGTGCCGTCCACCGTCCCGACCTGCACGCAGTCGTCCGGGTCGTGGTTCACCGCGCGGTCGGCGTACTCACCGAGTCCCGCCTCCAGCTCGCCGTCGGTCATCGGGCGGTGGAGCCCGAGCCCGACGAGGACGCGGACCTGTGCGGGAGGGATGCCCGCGCGCCCGAGTTCGTCGAACAGCGCCTCCAGCAGCAGGTCGTCCGGTGTGGCGCGGGTCACGTCCGTCACGACGATGCAGACCAGGTCGTCGGCATCGACCAGTTGCGAGAGCCGGGGGCCGTGGGGGTTCTCGACGGCCTCGCGGGCGGCTTCGGGCACGTCGACCACGTCGGCACCCGGCGGTTCGGCCACGTCCACCTCGCAGTCGGGCAGGTCGAACCGTACGGTGCCATCGCCCAGCGGGAGTTCGTACATCGTCAGGCGGCGTCGGTCAGTTCGGCCACCTCCGCCTCGGTGAGTTCGAGGTCGGCGGCGGCGACGTTCTCGGCGAGGTGGTCGCGGTCGCTCGTCCCCGGGATGGGCAGGGTCACGTCGGAGTGGTGGAGGAGCCACGCCAGCGCGACCTGGTAGCGCGTCGCGTCGTGGGCCTCACAGATGGGGTCGACCGTGTCGGCGATGGCGTTCAGGTTGCCCGCGCCGACCGGGAAGTACGGGATGAAGCCGATGTCGTACTCCTCGCAGGCCTGCAGGACGTCCTCGTTCCCCCGGTTCGTCACGTTGTACTGGTTCTGGACGGTGGCGACCTCGACGTGGTCGCGGGCGGTCTCCAGTTGCTCGACGGAGACGTTCGAGAGGCCGACGTGCTCGACGAAGCCCTCGTCCTTCAGTTCGCCGAACGTCGCGACGGCGTCCTCGAAGGGTGTGTCCTCGTCGGGTGCGTGGTACTGGTAGAGGTCGATGGTGTCGACCCGGAGGCGGTCCCGGGAGGCCAGCACCTGGTTGCGGATGTAGTCGGGCTTCCCGTGGCGGAGCCACTCGCCGCCGGCGTTGCGGAGCAGGCCGGCCTTCGTCGCGACCACCACGTCCCCGGCGTCGACGCGCTCGCGGCCGTCGTCGACGGGGCCGTCGAGCGCGAGCGTCTCGCCGATGAGCCGTTCGCTGGTGCCGGGGCCGTAGGAGTCGGCGGTGTCGATGAAGTCGACGCCGGCGTCGACGGCGTCGCGGAGCACCTGTCGGGCGTTGGCCTCGTCGTCGGGCGCGCCGATGATGTCGGGGCCGCAGAGGCGCATCGCGCCGAAGCCGAGCCGGGTCACCGTCAGGGCGCCGCCGATGTCGAAGGTCGCTGGTGGCATGGTTGCTCCCTCTCCCGGGAGGCGGATAACGGTTCGTGCCGCAGGCGTCGGGCGGCAGGCGCAAGCCCCGTGCGCTCGCGTGTCACCCCCGGGAGCGTTCATACACGCTTTTACGTGCCGGAGCGAAACGAGGGGGTACAGCCTGTACCGGGTTGTGATGCTCCTAGCCTCTCAGGATACGCCCCCTGTGGTCTCACGGGGGGCGAGGGCCAGCCGGCCCGAACCGGCGGGGGAGCGCGAGCCCGTGTACAGGAGGTGAACACACCATGTCAGTATACGTCGACTACGACGTTCCGGCGGACCTCGAGGACGACGCCCTCGAGGCGCTCGAGGTCTCCCGGGACACAGGCTCGGTGAAGAAGGGGACGAACGAGACGACCAAGGCCGTCGAGCGTGGCAACGCCATGCTCGTCTTCGTGGCCGAGGACGTGAGTCCGGAGGAGGTCGTCATGCACCTGCCGGACCTCTGTGCCGAGAAGGAGATCCCGTACATCTTCGTCGGTGCACAGGACGACGTCGGGCGTGCGGCGGGCCTCGAGGTCGGCTCGGCCGCCGCAGCCATCGTGGACGCCGGCGAGGCGACCACGGACGTCGAGGAGATCGGCAACAAGATCGAGGAACTCCGGTAAGATGTCCGCGGAAGAAGGTGAGTCCGGTGCGACCTCCGCCGAGGTCATCGAGATCGTCGGCAAGACCGGAATGCACGGCGAGGCCATGCAGGTCAAGTGCCGCATCCGGGAGGGGTCGAACCAGGGCCGCATCATCACGCGAAACGTCCTCGGGCCCGTCCGGGTCGGGGATGTCGTGCAGCTGCGCGAGACCGCCCGCGAAGCAGACTCCATCGGAGGCCAATAATGGTACGAACGCGAGAGTGCAACTTCTGCGGGGACGATATCGAGCCCGGCACGGGCACGATGTTCGTCCGCGTGGACGGCACCACGGAACACTTCTGCTCGACGAAGTGCGAGCGGTCGGCCGAGCTCGGGCGCGAACCCCGCAACGTCGGCTGGACCGAGGCCGGCCGGCAGGCTGCCGAGGCGAACCGTGCGGCCGACGAGGCCGCCCGCGAGGCGGCCGCCGAAGCCGAACCGGAGCCGGAACCGGAGGAGGCCGAGGTCGAAGCGGAGGCCGACGCTGAAGAGGCCGACACCGAAGCGGAGGGCGAGTCGGAGCCGGCAGACGCCGAGGACGACGCTGACGCCGAGGCCGAGGAGGCTGACGCTGACGCCGACGCCGAGGCTGCCGACGAGGAGACCGAGGAGGAACAGGAAGCATGAGTCATCACGACGAGCGAACCTTCGTGATGGTCAAGCCCGACGGCGTCCAGCGCGGTCTCATCGGTGAGGTCGTCTCCCGACTCGAGGACCGCGGCCTGAAGCTTGTCGGCGCGAAGTTCATGCAGATCGACCAGGAGCTCGCCGAGGAGCACTACGGCGAGCACGAGGACAAGCCGTTCTTCGACGACCTCGTCGAGTTCATCACCGCAGCGCCGGTGTTCGCGATGGTCTGGGAGGGCGCCGACGCCACGCGCCAGGTCCGCCGGATGATGGGCGCGACCGACCCCGCCGAGGCACAGCCGGGCACCATCCGCGGTGACCTGGGCCTGGACCTCGGACAGAACGTCATCCACGGCTCCGACCACGAGGACGAGGGCGCCAACGAGCGCGAGATCGCCCTCTTCTTCGACGACGAGGAACTCGTCGACTGGGAGCAGTCCGCCGAGGGCTGGCTCTACGAGGACGCGGACTTCTAGACGGGCACTCGCCCCGTCGATATCTCCGCCATCCGGGCTGCAGTATCGCCCGTGAGCCGCGGCACTCCCGCTGGGTGCCAGTCCCGGGCCGCCGTTCGCTGGCCCGAAGCCGTCCGAACCTATAACCACCACACGGCTGGAGGTTCCGGGGATGACTGGACACGCGGCTGGGAGTGGCATCGGGCGGCGCCGGATGGTGCGGGCCTGTGGGGCGCTCGCCGCGGGTCTCTCGCTGACCGCCGCCGGTACGGGCGCGGGACGGGGGGCGCAGGACGGCGAGGGGACGGTGACCGTGGAGGACCAGCGGTCGACGGGCGACTCGCTGGTCGTCGCCGCGGTGCGGACCAGCGTTGACGCGGAGTTGCACGTCTTCTCCGACCGCAAGGACGAAAGCGGCCAGAACGTCCTCTACGGGCGCACGACGCTCACGGCCGGGACCGACACGACGGACCTGACGGTGCCCCTCGACGCACAGCCGATACGCGAGACCCGGGTGATCCGGGTGCTACTGGTGCCGACCGGCGAGGGCCAGCGGGAGACCATCGCCACCGACACGGCCGTGGTCGCGGTCGGCGAGGACCCGGACCGGTACGGCACGGAGCTCGTGGCGCCCGACCGCGCAGCGGGCTTCGAGTACCCCTACTTCCGGTACGTGCCGCCGAGTGTCGGCGACGGGGTACCGCTGCTCGTCCAGCCGAACAACACCGGCCGGTCGACGGACGACTTCGCCGTCCACCGGCGGGCAGCGCGCGAGACCATCGAGCGCGGGACGCCGCGGCGAATGGCCGACAGCCTCGGAGTCCCGTTGCTGGTCCCGGTGTTCCCCCGACCTCGTTCGGACCCCGTCGACGGGAGCCACTACGTCCACCAGCTGGACCGTGACACGCTGGCCATCGAGGAGGGCCCGCTCGAGCGAGTCGACCTGCAGTTGCTCGCGATGGTCGACCACGCGCGTGCGGCGCTGGCGGAGTCGGACCTCTCGGTGCGCGAACGGGTCCTGCTGAACGGGTTCTCCGCCTCCGGGAACTTCGCGGACCGGTTCACAGAGGCTCAAGGCGGAAGCCCACGACTTCAGTCGTGGGAGGAAGCCGACGGGGCTCGATTCTTCCTCGCCACTTGCCTCGTGACTCCCGAACATCTCCTGAAATTTATAACAGAGAGCGCAGCACTCCGGTATGCCGATGGAGGTCACGCGTACCATCCCCGTCAAACTGGATGTGCCCCCAGAGCGGCGTGACGACCTCCATCAGACCATCGACCAGTTCAACCACGCCGCCAATTATACCGTGCAGCACGGTCGCAACGACGACGGGTATCTTATTCTCAACAAGTCGAAGATACACGATCAGGTGTACCACGACCTTCGGGACGAGACAGACCTGCCCGCGAACCTCTGTGTTCGCGCCTACTCGAAAGCCGTCGAAGCGATGAAATCCACCGTCGCCGACTGGAAGAAGGGCAACAGCCGACCACTCCCGCGATTCGACGAACTATCCGCGGTCTACGACAAACGGACGTTGACCATCAACAACCGGTCGGCCACCCTCTCCACAATCAACGGCCGGGTCGCCGTGGAGTACGTTCTCGGGGACTACCAGCGGTCCTATCTCGATGATGACGACTACGAGAAGCGGATGGGAACGCTCCACTACCGCGAGGACGAGGATGCGTTCTACCTCCATATCGTCATCCAGAAAATGGTCGAGGAACGCGACGGTGACACGGTACTGGGCGTGGACTTGAACCTCAAGAACGTCGCTGTCACGAGCACGGGCTCGTTCTACGACGGTGGCGAACTGTTGTGGGGGCAGAACCACCTCTTCCGCGTGCGTCGAAGCCTTCAGCACAAAGGCACTCGCTCCGCGAAGCAGGCACTCCGGCGACTGTCGGGGCGAGAATCCCGCTTCGTGCTGAATCGCCTGCACACGATTTCTCGACGCATCGTGGAGGAAGCCGATGCCCACGATTGTTCGTACATCACCGTCGAACGCCTCACCAATATCCGCGAGCGGATGGATAATCAGGACGACCAGGTGAAACGGCAACTGCACAACTGGGCGTTCCGCGAAATCCGTGAGATGCTGGCGTACAAGGCCGCAGCGTACGGGATTCGTGTCGAGGAGATACCGCCCGCGTTTACAAGTCAGAATTGCTCGAAGTGCGACCACCAGTCAAGCACGAATCGTGACTCGAAAACGGGCTGGTTCGAGTGTACCGAGTGCGGCTACGAGGTCGACGGGGACTACAACGCAGCGAAGAATATCGGGCACAAGTTGCTAACTTTACCAGAGGGCAAACGTCCCTCTGGGTTGGGCGACGGTCATCTCGCCCTGAAGTCCGGGACGCTGAACGGGAACGGCGAATACACCGCCTACTCCACGTCGGAGGCAGACCGGGAGTCCACGGACAAGCCCACGACTTCAGTCGTGGGTCGATGACCGTGCTCCACCCCGACCGCGTACTCTCGGTAACGGCGGGGGGACTCAACGGGATGACGCTGCTCCCACTGACGGAGGCGAAGGGCGAACGGCTGGACTACCACGTCGGCATCGCGGACGTGTCCGAGTTGACCGGCGAGTCGGTCGACCTCGACGCGCTCGACCGCGTGAACCAGCTCCTCTATATGGGCAGCCAGGACGAGAACGACACCATCCCGTTCGACGACGCCTGGACCAGTGACGCGCTTCGGGAGACGGCGCTCGCCGTGTACGGCGAGGACATGATCGCGGACCGGTTCCCGTTCTGCCAGGCCGCCTACGAGCGAGCCGACGTGTCAGCGCAGTTCACCATCGTCGACGGGGTCGGCCACCGACCGCTCCCGGTCGAGCGGCTGACCGAGTTCCATCGCCGTAGCATGGCGGGTGAGGACGTGAGCGACTTCGGCGAGGACCTGACGGCGGCCGCACGGGCCGCCGGTGAGCCCTCGGCCACGTTCACCGTGACAACGGAGGGCCCGATGGCGGGGGAACCGGTGGCGTTCGACGCCGCGGAGAGCCACGGTGGTGGCGCCGATATCGTCGCCTACACCTGGGAGTTCGGGGACGGTGGGTCCGCCGCCGGTGCGTCGGTCACACACCGGTTCGATACCGGAGGGAGCTACTCGGTCCGGTTACGGGTCGTGAACGGTGACGGTGAGACATCGTCCACGACGCGGGACATCAGCGTGGAGCGGGCGCCCCGGACGGGAACAGGGACGGATTCCCCGCGGGAGACCACCGTCGCCAGCGGTCCCGGATTCGGGGTTGGCGCCGCACTCGTCGGCCTCGGTGCTGGCGGTGTACTCGCGCACCGTCGCTGCGAATCCCGCCGAGAGTGACGAACCGGTCGGGGCACCCCAGTTACGCCCGGCAGTCGATATATCTATTCTCTGGATGAAAGGTGGTGGAGTATCGGAGGAGACTGAGTATATCCCTGCCTTTCGATATACTCGGCATTCAGTTCGAACGAGCGTTCGACAACGTTTAGCATCCCCCGTGCTCACCGGGAGGATATGCGCTTCGTGACGGGGACGTTGCGGCCGGACGAGGGGGCGTTCCAGCCGCTGGATGCGGCGCTGCTCGAGGAGTCAGAGGTCCGCCGGGAGGCGGTCCACCACCTCGACCGGCTCGCCGATGGGACCGCCGTCGCGATGTTCGAGGTGAGCGGGGACCCGGACCGGATCGTGGAGCTGTTCGAGAAGCACAACGAGGCCATCGGGCACCAGACGACCCGCGGGGACGGGACGGTGCTGTTCCACTCGCACTTCGAGCCGACCCCGCTCGTCGACCGACTGCTCGACCTGATGGAGGAGTACGAGTTCGCGCTGGATATGCCGATGACCTTCACCGACGACGGCCGGCTCCGCGTGACCATCATCGCGAACGATGCCACCATCTCGGAGGTGTTCGCGTCGGTGCCCGAGGACATCCACTTCGAGGTCGAACGGACGGGTGAGTACGAGGCCGGCAGCGGACGCATCTTCTCGCTGCTGACCGAGCGCCAGCGCGAGGTGCTCCGCGCGGCCATCGAGTGTGGCTACTACCGGGAGCCGCGGGAGGCGACCCACGCGGACGTGGCCGACGCGATCGGCCTCACCGCGACGACGGTCGGCGAGCACCTGCGCCGCATCGAGGCGACGCTGATGAACGAGATCGTCCCCTGAGGCGGCCTCCTCCGCCGACCGCGGGGGGTCGGGCCCGAGGCACCGGGCTGTTCGACCGTCCCGACGCCGTCCCCGACAGGAGCTAGCGACTGGGTGGGATCTTCTTGACGCTCGAGATACCGAACCGTTCCCGGTCGATATCGAGGTCGAACATCGTCGTCTCGTCGTCGTTGCTCTCGCGCCAGAACTCCGGGAACTTCGTGACGGTCATGGTCCGCCGTCTGGCGGTTCCCTCGCCGAGCCAGCCGAAGTCCAGAACGCCCTCGAACGACCGCTTGAGGAGCCCGGCCTCGTTGTGCTGCAGGAGTTCCTCGTCGGCGCCCGCGATCAGCACGCTGTCGGACTCAGAGACGACGTGGCAGAGCGTCTGAGCGATGAAGTAGATGTCGGCCGGATCGAGGAACTTCGCCGTCACCGGGAAGAAATCCGAGAGCGACTCGATGATGACGATCTCGTCGGAGATGCCCTCGATGAGTTGATCGAACTCCTCGAACACGCTCTGGTATGCGTCGCTCATCCGTTCTTCGGCTGTCTTGTGCCGGAAGCCACCGTCTTCCGGTGTGATGGGCCCCAGTTCCGCGATGCTGGCGGAGATGCTATGGAACTCGATCCCCTCCAGTGCCGGATACGCGATGTCGTTCGCGGCGATGTCGTGGATGTGGCGCCGGAAGGCGGTCTCGGTATCGTTGAGCGCGATGTAGCGTATCTGCGATGGCCGGGTGACGGTCGCGGGGACCTCGCCGTACTCCAGTTCGAACAGTCCCGACTCGGTCTGCCAGTTCCCGTGTAGTACCGCCGCGGTCCGGAGGAACTCCTGATAGCCCGTTCCGAACGGGCCGGTGACGAGAAGCGTGGTGCCCTTCCTGACGCCGCCGTTGAGCCGCCGGTCGATACTCGGGATGCCGATGGGGACCTTCGGACGTGGGGCCTCGGTCGCCGCTTGCGGTGACATACGGTGCCCGTACGCCCCGACACGCATAACTGGTCGGCTGTGCCCACGAATCCGCGGAGGGATCGGCAGTCCGGTGGCCACCTCAGCGGGTCCATGGTCGAGAACGCCATCCTGACGGTCGCACCCGCGTTCGATCGTCTCTCCACCGCCCGCGCCGAACGGGTCCCCCGCCCGGGCCCGGGGCATGGCTCGTCGGTCCGTCCTCGGGTCCGCTCATCGTCCGAACGAACTCGGCGCCCCACCTGAGCCCGCTGCGGTCTATAGCAGGTCGCTTCCGAGGCCCTGGAGTCGGTCGGTCCGCGCGGCGGCGAACGGGACCAGCATCTCCTGGGGGTGGAGCCCACCGTGGAGCCCCCGGTAGTCGAGCACGTCGGTCCGGCGGTGCCAGACGCCGGTCTCACGCGCCACCACGAGCAGGTCGCCACGGCGCGCCTCGAAGGTCGCTGAGCGGTCCGGCCCGAACAGCGCCCGGTCGAGCGTCGGGTCCGGGGCGCTCGCCAGTCGCGGGAGGGTACGCTCGGAGAGGGCGGCGTCGAGCGTCGCCATCGCGGCCTCGTCCGGGGCGAACAGGCCGCAGTTGCGTGGGCCGCCGGAGAACAGCGGTTCGCCGCGACGGTCACGGGCGACGGCGCGCTCGACGCGCCCGTCGGAGAGCAGGTCAACGTTCGCCGCCGGGTCCATATCGAGGAGGCCGTGGTCGGCCGAGACGAGCAGCAGCGTCTCGCGGGCCGTCGCCTCGTCGAGCGACTCGACCACGCGGCCGAGCGCGCGGAAGACCTCGCCCACGGTACTCCCGTAGGCGTCGGCACGCGTGCCGTGTTCGTGCGCAGCCCCGTCCACCTGCGGCAGGTACGCCCAGACGTACGCCGGGGCGTTCGCGTGGGCGCGGTCGATCGTCTCACGGAGTCGGGCGGTGAACCCCTCCGGACCGTCGAGGCCGTCGTAGCCAGCGGACGCGGCGTCGCCGAAGGCGTAGCGGCTGTACGCGGAGCCGGGGATGCCCGCGGGGGCGAGGACGGACGCGTCGACGCCCGCGTCGAGCAGTCGGTCGTACACCGGCGTGAGGCCGTCGGCGACGAGGTCGGCCGCCTCGGCCCCGAACTCGCCGGCGGGGGTCCCGTCGGGCGTCTCGAACGGGAGCGACTTCACCACCAGGTCGTGCTCGGGGAGGTACTGGGTCCAGCCGAGGAGGCCGTGGCGCGCGGGTACGACGCCGGTGTGGAGGCTGGTCAGGGCGGCGGCCGTCTCGGAGGGGAAGACGCTGGTGAGCGGTGAGACGCGCGCGGTCTCGGTGAACCGGTCGAGGAACAGCGAGGCGTTGCGGTGGCGCGCCCACTGCTCGAAGCCGAACCCGTCCACGAGGACGTGCAGGACGACGGGCGCGTCGGTCCTGACGCCCTCGAACACGTCGTCGGGGAGCGGGTCGCCGGGAACGCCATGCACCCCGAGGCAGTCGGCGACGGTCGCCGGGAGCTGGTCGAACGAGCGGTCACCGTACGCGGGCAGCAGGTAGCCGTCCTCGGTCTGTCGGTCACGGAGGGCGTCGGCGGCGTCGGTTCGGAGCATCGTTGTGGGGCAGGTCGGGCGGCGCTCGTCGCTCAGTCCTCGCGGTCAACGTCCGCGCCGAGTTCGTACAGGGTCTCGAAGAAGTCCGGGAAGGAGACGTCGACGTGTTCGGCGCCCTTGATTCGCGTCTCGCCGTCGGCGACGAGCCCCGCGACGGCGAGCGACATCACGATTCGGTGGTCGGCTCGGCCGTCGACGGTCGCGCCCTGGAGGTCCGTCTCGCCGCCGTGGACGACGAGTTCGTCCGTGAACTCCTCGACGGTGGCGCCCATCCGTTCGAGTTCCTCGGCCATCGCGCTGACCCGGTCGGTCTCCTTGTAGCGGACGTGCTCGCAGTCCGTGATGCGGGTGGTCCCGTCCGCGGCCGCGCCGAGTGCGGCGATGGTGGGCAGGAGGTCCGGCGTGTCCGCGACGCCGACCTCGATACCCTCCAGCGACGAACGGCGGACGGTGATGCGCTGGTCGCCGAGGTCCCAGTCGATGTCGGCGCCCATCCGCTCCAGGATCTCGACGATGGCCGTGTCGCCCTGGGCGCTCTCCTTCGCACCCTGCACGACGAGTTCGTCGTCCGGGGCGGCCGCGAGCGCGCCCGCGGCGACAAGGTAGGAGATGGAGGAGAAGTCGCCGGGGACGTGGTACTCGCCGTCGGTCGGCTCGTAGGACTGCCCGCCGTCGACGGCGAACCCCGCGCTGGTGTCCCAGGCCGCGACGCCGAACTCGTCGAGCACCTCCAGCGTGATGTCGACGTACGGCGCCGATTTCAGTTCGGTCTCGAGGTCGACCCGGACGCCCTCGTCCGTGACGGCGCCCGCCATCAGGAGCGCGGTGATGTACTGCGAGGAGACGTCGCCCGGAATCGAGACGGTACCGCCGCCTACGGGCCCGCCGACGACGAGCGGCGCCTGCCCGTTGGCACGGGTGGACTCGGCGCGGCCGTCGAGCTGGCCGATGGCGTCCAGGAGCGGGCCCTGTGGTCGCGACCGGAGGGAGTCGTCGCCGGTCAGCACCGTCAGGCCGTCCGCGAGGGCGGCCGTCGCCGTCGTGAGGCGCATCGTCGTTCCCGAGTTGGCGCAGTCGATGACCTGTGCGGGCACCTCCGGCCGGCCGCCGAAGCCGGTGACGAGCAGGTCGCCAGGGTCGGCGTCGACGGGGCTGTCGACGAAGCCGACGCCCTCGGGGTCGACGCTGGGCGGTCGCTCCTCGGCACCGAGACGGTCGACGCTCCCGCCGTAGCGCTCCACGGCGCGCGCCGTCGCGCGGGTGTCGGCCGAGTCGAGGGGTCCCCGGACGAGGGCGCCGTCGGCGTAGCCCGCGGCGAGGATGGCACGGTGGGTGTAGCTCTTCGACGGCGGGGCGCGTGCGGCCCCCCGGACCGCCGACTCGCGTACGATTGCGTCCATAGCGGAGCCACTCGTGGCCCCTGTAAACGGCTTTCGGAGGCGACGACGAGCGCCCGGGCGGCTCCCGCCACGCCGCCGCCCGGTAGGCATATACTCGGGCCGCGTCCATCCGCTGTCATGGACCTCGACCTCTCGGCGCTGGACTCGTATCTCGACGACGCGGGTGTCGACGGCTACCTCGTCGACGCCGACGGCGAGGACGCCACGCAACGGTACCTCTCCGGGTTCGACGCGCCCGACCCCTACGTCACGCTGTACGTCCGCGAGGGTGCGGGCGACGGGGGAGGGACGACCCATCTGCTCGTCTCGGCGCTGGAGTACGGCCGCGCGGCGAAGGAGGCCCGCGCCGACACGGTCGAGCGCGGATCGGCCTACGACGCGCAGGCCCTCGTCGACGAGTACGGCCAGCACGAGGGGAGCGACCGCGCCGTGGCGGCGTTCTGCCGGGCCCACGGCGTCGAGAGCGTGGCGATGCCCGAGCGCGCACCGCTCGGCCCGGCCGACGGGCTCCGCGAACGGGGCATCGAGGTGACCGTCGACCGCGACGAGACGGTCGAGCGCGTCCGCGCCATCAAGACCGAGACGGAGATCGACCACATCCGCGAGGCACAGAAGGCCAACGAGATGGCCATGTCGCGCGCCGAGGAACTGCTCCGCGAGGCCACCGTCGACGACGGGGTGCTCCACCACGACGGCGAACCCCTGACGAGTGAGCGCGTCCGCACCGCCATCGAGATCGAACTGCTCCACAACGGCTGCGCGCTGGACGAGACCATCGTCGCCTGCGGCCCCGACGCCGCCGACCCCCACGACCGCGGGAGTGGGCCGCTCCACGCCGACGAGCCGATCATCGTCGACATCTTCCCGCGCTCGAAGGAGACGGGCTACTTCGCGGACATGACCCGCACGTTCTGCGTGGGCGAGCCGACCGACCGCGCACAGGCGTGGTACGACCTGACGCTCGAAGCCCAGGAGGCAGCGCTGGGGGCCATCGAGGCGGGCGCCCTCGGCAACGAGGTCCACGGCGCGGTCTGTGACGTGTACGAGGCGGCCGGCGAGCCGACGCTCCGGGACGACGACGCCACGGAGACGGGGTTCATCCACACCACCGGGCACGGCGTCGGGCTGGACATCCACGAGTACCCGCGGTTGAGCACGGCCGAGAACGAACTCGAGGCCGGGATGGTGGTGACCGTGGAGCCGGGGCTCTACGACCCGGACGTCGGTGGGGTACGCATCGAGGACCTGGTCGTGGTGCGCGAGGACGGGGTAGAGAACCTGACCGACTACCCGAAGGAGTTCGTTATCGAGAAATAATCCACTCCCGCTCTGGATGGTTGCGTTACGGATCGAACGCCAGGTATTGGTCGCGAACAGAAGGGATCTGTCGTCTACTCCGCCTCCTGAGGACGCCGGCGGGTGGCGTTGAGGGGGGCCATCGCGAGCGGGATTCCGACAGGGGTTTTAGGCACGGACTGCTCCCTCGCAGTAATGGGTAACTGCATCATCTGTGGTACGGCGACTGACGGGCCGATCTGCGACACCCACCAGGAGGACGTCGTGTTCGAGTTCGAGGGGAACAGTCCGAGCCAGCTGACCGAGGGCCGCTTCTACGAGGGGACCGTCGACGGCTACGCCGACTTCGGCGTCTTCGTCGACCTCTCGCGCAGCGTCACCGGGCTGCTCCACCGGTCGAAGCTCGACCGACGGCTCGAATCGCTCGACTGGGAGCCCGGCGACAGCGTCTTCGTCCAGGTCACGAACGTCCGCGACAACGGCGACGTGGACCTCGGCTGGTCCATCCGCCAGTCCGACCGCGACTTCCGCGGCCGCCTCATCGACTCCCCGGATGGCGACTACCTCGCCGACGAGGACGACGACGAGGACGACGGAGGTGCGGGCGACAGCAGCCAGGGGACCTCCGAGCCCGAACCGGTCTCGGAACCCGACGACGACAGCGAGGAGGAGACGGAGACGAGCGAGGCCACGGGCGAATCACAGGCCCACTCGGGCACCGCCGGGGGCTCCGAGGCGCCGTCAGGACGTGACTCGGAACCGGCACCGACCGCCGGGCAGGGCCGGGCCGACGCCGCGAGCGAGGACGCCACACCCGAAGCCGACGAGGTGACGGAGGCGGCGACCGACGACTCCGGGGCCGAGAGCGAGCCGGACGTGACGACCGACGACTCCGGGGCCGAGAGCGAGCCGGACGTGACGACCGACGACTCCGGGGCCGAGAGCGAGCCGGACGTGACGACCGACGACTCCGGGGCCGAGAGCGAGCCGGACGTGACGACCGACGACTCCGGGACCGAGGAGCAGGCCGAGCCCACCGAGGCCGAGCGCGCGTCCGTCGAGGACCTGCGCGAGCGCGTCGGCGACGTCATCGCCATCGAGGGCGAGATCGTGAGCGTCCGGCAGACCTCCGGGCCGACCGTCTTCGAACTGCGCGACGAGACCGCTGTGGTCGACTGCGCCGCGTTCGAGGAGGCCGGCGTCCGCGCGTACCCCGAGGTCGAGACCGGCGACATCGTCCGGCTCACGGGCGAGGTCCGGGTCCGGCGCGACGAACTGCAGGTCGAGACCGAAGAGCTGGTCGTCCTGGCCGACGGGGAGCGAGAGACCGTCGAGCAGCGGATGGCCGAGGCGCTGACCGAAGAGGCCGAACCCGAGCGGGTGGAGCCGCTGGCCGTCGACGAGGTCGTCTCCGAGCTGAACGACGACCTCCACGAGGCCGCGACGGCCATCCGGCGCGCCGTCGCCGAGTCGCGCCCGGTCGTCATCCGGCACGCCGCGACGACCGACGGCTACGTCGCGGGGGCCGCCATCGAGCGCGCGGTCCTGCCGCTCGTCGCCGAGGAGCACGCCGCCAGCGACGCCAGCTACCACTACTTCGACCGCCGGCCGCTCGAGGGCGCCGTCTACGACATGGACGACGCCACGAAGGACGTGACGGGGATGCTGGGCGACCAGGAGCGCCACGACGAGAAGTTCCCGCTGTTCGTCTTCGCCGCCGCCGGCGGCACTCGCGAGTCCATGGACGGGTTCGACCTGCTGGATGTCTACGACGCCGAGCGCGTCGTCGTGGACGGACAGGCCGTCGACGAGGAGGTCCGCGAGGCCGTCGAGACGACCGTCGCGCCCGACGCCGGGAGCGACGAGCGGACCGCGGCCACCGTGGGCGCGACGCTCGCGGCCGCCATCAACGACGCCATCCGGGACGATCTCGGCCACCTGCCGGCCGTCTCCTACTGGGACGACGCGCCCGAGCAGTACGTCACGCTCGCCGAGGAGGCGGGCGTCGACGCCGAGACCGCCGCGCAGCTCCGCGAGGCCGTGGCGCTGGAGGCCTACTACCAGTCCTACGAGGACAAGCGCGAGCTCATCATCGACCTGCTGTTCGAGCGGGGCGAGGGCGGTGACGGCGTCGGCCTCGCCGAGCAGGTCTCCGAGCAGTTCGACACCAAGCTCGAGGCCGAGATGGACACCGCGCTGGCGAACCTCGAGCGCCGCGAGGCGGCGGGCGTCTCCTTCGCGGTGCTGGACACGGACTCCTACACGCACCGCTTCGACTTCCCGCCCAAGCGGCTGCTGCTGGACGAGCTCCACCGCCGCGAGGCCGAGGGCGACCGCTTCGTCACCATCGGCATCGCGAAGGACGAGCTGTTCCTCCGCGCGACGGAGGAGCTCGACCTCCGGGGCATCGCCGAGGAGGTGGCCGAGGAGGCCGAGCACGCCGGCGTCGCCGCGCGCGGCGCCCGCGAGGGGAAGATCGAGTTCCTCTCCGGCGAGCGCGACGCGGTGCTGAAGGCCGTCATCAAGTCGGTCGCGGACCGCGTCGCGGCCGCGGCCTGAGCCGACGCTACTCCGCAGCGCTCTCCTTGACGGCCAGCAGGGTGACGTTGCCCTGCTGGTCGATGGTGATACGGTATCCCGCGTAGGAGAACTCGACCACCAGCTGCGCCTCGCTCGACGGTGGATTGCGGAACACGTACTCGACGATGTGGTCGATCCGGTCGTACAGCGAGGGGAGCTCGTCGGCCTCGCAGCCCTCCAGCTCCGCCACGAGTTCCACCAGCTCGAACTCGGCGGCTTCGCACGACGGCTGGATGGTCCGCCTGACGATCTGCAGGTCGTCCGTCTCCGGGCCCCTCTCGGTACCTGTCATATCACGTCGGATACGGGGTAGCCGGATAACGGATATCATGCGGCAGGGGCCACCTGCTGGCCAGTTGGCCACGTCGGTCCCACCGTGACACGACCCTACAGCTCGGCTGCCAGCCGCCGGATCGCGTCACGGCCGCCCGTCACGAACGGGGTCCCGTGTGACACCGCTGCCACCTCGAAGTCGGGCGCTTCGCTGTCGAAGCGCTTGATCGACTCCCGGATGGCCCGCATCTCGTAGGAGTCCAGCCAGAACGGTGGCGTGAGCTGTCCCCCCTCCTCCCAGACCAGGTCGCCCAGACACGCCACCGAGAGCCCTGTGTGGACGAAGACGGTGTGGCCGTGGTTGTGCCCGGGCGTGTGGAAGGCGGTGACGCCGCCGATACGGTCGCCGTCGTCGACCGGTCGGAGGTCCACGTCCGGGAACGGGAACAGCCACCGTGCGAGGCGGTGGAACGCGCCCTTGTGGTGTGCGAGCGGCGGGTCCCACTCCCCGCGGACGAGTTCCACGTCCCGCCGACCCATGTAGACGGGGCCGTCGAAGCCACGTTCGAGGAGCCTACCGAGCCCGGTCACGTGGTCGAGGTCGTAGTGGGTGAGCAGCACCCGGTCGAGGTCGGGCGGCTGGTAGCCGGCGTCGGCCAGTTCGCCGACGAGCGAGGGGTGGTTCCGCCAGAGCCCGGTGTCGACCAGCGTCGCTCCGTCCTCTTCGGCCCCCTCGAGGAGGAAGGCGTTCGTCGCGAGCGGCGGGAGTAATCCGACATCGAGCA
This sequence comes from Haloglomus litoreum, assembly GCF_029338515.1. Taxonomy (GTDB): domain Archaea; phylum Halobacteriota; class Halobacteria; order Halobacteriales; family Haloarculaceae; genus Haloglomus; species Haloglomus litoreum. Next base: position 2,432,210 of record NZ_CP119988.1, on the reverse strand, counting down.
ACCAGACCCCGTCGGCCAGCTCGCGAGCCATACACGGGGTTGGCGAGCCGGATACAAGAAGGGGCCGGAGCCGACCCGTCGGCCCCCGTGATCGGTGGGGACGATATGTCGAACGTCAACACGCTTCCTGGTAACAACCCCCGTAACGGATAAGTGACCGGGGCCGGATTCCTCCACGAACGATGATACCACTGACAGGCCGGGTGGCTTGGGCGCTCCAGTCCGGCATCATCCCTCGGGGGACACGCGTGGATGTGTTCTCCCGTATCTACGAGATGTTCCTCCTCCTCGGGACGCTCGTGGGCATCGTGGTGCTGGGCTACATGTGCTGGAACGCCTACAAGTACCGCGAGAGTGGGAGTCACGCGACGGATGGCGACGACGAACGGCCATCGCTCGGCGAGGTTCCGACGGGCGGTGGCAAGGGCAAGAAGCTGTTCCTCTCGTTCGCGCTGAGTGCCGTCATCGTCATCTCGCTCATCCTCTGGACCTACGGGACGCTGCTGTACGTCGAGGCGAGTCCCGGGCCATCGGACGAGGAGGTCGCGCAGGGCGACCCGGTCGAGGTGACGGTCATCGGCCACCAGTTCTACTGGGAGTTCGTCTACGAGAACGGCTACTCGACGAAGGGGTCGGGGGTGATGCGGGTCCCGGCGAACCGCGAGATCGAGTTGCGGGTGACGTCGGCCGACGTGTTCCACAACTTCGGCATCCCCGAGTTGCGGGTGAAGTCCGACTCCATCCCGGGCCACACCACCGAGACGTGGTTCGTGGCGCCCGAGACGCGGAACTACTCGGCCGCCTGCTTCGAGCTCTGTGGCCAGCAGCACTCGTACATGGACGCGACGGTGGTGGCGATGGAGCCCGACGAGTACGAGCAGTGGTACGCGAACACGACGAGCAACACGACGCCGATGGCGACGCCCACGGAGGCCGGACACGGCGCCGGCGGCGGTGAAGGTGAATCCCATGCCTGACGAACACACGAACGACGAGCGGGACGCACAGTCGGAGGCTGACGAGCCCGGTGCGGGCGCCCCGTCGGAGGTCGCCTCCGGCGGCGAGGAGCCCACGCCGGACGGGGGAACGGTACAGGGCGAGGACCTCCCCGTCTCCGATATCGCCCACGACGAGGAGGAGGACCACGGTCACGGCCTGCCGGACACGAGTTCGCTGAAGCGGTGGCTCGTCACGACGAACCACAAGGACATCGGCATCCTCTACACGGTGACGGCGATGTTCTTCCTCCTGTTCGGGGGGGTGCTGGCGCTGCTGATGCGGCTGCAGCTGTTCACGCCGCGCGCGCCGGGCGCCGGCCCGCTGTCGGCGGCCGCGTACAACCAGGCGGTCTCGCTGCACGGCCTGCTGATGGTGTTCTGGTTCCTCTCGCCGTTCGCGTTCGGCTTCGCCAACTACATCGTCCCGCTACAGATCGGCGCGAAGGACCTCGCGTTCCCGCGACTCAACGCCCTCAGCTACTGGTTCTATCTCGCCTCGGGCATCCTCGTGGGGGTGTCGTTCTTCCAGGCCGGCGCGTTCCCCGGCGGCTGGACGATGTACGCCCCGCTGAACATCCCCGCGTACACGCCGGGCATCGGCTCGACGACCTCGGTGCTGGGGTTGATGCTGTTCACAGCCTCGGTGACGGTCGGTGGGGTGAACTTCATTACCACCATGCATCGGATGCGGGCCGAGGGACTCACGATGCGACGGTTGCCGCTGTTCTCGTGGTCCATCCTGCTGACGGTGTGGATGATGCTGTTCGCGTTCGCGGCGCTGCTGGCGGCGCTCATCATCCTCTCCTCGGACCGCATCCTCGGGACGACCTACTTCGCGGCGCAGTCGGCGGGCGGGTCGATGCTGTGGGCGCATCTGTTCTGGTTCTTCGGCCATCCGGAGGTGTACATCGTCTTCTTCCCCGCGCTGGGGGCGATGGCCGAGATCTTCCAGACGTTCACCGGCCGCCGCATCGTCGGGCGCAAGTGGTTCATCGGCGCGATGCTGCTCGTGGCCATCCAGTCGTTCGTCGTCTGGATGCACCACATGTTCCTGACCAGCATCAACCTCGAGATCAAGACGCTGTTCATGGCGACCACCATCGGCATCTCGCTCCCGTTCGACCTGATGGTGTTCGCGCTCATCTACACGATGATCAAGGGGCGCATCCGGTTCACGACGCCGTTCCTCTACGCGTTCGGCGCGCTGTTCCTGTTCATCATCGGGGGCATCACCGGCGTCTTCCTCGGCGCCGTCGTGCTGGACTACGAGTTCCGCGGCACCTACTGGGTCGTCGCACACTTCCACTACGTCATGGTCGGGGGCGTCACGGCGCTCATCGGGGCGCTCTACTACTGGTTCCCGAAGATGACCGGGAAGATGTACGACGAGTTCCTCGGGAAGGTGAGCTTCGTGCTGTACTTCATCGGGTTCAACCTGCTGTACTTCCCGATGTTCGTCGCCTGGGAGACGCCCCGCCGGGTGTTCAACTACCCCGAGGCGTTCACGCCGTGGCACCAGCTCGCCACGGTCGGCGCGTTCATCCTCGGGCTCTCCTTCCTCGTCACCGTCTACACCATCGGGAAGTCCATCTGGGCCGGCGAGGAGGCCGAGGGCAACCCGTGGGCCTACTCCACCACGGCGGAGTGGGCGGTGCCGTCCCCGCCGCCGCTGGAGAACTTCCCAGGCATCCCCAGCTACGGGGACGGGAAGCTCTCCTTCCGGCCGGAGTCGGCCGCGGACGGGGGTGAAGCGGCGACCGACGGGGGTGAGGTGGCCACGACCGTCCACGATGACCACTCCGACGACGACCACGTCAGCCACGCCAGCATCTGGCCGTTCGTGACCGGCGCGGCCGCGCTGTTCGCGTTCTTCGGCCTCTCGGGCATCGTGGAGGGGCAGCTCATCGAGGGCATCTGGGGGATGGTCCACCTGGGCTCACTGGTGTTCGGGACCGCGCTCGGGTTGGGCGCGATGGTCGCGATGGGGCTGGAGGAGTTCCACGGGCCGACCGGCCCGTTCGGCGAGAGCTGGCCGTTCTCCAGCACCTCGAACACGAAGACTGGGATGTGGGTGTTCCTGGCGAGCGACGTGGTGCTGTTCGGCGCCTTCATCGGCTCGTACGTCTTCATCCGCGTCGCGTTCCCCGGTGGCTGGTCGGCCTGGACGCCAATCCCCCACCGCTCGCTCCCGGGGCTCGTCAACACCTACCTGCTGTTGACGAGTTCGTTCAGCGTCGTCCTCGCACTGGTGGCCGCCGAGCGCAACTCCACCCGGGGTGTCGTCGCCTCGATGATGGTGACGCTCCTGCTCGGCATCGGCTTCCTCGTCAACAAGGGCATCGAGTGGTTCGAGCTGTTCCACGAGGGCATCTGGCTCTCGACGAACATCCGGGCCTCCACGTTCTTCCTGACGACCGGGCTGCACGCGGCCCACGTCATCGTCGGGCTCATCATCGCGACCTACATGATCGTCCGCGCCTCGCGGGGCGCCTACCTGGACGACGAGGCGCCGCTGGAGTTCTTCGGCCTCTACTGGCACTTCGTCGACATCGTCTGGCTGTTCCTCTTCCCGCTGTTCTACATCCTCTGATACAGCCACTCAAACATCAACACAATAATCGAAAACAGGAAACAATCGAAATGTCACACGCAAAACTCTACACGTACATCTACGTGGTGCTGTTCGTCGGCGCGACCGTGCAGGTCGCCGTCGAGTACGCCGGCCTGCTGGAGCCGGGGACCTACTGGGTGGCGGTGGCCGCTATCCTGGTGCTGTCGCTGCTCAAGGCGGTCATCGTCGCCGCGTACTACCAGCATCTCCGCTGGGAGCAGCGCTCGCTCAGCTACCTGATGGGCATGGGACTGCTCGCGGCGCTGGCGTTAACCATCGCCGCCTCCTACTCCATCACGTGAGCGGCCATGGTCTCGCTCTGGCTCATCGCCGCGCTCGTGCTCATCCCGGCGGTCCAGGTACCGCTGGTGCTGTACCTCTCGAGGTACGTGGCGGCCGAGGAGTCGGAGCTCCCACCCATCGCGTCGAGCGGGACGGCCACCCCGCGGGAGTGGCAGCGCGCGGAGCACTCGCCGACTGTCACCGACGGGGCGATCTGTCCCCGCTGTGGGACGGTGAACGAGACGGGGTACCGGTTCTGCCGGGAGTGCGCGGCGCTGCTATGACCTGGGGGATGCGGGGTCGATGAGGGGGCTCCCCGGGACCCTCGACGCCGAGGGGTTGTTCTGGGCGCTCCTGTTCTCGCTCCCGACGGGCGTCGGGGTCGCGCTCGCCGCCGGCCGCTCGGTGAACGCACCGCCGACGGTCCCGCTCGCGCTGACGATGGGCGGGGTCACGTTCGTCGTCACGTTCCTGCTGGTAGCCGCTGCCGCTGCGACGAACCCCGAGGAGTCCCCGCCCGGCGAGGGGGCGACGACGGAGCCCGGTCCCGACGAGTCGAGCCCGCCGGAACACTGACCGGGCGCTCCGGAGCTACCCGAGAGTCCAGCCGGTCAGGCCAGGACGATCATGTACAGCAGCACCAGCACCGCGTACAGCACGCCGAGCGCCGCGATGACCCGGAGATGGTACATGAACAGCTCGTCCCCCTCGGCCTCGCGTGCGGACTCGAAGGCCGCGCGCTCGGCCTCGGACTGGACCTCGGCGTGCCGTTCCCCGACGTGGAGCGCGAGCCCCTCGCCCCTCCGGAACGGGCGGTCGCAGTAGGGACAGACCGCGGGCTCCTCGCCCGGCGGAACGGTCGTCTCCGGTGGGTCGACGCCGGAGGTATCGCTCTCCTCGCGCGGCCGGTCGGTGTCGTGTGGGACGGTCGTGGACATACTGGTTCAGACGGCGATGGGTCGGGCGAACGGTTGCGAGACGATCCACATGCTGGTCGCGGTGTAGGCCACCATCACGACGACGAACGGGTACTGTGAGCGGATGGGCTGGAGTCGCCCCGGGAACAGGTCGAACGCGATGGCGTGGGCGACCCAGACCGCCGCGAGGTGTGCGAGCACCACGAGTGCGAGCGCGATGCCACCGAACCAGTCCGGGAGGACGACCGCCCGGAGCGCCGGCGAGGCGAACGGGTTCGTGACGGCGGCCGCGAGGGCCGGCGACAGGCCGACCACGTAGCCCAGGTAGTGCGCCAGGTGGTAGCCGGCGGCGATGGGGAGCAGCGCGGGCGCGAACCGGCGCTCGATGGCGACCGCCGAGACGTACGTGGCGGCCGTCCGGCGGGCGTAGCTCGCGGCGAGGCGGTAGCCGCCGAGGAAGACGCCGAAGCCCGCGAGCGTGGCGACCAGGTAGACGAGCGGTGCCGGGACGCCGACCGAGACGAACGGCCGCACGACGTCGTTCCAGGTGGGAGTCGAGACGAGCCCGTCGAACGTCGTCACCCAGAGTAGCGCGACCACGAACGCCACCTCCGAGCGGTCGGCTAGCTCGCGTGAGGGGAGGGTGCCGCCGGGGAGCCTGAGGGCGAGCCCATCACCCGTGCGCTGGACCGGTGCCAGCCAGCCGTAGAGCCGGAACACGCGGGAGACGGGGTCGATGCGGTCGAACCAGGCCTCGCCGTAGGCCGCGGCGCCGGCGAGCGTGGCGCCCGTGTAGCCGACCACGACGGCCGCGAGGAAGCGCGGGTCGGAGGCGACCGGGCTGACGACCTCCAGCCAGACCAGCCCCAGCAGCCCGGCCGTCGCGGGCCACGCACCGAGATCCGGGAGATCACGGTCGCGAGCCGGGAGCAGGTCGGCGAGCGTCCGCCACGGGTTCAGCGCCGGCCAGCTGTCGCCGACGAGGTAGGTGCTCGCGGTGTAGCCGGCCCACCAGCCGACCCAGACCACGAGGACGGCGGCGTTCGTCGGGGCGGCCGGGCCGAACAGTGCCACGGTCAGCACGGCGAGCAGGCCGAGGACGCCGAGGACGCGCGCGCCGGTCCGTGCGCCGCGACGGAGGGCGGCGGCCGACGGGAGACCGAGTCGGCTCGCGTTGACCGACTGGATGGCCTCGTGGTCGGTCATCAGGCTGGTGAACAGGAAGGAGCCGCCGACGAGCCCGCCGCCGGTCAGCGCGACCAGCCAGAACGGGACCGGCTGGGGGGTGCCGGCGCCGCCCAGCGCGCCGACGTGGGCGGCGGCCGTCCCGGCGAGCAGCGGGACCGCTCCGAGGAGGACGGCGACCGAGCGGGGGAGCCGGGCGGCGAGCCGCCGGCAGCGTCGCGTCACGACGGACTGACCCTCCCGTACTCGGGCCGCCACAGGAGCAGTCCCACCGCCACGAGGAACGCGGCCGTCGACAGGTCGAGCGAGTAGGTCGCCAGCCCACCGACGACCGCGGCGCCGCCGAGGCCACCCATCACCGACGCGACGAGCGGGAACGCACAGCTGAGGCAGGTCGCGACCCCCACGACGCCCGAGAGCGCGGCGCTCGTCGCGTCCAGCAGGGTCGCGTACAGCAGGTAGCCCAGCGCGAGGTACCCGATCCAGCGGAACGGGACGAAGTAGACGTGGAACGCGTGGGTGACGTACGAGATGCGGGGGCCCCAGCCCGGTGCGGTCATCGTCAGCTGCAGGCCGTGGACGTGCGAGTGGCCGCCCGAGGCCGCACCGCCGTTCGAGACGTAGATCGCCAGGAGGCCGGTGAGGAAGGCCAGCAACAGGACGTAGCCCGCGGCGATTCCGCCGGCGATCCACCTGGCCCGCTCGCTCGCGACGGGGGGCGAGGCCCGGAGCACGGCCCAGACCCCGACCGTGATCCACACGAGGGGATACAGGATGTAACGTGGGCTCGTGATGCCGGCGTCCGTCAGGCCGAAGTAGCCGACCAGCGCCAGCAGTTCGGCGGCCAGCAGGCTGGCGAGCCACCACTCCTCGCTGCCGGGTCTGAACTCGAGCGAGCGGGTCGACATCGGCTCAGGCGGTGAACAGCTTCGCGGCCACCGCCACGATGAACAGGAGGCCCAGCGCCCAGGCGGCGATCATGAGCGCCTGTGCGTAGCCGATGCCATGCGAGCGGGCCGTCGAGTACGACCCCAGCACGACGTAGCCGACGACGAGGAGTCCGAGCAGTGCGGAGACGGCCAGCGCCATGTCGATGGTCGGGGTGGCCGTGCCCATGGTCGCCAGGCCGCCCGACAGCACGACGACCGCCCCGCCGACGACGAAGACGATGGCGATGAACCCGAGCGCCAGCATCCCCGGCCGCTCGGACATCGACACTCCGCCGCCGTCACGCCTCGCGGGAAGCGCGGTTGGCGAGTAGCGGCGCCAGTTCCGGCCGTTCGCCAGCAGTATCACCAGCCCTGCGGTGAGCACGCCCATGAGGACGGTGCTCGCGAGGAGTCCTGCCTGTGCCATCAGTTCTCACTTGGTAATCGTTCACCCGGCCGGTGCGTAAAAAGCCACCGGCGCTTGCGGGTGGTCGGCGCCGCCTCCAGGTCCAGTCCGGGTCCCGTCCAGCCCGCGTCTCGCCGATCCCGTCCCGGCTCAGCAGACGGCGACCACGACCGCCAGCCGGCCGCCGTCGGAGGCCACCCCGACGCCCACCCGCGAGGCCGACGGGTCGAGGAACGGGTCGCCCCCCTCGCCCGACAGGAGCGTCGAGACGACGGCGTCCGAGAGCTCGGCGGTCGTCGGGTCCCCCCCGCCGCCAGGGGGCTGCTCGTCACCACGGGCCCGTATCGAGCGGCCGGTCGCATCGCAACTCGTCACGCGCTCGGCGATGGATGGGCCGCCGTCGCCGGTCGCGAGGGCGGTCGCTCGCGCGTCGGCCGCGTCGTCGAGGTCGCCGTCGGTCCCCAGCGGCGCGGCGCCGTTCCCCTCGCGGGCCGCATTGAGGTCCTCCACGACGGCCGATTCGAGGGCTGGTCCATCGACCGTCGCCGTCCACGGGGGGTCGGGTGCCAGCGGCCCGACGCCCAGCAGTCCCGCGCCGACTACGCCGACCAGGAGGACGGCGACCAGCGCTAGCCCCATCGTCGGCCGGTCGAGTTCGTACCAGCGGCCGTCGACGAACTCCGTCGGCGTCACCTCGTCGGCGTCGACGTCGACCCGCTCGAAGGTCCCGTTGCCACACCGCTTGCACGGCGGGTTGTTGCGCTGGTGCGAGCGGCCACACTCCGTGCACTGCCACTCCGCGTATCCCGTCGCAACCTCGCCGGCGGTCGGGCCAGCATCGAGCGGCTCGAACGAGCGGAAGCCACACTCTGGGCAGCTGTCGACACCCCTCGCCACCAGCGTTCCACACTCCGTGCACTTCCGGGTGAGCCGCTCGGTCACCGGCCGGAACGACGCCGACCCGCACTCGCAGGTCGACATATCCGTCGGCTGCTTGCGGCCACACTGGGTGCAGACGTACCCGTCCCCGTCGTCGGCCATTCACCGGTCCGTAGACGGGCGATGCCTAAAGGCGCTCCGAGGTGTCGCGCGGGCCTCGGCGTCGACAGCCGGAGCCGTGTCGGCCCCGGCCGCCACTGCAACTCAGAACTCGTCCAGCCGGGCGTGCATCCGCGTCCGCACGTCCGTCACGAGCGCGTCCAGTTCCAGGCCGAGGACGGACTCGGCGGCTGGCCCCACACTGTCGGTGTGCTCGGCGGGACAGTAGACGCCCATCCGCCACTGTTCGCGCTGGGCCGTCCGCAACGCGTCGACGAGCGCCGACTGCTGATCCAGTCGCCGGGCCTCCCCGTTGACGACGACCTTCGTGGTCGATTCCTTCATCCGTGGCTCGCCCGGGATGTCGACGATGACGGCGTCCGGGTCGACCCCGGCCCGGTCGGCGACATCCCGCTCCAGGGACTGGATCTCGTAGTAGTCGGCGTCGAACAGGTCGTCGGGCACGTCGACGATCTCGGCCCAGACGGCCCGCTTGAAGAGGTCCCGGCGGTCGAGCCGGTGGGCGATGGCCGCCGTCGACTCCTCGTCCCGGAGCGCGACGTGGAAGTCCCAGTCGTCCATCCGCCGGAGCTCCTCGGGCGAGACGCCGCCCTCCAGCAGCCGCTCGGCGCCGCGCCGGAGCATCGCCTTCCCGACGCGGGCGGCGTGGTGGTTGTAGACGGTCGGGTTCATCAGCGCCCGCGCGAGCAGGAGCGACTCGGCCGTCTGGACGTTCCCCTCGGCGAGTGCGAGCTCGCCGTCCACCAGCGCCAGCTCCCGGACGAGCCGTGCCTGGTCGATGATGCCGTACGGGTTACCGGTGTGGTGGGCGTCGCGGACGAGGTAGTCCATCCGGTCGACGTCGAGCTCGCCGGAGACGAGCTGGCCGAGTTCACCCTCGCCACGGACCAGTCCCGCCACCGCACTCGGGTCGAGGCCGTGCTCGGTCAGAACGCGCGCGACCGGGCCCTCGGTGATGAGCGGCCCCACGTCGTCGTGGGCGCGGCCGGTGTAGCGCTCGACCACCTCCTCGGTGTTGTGCGAGTACGGCGAGTGGCCGATGTCGTGGAGGAGGGCCGCCGCACGGACGCGTTCCGCCTGCTGCCCCGCGACGGAGAGGTGCTCCAGCGCCCGGTCGGCGAGGTGGAACACGCCCAGCGAGTGCTCGAAGCGCGTGTGGTTCGCGGAGGGGTAGACCAGCTGGACGGTCCCCAGCTGGCGGATGCGCCGGAGCCGCTGGACGGGCGGCGTCTCGAGCAGGGCCTCCGCCACACCGTCGATATCGATGTGGTCGTGGACGGAGTCCTTGATGGTGACCATCGATGCGGGGTTGCGCCGCCTCGGACAAAAGGCTACGCGTGGACCTGAACGGCCGGCCCACTCCGGCGGAACCGTTTCCCGTCGCGCGCCGGACTTCGACCCCGTGCCGACGCATCCAGCCACCTGGCTACTCGTCGTCGCCCTCATCCTGCCCGGCTGTAGCGGTGTCGTGGCCCCCGAGGCAGACCGCCGCGTTGCGGGAGAACCGCCGTACGGCGAGACGTTGCACGACGAAGGGCTGCTCTACGAACGAACCGGGGCCGCCCTCCGGGACGCGGGCTCCTACACGTACGAGCGGAGCGAACGGGCCGTGAAGGGCGCCGACGTCGTCCGGGTGGACCGAACCATGGCGCGGCGGCAGCTGTCCGCAGGGCGGTCGCTGGTCCGCCAGGAGCACCCCGACCGGGTGCTGGTCTCGTACACCGTGACGGGGACCGACGCGGAGCCGGGCTACCGGTACACGCGGTTGACGTACCCGCCCGGCGAGAACGGCCGGAACCGGACGTCCCGGGAGCGCTACGGGGGGAACCTCACCGGCCCGACGGAGGGAGGGCTGGTGCCGGCGCCCACGGGCGCAGTGCTGACTGCGGAACCGCTCCACTACGACGGGCCGGCGATGGTGGACGGCCAGGGGACGTACCGCTACGTCGTCCGCAACGGCTCCTGGTCGGACGTCCGCTACTCCCACTACGCCGGGGACACGCACATCGAGCGGTACCGGCTGGAGGTGCTCGTCAGGCCGGACGGCTCGCTCGCCCGCTCTCGGTTGACGATGCGGGTCTCGGCCGGCGGTCGCCAGTACGTCGTCGTCGAGCGGACCCGCTACCGCGCCCTCGGCGACACGGCGGTCACGCCGCCGCCGTGGACCGACGACACCGGGGGCGGGGGGTCCAAGGTCCGGGCGGGGGCAGGCGAAACGCGTTAGTCCCGCCCCACCCGAGCCGAGATATGGTCACCTTCCTCGCCGGCGGTACGGGAACGCCGAAGCTGCTGGCCGGCGCGGACGCCGTCTTCGACCCCCAGGAGACGAGCGTGGTCGCCAACACCGGCGACGACGTCGAACTCGGCGGCCACCTCGTCTGTCCGGACCTGGACACGGTGCTGTTCCTCGAGGGTGGCGTCCTCGACCGGGAGCGCTGGTGGGGTATCGAGGACGACACCACGACGACCCACGAGCGCCTGCAGGAGCTCGCCCAGGCGGCCAGGCTCGAAGCCGGGCCGCGCTACCTGCCCGATGACCTCCAGACAGAGGGCCGCGACATCGCGCGCTGGCGCCGGTTCTCGGGTGTCGCGGAGTTCATGGAGATCGGCGACCGCGACCGGGCCGTCCACGTCACCCGGACCTCGCTGCTGGACGAGGGGCGCTCGCTCACCGAGGTCACCCACACCCTCGCCGACGCGTTCGGGCTCGACCGGACGCTGCTCCCGATGAGCGACGAGCCCGTGGCGAGCATCGTCCACACCGACGAGGGACCGATGCACTTCCAGGAGTTCTGGGTCCATCGGCGCGCGGAGCCGGCTGTCGAATCCGTCGAGTTCCGCGGCGCCGAGGCCGCCGAGCCGACCGACGAGGTGCTGACGGCGCTGACCGAACCCGTGGTCGTCGGGCCCTCCAACCCGGTGACGAGCATCGGGCCGATGACCGCGATGGACGCCTTCGCGGACGCGCTCGACCGGACGCCGGCGGTCGCCGTCTCGCCGTTCGTCGAGGACCGGGTGTTCTCCGGGCCCGCGGCGAAGCTGATGGATGCGGTCGGCTACGAGCCCTCCACACGGGGCGTGGCCGACGCCTACCCCGGGGTGGACGCGTTCGTCCTCGACGAGGCCGACGGGACCGACCTCGACCGCCCGGTCGTGCAGACGGATACGACGCTGGACACGCCGGCCGACGCCGAGCGGGTGGCCTGGGCGTGCAAGGAGGCCCTGGAGGTCGTCGGCGCATGACCCCCCCGTCCGACGCCCCACCGTTCGAGCCCCGTGTCGCCGTCGCGTCGCTCTCGGGCGAGTCCGACGCGGCGTGGGCCCGCGCCGCCCTCCCCCACGTCGGTTGCGCCGTCCTCGGCGGCATCGCGCTCGACGGGCCCACGCGGTCGGCGGCTCGGGCGCTCGTCGAGCGGGACCGCGAGGAGTTCCTCCCGGACGACCCGGTGGCGTTCATCGACCGGCAGCTCTCGGCACTGGCCGACGAACCGCTTCGACCGGCGTTCAACGTCCGTGCCGCGGGACCGGGACCCGTCGCCGAGGCCGCCGCAGTGTGCGCCGACCACGATGCCGTGCTGGAGGTCAACGCCCATTGCCGGCAGGGCGAGATGTGTGCGGCGGGTGCCGGCCAGTCGCTCCTCCGTGACCCGGAGCGCCTCGCCGAACAGGTCCAGGCCGCGAGCGAGGCCGGCGCGACGGTGGGTGTCAAGTGCCGGACGGAGGTCGCCGGTGTCGACCTCCCGGCGGTCTGCCGGACGGCCCACGCCGCAGGGGCTGACCTCCTCCACGTCGACGCGATGGACTCGGAGGGCGTCGTCGCCGACGTGGTCGCGGCCTGCCCCGACGCGTTCGTCGTCGCCAACAACGGCGTCCGGGATCGCCGAACCGTGCGGGAGTACCTCTCGTACGGCGCCGACGCGGTCTCGGTCGGTCGGCCGAGCGACCGCCCCGAGGTCCTCTCTCGCGTCCGGGCCGCGGTGGCCGAGTGGTCCGACGGGTCGGCCTCGGGACGGCGGCCGACCGCGGCGGGCGGAGGCGAGAACCCGTGACGGGCCGGAGTCCACGAACCGCCGCACAGGACGCGGTCCTCGCCTTGCTGCTGGAGGTGACCGGGACGCCGAAACCCGGGAACGTCGACCGGCTCCACGACCACGACGACCTCCGGTTCGAGCACTTCCTCGCCGGCGCCGTCGGGGCCGAACCGGCCTTCCGCGCGGTGCCGGATGCCCCGCTGGGCGAGACCTTCCGTCGCGCCATCGAGGGGATGCGCCACCAGCAGGGCGGGAACACCCAGTTCGGCGCCATCCTGACCGTGCTCCCGCTCGTGTACGCCGACCACGCCGGCGACCTCTCGCCGGACGGGGCCGCCGATGTGGTGGCGGCGACGACGGTCGAGGACGCCGTCGGCTTCTACCGCGCGTTCGACGCGGTCGACGTGGCCGTCGACGACCCGCCCGAGGGGATGGACGACCTGGACGTCCGCCGCGGGGGCGATGCGGCGGCCGCACTCCGTGAGCGCGACCTCACCCTGTTCGAGGTGATGGAGCGCTCGGCGGACGTGGACGGGGTGGCGGCCGAGTGGGTCGACGGGTTCCCCCGGGTCTTCGACGGCGCGGCGGCCATCCGGGCCGACGACGGCCCGGTCCCCGACCGCGCTGCCCGCGTCTTCCTCGAGATGCTCGCGACCGACCTCGATACGTTCGTCGTGAAGACCCACGACCACGGGACGGCCGAGCGCGTCCGCGAGCGGGCGCGGGCGGCCCGTGACGGCGACCTCACCCCGGCGGAACTGGCCGACGAACTCGTCGCCGAGGGTGTCAATCCGGGGACGACGGCCGACCTGACGGCCGGTGCACTGTTCGTGGCGCTCCGCCGGGGGGTGGCGGTGTGACCGACGACCCGGTGGCCGGGCCTTCACCGGAGGCGGAGAACCCGCCCAGCGCCGACTGGCCGGTCGACCTCGCGGGACGGGGCGTCACCGAATCCGTCGTGACGACGCGCGGCCCGAACGACCGCTGGAACGTCGCGGCGCTGGGGCTCTCGCCGCCCGACGCAGCGCCGGAGGCAGCCCCCGGCACGGTCACGGCCCGCACCTGGGGTCGCACCCGGACCCGCCGCAACTTCGAGGCGCGCGGCGGCGGGTACGTCCAGTTCTGGACGAACCCCGTGGACTTCGTCGAGGCGGCGTGCAGCGTCCGCGAGGAGGATGACCCGGTCCTCGAACGCGCCGCGGCCTGGGCCCGCGTCCGGGTCGAACGCCTCGATTCGGGGACCGACGACGGGACGGAGTGGGTCGACTGGGCGCTCCGACCGGTCGAATCGGTCGTCCGTTCGCGCGAGGTACCGACGCACAACCGCGCGCGTGCGGCTGTCGTGGAGGCGACCGTGGCGGCCTCGCGCCTCGGTGTGCCCGGGTTCGACGACGCGGCGCTCCGCGAGCGCATCGCCCACTACGCCGACGTGGTGGACTCCTGTGCGGGCGACCGCGAGCGAGCCGCCTGGGACCGGTTCGAGGAGCTCGTCGACTGGGAGGCCGACCGCGCCGGGGGGAGCGCCCACGCCGGGGACGGTCGTGCCGACGAGTGACACGCCAGGGCGGGAGTCGAACGTTTTTAGGTACGGACCGACGAGTTGTCGGACACCATGGCCATCAAGCCCGCCTACATCAAGAAGATCGGGAACCGACTGCTCGAGCGCTACCCGGACGCGTTCGGCCAGGACTTCGAGCACAACAAGGAGGTCGTCACGGAGACCACCAACGTCGAGTCCAAGGGCGTCCGCAACCGCATCGCCGGCTACGTCACGCGGAAGAAGCGCCCCGTCGCCTGAAGCCGGGATTCCTTCGTCGAGCGCATCGAAACCGTGAGTGGCCACGCTCTCCGGTAACGTGTCGAATAGCGCGAAAGTCGACGATTATCTCATTATAATATGGTTCTAGATTTTGCGCCCTATTTTCAGGACATATATGCAGATTAGCCGTCATTCGACGCGGATACTCACCGACAGCCCCTCGCCCAGCGGGAGGAGCGTCGTCTCGAATGCCGGGTCCGCACGGACCGTCTCCAGGTAGTCGGCGATGCCGCGGGTCGCGTCCGTGGTGTCGACGTCGTCGGCGTCCTCGGCTCCGCCCACGAGTCGCCGGAGCGCGTCGAACTCGATGGGTCCGGCGGTCATCGCGTTGTCCGCACAGACGACCCCCCCGACGGGGACCTTCTCCCGGACGGCCTCGAACGCCTCGGCGTAGCGCTCCTTCTCGTGGTCCAGCAGGACGAGGTCGAACGGGCCGCGGTAGCCCTCGACGGTCGCGAGCGCGTCCCCGGCCTCGAAGACGGCCCGGTCCGCGTAGCCACCCCGTTCGAGGTACTCGCGGGCGTCGGCCAGTTCGTCCTCGTCGAACTCGGTCAGGACCAGTTCGCCGTCCGGCGGGAGCGCCGGCGCCATCCAGTACGCCGAGTAGCCGTACCCGGAGCCGAACTCGAAGACGCGCTCGGCGTCGACGGCCCGTGCGAGCAGCCGGAGCCAGCCGCCGACCGCGGGGCCGACCGTCGGGAACCCCTCGCGGTCGGCGCGCGCGTCCATCTCCTCGACCACCGCGTCCGCCTCCGGGCCGACGGCCTCGGCGAACGAGGCCGTGACCGACGGCAGGAACTCCTCGGTGTCCATGGGGGTCGGTCGGTCGGCCGGGGGCGTAAACCCATGGCCGGAACGGCGCTCACTCGCGGAGGACGAACCGTTATCACGGTGGCTCCGAAGCCACACCCATGGAGGAGGACTCGCCCGGGGCCAGATACGAGGCGGGCCTCTCGGACGACCGGCGGGCGGCGCTGGGGGCCTACTACACCCCGCCGGCCATCGCGGCGGGGGTCTGCGAGTGGGCCATCCGGCCCCGTGCGGCCGGTCCGGCCCGTGTGCTCGACCCGGCGGCGGGAAGCGGGCGGTTCGCCGTCGCGGCGCGTGACCGCCTCGCGGAGACGGCGTCGGCGGCGACACCGAGCGAGGTCCTCGACCACGTCGTGGCCGTGG
Source organism: Haloglomus litoreum (assembly GCF_029338515.1). Classification (GTDB taxonomy): domain Archaea; phylum Halobacteriota; class Halobacteria; order Halobacteriales; family Haloarculaceae; genus Haloglomus; species Haloglomus litoreum. The sequence continues at coordinate 2,416,800 of NZ_CP119988.1, read as the reverse complement.
ATGTCGACGGGGACGCGCTGGCCCTGGCCGTGAGCAACCTCACCGCCGGGGACGAGTGGCCCGACGAACAGCAGGTCCGGACCATGGAGGCGTCCTTCTTCGACTGCTCACCCGGAGCGTTCGCCGGCGAGGGGCGAACCGGCGAGGGGACCTTCGACGCCGTGGTCGGCAATCCGCCGTACATCCGCCAGGAGCAGCTGGCTCCCGACAGGGACCACTACCGCGACCACCTCCGGGCGTTCGGGCCCGAGGGCGACCACCCCTACCACGACGGCGACCGGAAGCTCTCGACGCGGTCGGACGCGTACGTCTACTTCGTCACCCACGGACTGCAGTTCCTCCGCGAGGGCGGCCGGCTCGGGTTCCTGGTCCCGACGAAGTGGCTCGACACCCGGTACGGGGAGGACCTCCAGCGGTTCCTCTACGACCACACGAGACTGGCGGCCGTCGTCGGGTTCTCTGCACGCGCGTTCGACGCCCTGGTGGACACGGTCCTGCTGTTCGCGGAGCGGTGCAGCGACCCGGCCGCGCGTGCCGACACCGTGACGGACTTCGTCCGGCTGACCGACCCGGTCTCTCCCGGGCGGCTCGCGCGCATCGTCGACGGGGACCGGACCGTCCCAGGGTCGCAGCCGTTCGCGGTGGAAGCCGACGACTCCCACCGCGTCGTGAGCGTTTCGCAACGGACCCTCGCGGCGCGAGGAGGCTCCAAACTCGGGTACTACCTGACGGCCCCCACGCCGTTCATCGAGCTGGTGGAGCGCGACCGGACGGTCCCCCTCGACACCTACGCGGACGTCTCGTTCGGGCACAAGACCGGCAACAACGGGTTCTTCCTGCCCGACCGGAGCGACGTGGCCCGGTGGGACCTCCCGGGCCGGTTCCTGCGGCCCGCCATCCGGTCGCTCCGTGACATCGAGACCCGGCGGCTCGAAGCCACCGACCAGTTCCTCCTCGACATGCACGACTACGTCGAGGCGGTCCGCGAGGAACGGCCCGGGACCTCGGATACCGACCTGGAGGAGGCCGTGAAGACGGCGCTCCGCGAGGACGGCCACGACGCGGTTCTCACCTACATCCAGCACGGCGAGGCCGAGGGCGTCCCCGAGGGGCGGACCGTCTCCCAGCACACGCCGTGGTTCAACCTCGGGGAGTTGCCGGCGCCCGAGGTGCTGCACCCGGTCTTCTACAACGAACGGGTGTTCACCGTCGAGAACGCGGGCGGGTTCGCGCCGACGAACGCCATCCAGCGTGTCGACGTGACCGAGTACGGGAACGTGGTCCCACACCTGCTGAACACGACGCTCCACAAGGTCCTGCTCGAACTCTGGGGCCGGCACGAGGGCGGTGGTGCGCTCCAGTTGCTCACCTACGAGGTGGCCTCGGTCCCGATTCCGGACCCGGCACGGTTCTCGGTCGAGGAGCGGGCGGCCATCCGGGAGGCTGGCGAGCGACTGCTCGACGGCGCGGGGACACAGCAGGCCCTCGACGAGGCGGTCCTGGCGGCGCTCGACGTGGGGCTCTCCGCCGAGGAACTGCAGGTCGCACACGAGCGCATGCTCCGCCGGCGCGTGGACGGGGCCGACACGGTGGCCGAGCAGGTCCGCGACGACGGGGACGGTCGCTCCGGCGACGATTGAGTCACGGGCTCTGGAACCATGCGCCGGCTACCGGTTCCGACTGACGGGGAACTTCACGCGCTCGGGCTCCTCGTTCATCCGCTCGAGGATCCGCTGGTACAGTTCGTTCCGGACCCGCTGGCCACGGCGCGGGTGGACCAGGTAGCGCAGCCGGAGTTCGACCCAGGACTCCTTCTGGACGATGTTGACCGCCGGTCGGTCTCGGACCTCCAGTTCGACGGGCGTCTCGGCGAGTCGCTCCCGGTAGTCGGCGATGTGGTCGGCCATCTCGTCGCCGAGGAAGTCGTCGGCCTCCTCGACCATCAGCTCGCGCGCGTAGTCGAGGTCGGTCTCGTAGGCAACCTGCACCGGCAGCTCGTTCCAGACGTAGGGGAACCCCTCCCAGGAGTAGTTGTAGACGTGCGAGGAGAGGACGACGCTGTTCGGGAGGGTGACGATGCGGCCGGAGGGCTGGTTCGAGGTGACGAGCTCGCCGTTGATCTCCCAGACCGTCGTCACGAGGAAGTCGACGCTGACCACGTCGCCCTTTGTCCCCTCGATGGCGACACGGTCGCCCACCTGGTACGGGCGCTTGACCATGATGTAGACCCAGCCGATGAGCGAGAACAGGGGCTGCTGGAGCGCGAACGTGACCGCGAAGCCCACCACGCCCAGCGAGAACAGCACGCCGACCCACTGGTCCGTGATGACCCCGAGCACCGCGATGAGGACCGCGGCGAGGAACAGCAGGCGGAGGACGTTGCGGATGTCGTGCTGGCGGCGCTTGTCCGGCGTCCGCCTCGTGAGAAAGCCCAGGACGAACGCGTACAGGCCGTACGCGCCGAAGGTGATGCCCAGCGCGAGCAGCGACTTGCTGGCGACCACCCAGAGCGGCGTCCCCGCGACGCTCCCGATGTCGGGCTGGCGGGCGGTGATGGCGCTCCCGGCGAGGAGGGCGAGCACGGCGAGGGCGAACGAGGCGTAGCCGAGCCGACGTCTCACCCACGTTCGCTCACCCGGTCGCGGGAAAACCGTTCCGACCCCACCACGCCCGAAGGACGATGGTATCCGCCCGCATACCCCATCGTATGCTCCCCGACGGCGTCCACACGTTCCCGCTCACGTTCGACCACGGCGACGGCCAGGTGACCATCAACCCGGCGGGCATCGAGACGCCTCGCGGCCTCCTGTTGCTGGATGTCGGGCCCGACGGAGCGCTCGACCAGCTCCGCGAGCGCCTCGGCGAGGCGGGCTTCGCGCTCGACGACCTGGCGACGGTCCTGGTGACCCACCACGACTGGGACCACGCGGGCGGACTGGCCGCCCTGCAGGACGCGACCGACGTGACCGTCCTCGCGAGCGAGCACGAGGCCCGCGCCGTGGACGGCCGTGCGGACACCCGCGGCCCGGGCGAGCGCTACCCGCCCGGCCGCGTCGACGTGACGTTCGATGAGGGCGTCACGTTCCACACCGACCGCGGGCCGGCACGCGTCGTCCCGACGCCGGGACACACGCCCGGCCACGTCTCCGTCTACCTCCCCGACGAGCGGGTGCTGTTCGCGGCCGACGCGCTGACGGCGGACGCCGACGGCCTGCAGGGGCCGAACGAGGGATTCACCGAGGACATGGACACGGCGCTGACGTCGGCCGACCGGCTCGCAGCGCTCGATATCGAGACGACGCACTGCTTCCACGGCGGCACCGTGGCTGCTGGGAGCGCGCGTATCGGAGCGATCGCCGCGGGTGGGAAGTGACCGTTCAGGGGCGGTTCCACTCGTAGGCCAGCCACGCGAGGCCGAACAGGAGGAGCCCCGCGCCGAGCGTCGAGGTCGCGGGTTCCGGGAAGACGATCAGCACGATGGCGACGACGATTACCGTGCCGGGGCTCACCTCGTCGAGGTAGTCCGTGAGGGCCATACCACGACCGTCGACGGCCCCGGTCAAAACGGTTGCCGCTCGGTGGGGGGCGGGCGCCGTCGGTCCCCTCAGTCACGCCACTTGATGGAACAGCCACGCGAGGGTCGCATCTCGGTCTCCACCCTCTCGCCCGCGAGGACGGTGTCGATGAGCTCGCGCATCTCGAAGCCCGGTTCGCCCGAGGGCTCGTCGTCGGGGCTCATCGCGTCGTCGAGGCGGCCGTGGTACTTCAGGTGCCACTCCCCCGAGTGCTGAGCGAACAGGAACGGGTCGGGCGTGCAGGTGGCCCCGTACGCCGCGGCCACCGCCTGGCTCTCGTCGCGGAGGTACGCGTCGTACTGGACCTGCCCGGAGTCGACGTACTCCTGCATCTTCTCGAAGGAGTCGTCGGGGTACTCCGCGGCGTCGTTCGGATTGATGCCCACCACCGCGACGTCGTCGTAGTCCGCCGCGATCCCGTTCAGCGCCTCGAACTTCGCCTTCGCGTACGGGCAGTGGTTGCAGGTGAACACCAGCAACAGGGCGTCGTTGTCGGCGAAACTGTCGAGGGTGTACGTCTCGCCGTCCGTCCCCGGCAGTTCGAACTCGGGGGCGGCGTCGCCCCGCTCCAGGGCGTCCGCCTCGGATTCCATCCTGACCATGACGGGGGCTCCTACGGCCGGCGGTGGCATGGGCGTTCCGGCGCCCGGTCGGGGGGCCTCAGACCCCGTACTCCGTCACGCCGAGGGTGGCGCCGCACTCGTCGCACTCCCAGACGGTGGCGTCGCTGAACTTCGCCTCCGTGTCGCTCTCGACGACCTCGACGAGTTCCGCGCCGCAGGCGATGCAGTGGCCCATGTGCGGCCCCAGTCGGTCGCGGGTGGAAACCGTCCCGGACCGGTGTCAGTACGGCGACTGTCGCACGAGGTGGCCGCCGTCGACCTGGTAGTACGACCCGGTCACGTACGCGGAGGCGCGACTCGCGAGGAAGACGGCCAGCGGCACGCAGTCCTTCGCGACGCCGAAGCGGTCGGCGGCCATCCCCTCCAGCAGTTCCGCCGGGAGCGCCCCGCCGGCCGCCTCCGACACCCCCTCGGTCTCGATGATGCCGGGGGCGATGGTGTTGGCGCGGATGCCGTACTTCGCCCACTCGCTGGCGACGGTCTGCATCAGGTTGTGGATACCCGCCTTCCCCGCGCCGGAGTGGGCGTGGAAGGGGGCCCCGTCGACGCTGTTGGTCGCGCCCATCGCGATGATGGAGCCGCCGCCGTTCTCGCGCATATGCTCCCCGACGCTCATCGTACAGTAGGCCGTCCCGTCGAGGATGGTGCCGACGACCGCGCGCCAGCCGTTGACCGAGAGGTCCTCGAAGGGGGTGACGAAGTTCGCGCCGGCGTTGTTGACGAGCACGGTGATCTCGCCCAGCTCGTCGAGGACGGTGTCGCGCATCTCGTCGACCTTCTCCTTGTCTCGGACGTCGACGGTGGTCGCGCAGGCGTTCACACCCTTCTCCTCGATGGCCGCGGCCACGGGTTCGAGGTGGTCCATATCCCGGCTGGCGATGGCGACGTCGGCGCCGTGCTCGGCGAACGCGAGGGCCATCTCCTCGCCGATGCCGGTCCCGCCGCCGGTCACGAGACAGACCTCTCCCTCGAGGAGGTCGTCGGCGAAGATGTCGGTGGAGGGGGGTGTGGCTGGCCAGCTGTCCGTCGGCGCGCTGTTGTCGGACATGGCGTACCACACCCGCGGCGGGTACAAGTAAGCACCCCTGTCGAGAGCAGGCTGGTTCTTGACCCCGGTCACCCGGGCCTGGGACCGGCGTGCGCCCGTGGCTCACTCCAGCCGCTCCCGCAGCGCCACCTTGTCGATCTTCCGGGTGGACGTCCGTGGCATCGCGTCGACGAACTGGATGCGGCGGGGGATCTTGAACCCGGCCAGGTGCTCCCGGCAGTGACGCTCGACGGTATCGTCGTCGAGCGCGTCGTCGTCCCGGACGATGGCCGCCGTCACCTGCTCGCCGAGTCGCTCGTGCGGGGTGCCGAACACCGCTGCCTCCGCGACCCCGTCCAGCAGGTACAGCACGTCCTCCACCTCGCGGGGGTAGACGTTCTCGCCACCCGTGATGAGCATGTCGTCGATACGGTCCTCGATGAACAGGTGGCCGTCCTCGTCCATCCGGGCGATGTCGCCCGAGCGGAGCCAGCGCTTGCCCTCCCGCTGGACGAACGCCGCCTCGTTCTCCTCGGGGAGGTTGTAGTAGCCCGGCGTCACGGTGTCACCGTGCCAGAGCAGTTCGCCGAGCTCCCCGCGCTGGACCGGCTCACCGCTCTCCGGGTCCTCGATACGGACGTCGACCACGTCCGCGATGACGGTGCCGATGCTCCCGGGCTTGCGCACGGCGTCCTCGCCCGGGTGATTCAGCGCGGCCGCGGGCGTCGTCTCGGTCATCCCGTACCCCTCGACGAGTGTGGCATCGTAGCGCTCCTCGAACGTCGATATGCGCTCTTTCGGCATCGGTGACCCGCCGCACCCGACCACCGAGAGCGTCGACGTGTCGTACGACGCCGCGTCCTCGAAGTTCACTAGGTCGACGATGATGGTCGCGATGCAGAAGCTGGTCGTGACGCCGTGCTCCTCGACCGTCGAGAGCGCCGTCGCCGGGTCCCAGTCGGCCAGCAGGTGGTTGGTGGTGCCACTGACGAGGAACGGGGAGACGGTGACGTGGAGCCCCGCGACGTGGAAGCACGGATTGACGGTGAGGCCGACGTCGTTCGCCGACCACTCCATCCGGGTGAGGATGGCCCGGGCGTTGGTCGAGAGGTTCTGGTGGGTGTGCCTGACCCCCTTCGGACGGCCGGTGGTCCCCGAGGTGTACATGATATCGGCCAGTTCGGCCTCCTTCCGCGGGTGGACCTCGTGATGCCCCGCGTGCTGCTCGACGAGCGACGCGTAGTCGCGGCCCCGGTCACCGCCCGCGACGACCAGTTCCTCGACGGAACCGGCGTCCAGGTCCGCGATGGCGTCCTCGAACGGCCCGGCGGTCACGACCACGCGGGCGCCACCGTCCTCCAGCACGTAGCTGATCTCCTCGCCCTCGAACCTGAGGTTGATAGGGAACGGGATGGCGCCGCGCTTCATCGTGCCGAAGTAGGCGGCCACGAACGAGATGCTGTTCGGCAGGTAGAGCGCGACACGGTCGCCCGGGTCGACGCCCAACTCGGCCAGCGCGTTGGCGAACGCGTCCGTCTCTGCGTCCAGTTCCGCGAAGGTGACCGACCGCCCGGGGTCCGTCAGGGCCGTCCGCCCGGGCCGGTCCCTGGCCGCTTGCCGAACGTGATGAGCAAAGTTCACATGCCTCACACGAACGGCGACCCTAAAGGTATGCGGGCCGCCTCCGGACGGAGGCGGCCGCTCACTCCAGCTGGTCGCGCAGCGCCACCTTGTCCATCTTCTGCGTGGAGGTCTTCGGCAACTCGTCGACGACGCGGAACTCCTTGGGGACCTTGTAGTCGGTGAGCGTCCCGCGACAGCCGGCCTCCAGCTGGTCCGCGGTCACGTCGCCGACGACGAACGCGATGATGCGCTCGCCCAGGCGGTCGTCCGGCGCGCCGACGACGGCGACCTCCGCGACGCCCTCGACGCCGTACAGCACCTCCTCGACCTCGCGGGGGTAGACGTTCTCCCCGCCGGTGATGATCATGTCGTCGATGCGGTCCTCGACGAACAGGTGGCCGTCCTCGTCCATCCGCGCCACGTCGCCCGAGCGGAGCCACTCCTTGCCCTCCCGCTGTACGAAGGCCTGCTCGTTCTCCTCGGGCAGGTTGTAGTAGCCCGGCGTGATGGTGTCGCCGTGCCAGAGCATCTCGCCCTTCTCGTTCGTCCCCACGGCCTCCTTCGTCTCGGGGTCCTCGATGCGGACGTCGACCACCTCGCGGGCCGGTGGGCCGATGCTCCCCGCCTTGTAGACGTCCTGGTCGGGGGTGTTGATAGCCGCGAGTGGCGTCGTCTCGGTCATCCCGTACCCCTCCAGGAGCTTGATGTCGAGCAGCTCCTCGGCGGCCTCGATGCGCTCTTTGGGCATCGGCGAGCCACCGACCCCGACCGTCTCCAGCGCCGAGAGGTCGTGGTCGCCGATGCCCTGGTTGAGGATGTCGACCAGCATCGTCGGGATGAAGAAGGCGTACGTCACGTCGCGCTCGGCCATCGTCGACAGCGCGAGGTCGATGTCCCAGGTCGGGAGGAGGTGGTTCTCCGCGCCCGCGACGACGAACGGCGTCGTGGTCACGTTCAGGCCGGAGACGTGGAAGCACGGACAGACCGTCAGCGCGGCCTCGTCGCTGGTCCAGTTCATCGCGCCGATGAGGCCGTCGGCGTTCGCCTGCAGGTTCCCGTGCGTGTGCTTGACGCCCTTCGGCCGGCCGGTGGTTCCCGAGGTGTAGAGCAGCTCGGCCAGTTCGTAGCTCTTGCGCGGGTGGATGTCGTACCCCACGCCGGCGTGCTCGCCGACGAGCGACCTGTAGTCGTGGCCCCGCTCCCCCTCGGCGACGATGAGATGCTCGAGGGCGTCGGTCTCGAACGAGGCCGCGGCGTCCTCGAACTGGCCCACCGTCACCAGCGCCGTCGCGCCGGCGTCGTCGAGGACGTACTCCACCTCCGGCCCCTCGAACCGCATGTTGATGGGGAACGGGATGGCGCCGTGCTTCATCGCGCCGAAGTAGCTCGCCACGAACGCGGTGCTGTTCGGGAGGTAGAGCGCGACCCGGTCCCCCGGCTCGACGCCCAGTTCCGCCAGCGCGTTGGCGAACGCGTCGGTCTCTCCAGCGAGTTCACGATAGGTCAGGTCCCGCTGCGGGTCCGTGATGGCGAGGTCGGTCGGTGCCTCCGCGGCTGCCATGTCCAGGTAGTTCGCGAAGTTCATGGAACCACCACCGGGTCCGGATGGCTTAGTGGTTGTGCCGAGGTAACACTCTACGCAGCGGTGGCCCCCTGTTCCGCGGTCGAACCGCGATAGCGACCTCGGCGGCCCGGGCGGCAAGGTTATCTCCCGAGGCGACACTGAAACGGTATGGGTGTCCGTGGGGGGAAGCAGGTCCGTCCGCCCCGTGCCTGGGGCATCGGCCTCATGGGCGGGTTGCTGACCGCCGGCGGTGTCGTTGCGATACCCTATCACTTCCGCGGCGAGCCGCTGGTCACCCTCCTCTTCTACGGCTTCATGGACATCTTCGTCCCGCTCTCGATCGTCGCGAGCGCCATCTACGTCGCGCGGACCGACCTGGAGTACCGGGAGATCCAGCGCGCGACCTACTGGATGGCCGGCGTGGTGGTCGTCGTCGCCGGGCTCTATCTCTGGTCACGACTCGGAGATGTCCTCGCGGGATCCGGTACCCGCTCGATCTTCGCGGACCTCGCCCTGTTCTGCGGTTTCGGGGCCGCGCTCGGGCTGGTGATCGGAATGAACCGGGCCCGCGCGGCGCAGAACGCCCGACTCCTCGAGCGAACCGCCGCACAGCAGGACGCGCTGACGTTCATCAACCACCTCCTCCGGCACAACGTCCTCAACGGGCTCCAGGTGGTCGACGGCTACGGCGACCTGCTGGACCAGCACGTCGACGAGGACGGAGCCCGGTACCTCCGGACCATCCGCGAGCGCGCCGACCACATGGCCGACCTCGTCGGGACCGTCCGGGTCCTGATGCGGACGCTCGCCGACGGCATCGAGCCGGTGGCGATCGATGTCGGTCGTGTCGTCGAGCGCGAGGTGGCGATCGCGCGGGAGGGTCACCCGGAGGCATCGTTCGAGACGGACCTCGACCGCGACGTGCGCGCGCTGGCCGACCCGATGCTCGGGGCCGTCCTGGAGAACCTCCTCACCAACGCCGTCGTCCACCACGACGGACCGAGCCCCGAGGTGACGGTCACGGTCGAGCGCGTGGGCCGTGAGGTCATCGTCCGCGTCGCCGACGACGGCCCGGGCGTCGCGGGGGAACTCCGCGAACGGTACCTCGTCGAGGGGAGCCGGGGGCCGGATTCGGGCGGCACCGGGCTCGGACTCTACCTGGTCTCGACGCTGGCCGAGGCGTACGGCGGCCGGTTCGCCCTCGGAGCGAACGAGCCCCGCGGGACCGTCGCGGAACTCCGACTACTGGACGCCGAATCGGTCGACGCCGCCCGTGAAGCAACTCTACATTAGTGGACCGTTGATGTGAGGGCAAACCCCTTCCCTCATGCACCCGGGGAGAGGGGTATGGTCGACTTTGGCTTGTCCGAGGAGGAGCGTGCCATCAGGCAGACGGCCCGCGAGTTCGCCGAGAACGAGATCGCCCCCGTGGCCCAGCACCACGAGGAGACTGGCGAGTGGCCCCGTGAGGTCTGGGAACAGGCCGTCGACGCCGGTCTCGTCGGCGGCTCCATTCCGGTCGAGTACGGCGGCGCCGGGCTCTCGCAGCTGGAGATGAGCCTGTTCATGGAGGAGATCTCACGCGTCGATGCGGGGATGCTCGCCGCGATCGGCACGCAGTTCGGCACGCGGATGATCAAGGAGTACGGCACCGAGGAGCAGAAGGAGTGGATCCTCCGGGGCGTCGCGAACGGCGACCTCATCGGCGCCCTCGGCAACACCGAACCGAACCACGGCTCGAACGCGGCCGGCATCGAGACCACGGCGGAGAAGGACGGCGACGAGTACGTCATCGACGGCGTCAAGACGTTCATCACGCACGGTACCATCGCCGACTACGTCCTCACGATGTGCCGCACGGGCGAGGAGGGCCACGGCGGTATCTCGGCCATCATCGTCGAGACCGACCGCGACGGCTTCGAGGTCGAGAGCGAGATCCACAAGCTGGGCTGGAACGCCTCAGAGACCGCACAGCTGCGTTACGACGGTGTTCGCGTCCCGGAGGAGAACCTCGTCGGCTACGAGGACGCCGGTTTCTACCAGCTGATGGAGTTCTTCGAGGAGGAGCGCGTCGGTATCGGTGCCCAGGCGCTCGGCATCGCGCAGGGCTGCCTGGAGGAGACCGTCGACTACGTCAAGCAGCGCGAACAGTTCGACCGCGAGCTCCGCGAGTTCCAGGCGGTCCAGCACAAGGTCGCCGACATGGCGATGAAGGTCGAGTTGGCGCGTCGGCTGGTGTACGATGCGGCACAACGGGTGGACGACGGCGAGAAGCCGACGAAACTCGCGTCGATGGCGAAGCTGTACGCGAGCGAGATCGCCGAGGAGGTCGCCTCCGACGCCATCCAGCTCCACGGCGGCAACGGGTACACCACCGACTACGCCGTCTCCCGGCACTACAAACACACGAAGATCTACCAGATCGGCGAGGGCGCCAGCGAGATCCAGCGCAACATCATCGCGAAGGAGGTGCTGGACCTGTGAAATACCTGGGCAGTCGTCGAAGTCCGTCGACCGAAGTCTGATTACCCCTTCGGACGTAGTTACGGCCGGATTCTACTCGATTCCCGCCGACTACCCTTCCCCGAGCGCGTAGAGCTTCCCGTCGATACCGCCGACGTAGAGCCGTCCGTCCACGACGGCGGGCGAGGAGTAGTCCGAGACCGGCACCTCCAGCCGCCAGCGCTCGGCGCCGTCCTCGGCGCCGAACGCCGCGACGCTGGGTGCGCTACTGGCGACGTAGACGGTCCCGTCGACGACGGCCGGACTGGAGAAGATGCCACGGCCCGTCGTGGCCTGCCACGCCACCGTCGCCTTCATCGTCACGTTCGACGCCCTGATCTCCACGGCGTGGACCGTCGGGTCCGGACTGTACCCCTTGGTGGCCACGTACACCGTGTCCCCGGCGACGGCGGGACTCCCCCACCCGTTCACGCCGTAGCGGTAGGCGCCGCCCAGTTCCTCGCCGTCGGTCGTGACCGCGCCGAGATACTGCCCGAACTCGCCGAGGACGAGGTCACCGGCGACCGTCGGCGTGCCGTTGGGCGGCTGGTTGGCGCCGCTCCCCGCCCGCCACTGCTCGGCACCGCTGGCGGCGTCGAAGGCGATGACCTGCCCGCCGGTGACGTACACCGTCCCGTCGGCGGCCGCGAGTCCGCTCTGGATGCGACCACCGACGGGCCGTGGCGTCTCCCAGACGACGCTCCCGGTGAGCGAGTCGAGGCCATAGACGTACCCCGCGTCGGTGGCGAAGAACACCCGCCCATCCGCCACGACCGGCGAACTGTTCACGTCGCTCCGGGTCTCGTGGCGCCACAGCAGGTCGCCCGAGCCCGCGTCGAACGCGTAGAAGTGGTCGTCCGTGGAGCCGATGTAGACGGTCCCGTCGGCGACCGTCGGCGAACTCCACCGGATGGGGTCGCCGGTGGTCGCGCTCCAGACCTCCTCGCCGGAGGCCGCGTCCACCGCGTACACGCCGCCGTCGGCGTGGCCGACGTACACCGTCCCGTCGACGACCGCCGGGCTGCTCCCCATCGGCTGGGCCGTGCCGGTGTCGAACGCCCACTCCACGCCGACGTTCCCCGTCGGGCCGGTCGTGTTCGGCTTCCACCCGAGGTTCGTCGGACTGTACCCGCGGGACGGCCACCCGTCCAGTTCGGACGGGTCGTCGAACGAGACCCGCTGGAAGATGGCCTCGGTGCCGGTGCCGCCGAGCCCCTCGCCGAACCCGTCGGTACACCCGGCGAGGCCGGTCACGCCCGCGGTGAGTCCCCCCGCGAGCAACGCGCGTCTGGAGTAACGTCGTCGGCCCCCGTCTGGTCGCGTCATCGTCCTGACCCACCCCCCAGGGGACCGTAAACCTGCGGCCGGGGAGCGTCGGCCGTCCCCGGCGGGCCGAGCGGGGTGCTCACGCCCACCACCTCCGGGTCACGAGGCCCAGCAGGAGCGCGGCGAGCGCCCCCACGAGCCCGAACCCGGGGCCGACCGCGCTCGTCGGCCGTCCTCCGTCGCCGGCGTCGGCCGCTGTCGCGTCGCCGGCCGGGGTGGCGGATTCCCGCTGGGCGACCGCTTCGGGCACCGGCGCCAGCGCGTACAGCTGGCCCGTATCCAGCCCGACGTACGCCTTCCGGTCGGTGACGGCGACCCGGGTGATCTCCGCGTACTGGAACTGGTGTTCGTACAGCCGTTCCCCGTCGTCGGCGTCGTATGCCTGCACGGTCCCGGCGTCGTCGAGTGTGTAGACGATGCCGTTCACCTCACGGACCGCCGACAGCTCGTTCGAGCCCAGCGAGTTCGGGTCCCGCCGGACGGTCCACGTTCCCTCGGACTCCGTGCCCTCGAAGCGGGCGTCCGTCCGGTCGACCCCCCACAGTTCGTAGTCGTCACCGAGGTAGACGTTCGCCGCGCCCGCGACGGCCCGCCACCGAACGGCCTCGCGGTTGGTGCCGATGTGCCAGTCGATGTCGCCCGTCCCGGCGTCGAGCTTCTGCATCTCCTGGGCCCCGATTCGCAGGAACACCGTCCCGGCCGAGGCGTTGCTGTCGAGCAGGCTCATCGGTGGCCCGCCGTCGGCGAACTCCCACCGGACGGTTCCGTCCTCGGCGTCGAGCGCAAGGATGGTGGTCCGCGTCGAGGCGTTCGACAGCGACCGCAGGTAGACGCCGTCCGCGTCGGCCAGCGACGCGAACAGGGGGTACGGCGCCTCGGCGTCGCGGTGGAACCACACCTGTCGGCCGGTGGCCGCGTCGAGCGCGTACGTCCCGTTCCCGGCGTCCGTCGAGCCGCCGAGGTAGACGCGGTCCTCGTGGTGGGCGACGCCGGAGACGACACCGTCGAATCGCCACACCTCGTCACCGGACTCGGCGTCCAGCGCGAGCAGGCGCTGTGGGCCCAGCGTCGCGTTCACGACGTACACCCGGCCGTCCCGGACCGCGACCTGCCCGTCGAGCAGGAAGCTGGGGTAGGGCTGGGTCCGGGTCCGCTCGCGGATGCGCTGGAGCTGTCCCCGACGGATGCTCCCGATGTCCCGCGACCACTGCTCCTCACCGGTCGCCGCGTCCACCGCGTAGAGGGTGTAACTGCCCGGCGTCTCGGGGCGCGCCACTTCCGCGCCGACCAGGTAGACGGTCCCGTCGGTCAGCGTCGGCGCGCCCGCGAGTTCGTGGTCGGCCGGGAGTTCGAACCGCCAGTTCGGCGCCATCGTCTCCGTTTCGAACGCGTAGACGGCGGTGAACAGCGAGACGTTCTCCTCGTAGGTGTCCTTGTTCCCGGTGACGACGCCGTACACCTGCCCGTCGTGGACGAACGGCCCCTGCCGGAGCGCGGTGTAGTCACCGCGCGTCGCGTTCCGGACGTCGAAGCCGGCCTGCCGACGCACCACGACCTCCTCGCGGAGTTCGGAGACGGAGAGCGACGGGTAGACCGTCCCGCCGCCGATGGGGTCGCCGAGGTCGGTGGCACCGCCACCGCCGTCAGACAGCGTCACGTTCCCGCCGGTCCGCCGTGCCGCCTCGGCCAGCCAGTCGGGGCGCTCGACCGTCGTCTCGCCGACCGCCGACAGCGTACGCTCGGTGTGGTACGTGAGTGTGCCGCCGTCGGCCGCGAGTTCGAGGTGGTACGTCAGGTCCGAGATGCGGCCCGTACCGTCGTCGACGCGCACCCTGACCGAGACGTTCCGGACGTCGTCGGTCGCCACGTCACCGCGGATCTGACCGGGGTCGTCGACGGTGAACAGGTGGTCGCCGTCGTCGGTCCGGGCGTGGTCGAACGCGAACTGCGCCGAGAGGTTCGTCGGCGCCGTCCCGTTCAGCAACGAGTCCGTCGCCCGCCGCTCGTAGCTGTACGCCTCCACGCCGGGGATGCCCGTCCGGAGGTACGTCATCCCGTCCTCGCTGTAGGAGTCGGTCGAGACGACCGTCTCCGCCTCGCCCGTGATGCGCCGGCGCTGGGTGGCCGCCACCCGGCCGTCGCCCGCCCGGATGGTCTGTCGTTCCTCGACCGTCCGGTCACCGCGGGCCGTCCGCGTCTCGATGTCGAGGGTGAACGACGACACCGTGTCGAGCGACTCGTTGGCCGTCACGGCCGCGAACGAGGCGTCCCCGTCCGAGCCGCCCGGCACCGCGTCGTCGAGGCCGAGGTCGGAGAGCCCGTTACAGCCCGCGAGCGCGACGAGGACGACGAGGGCGACCGTGACGAGCGCACGGCGCGAGGGGGGAGTGAGGAGCCCCACGTCAGGCACCCCCGTTGTCGGGCGCGACGCGACCGTCGTCGGGCCGGCCGAACGTCACGTCGAGCTCGGTCCACGCCGCGTCGACGGCGTCGGTGAGGCCCGCGGTCCCGCCCCCGCCCGAGCCCATCTGCTGGCCCCGGATGATGCCCGTCTCCACCTCGACGAACTGCGCGGCGGCGTCGTGCCCGCCGTCGGGGTAGCGGAACTGCTTGAACGTCAGCATGTGCGAGGCACCCTCCAGCGACCCCGTCTCGACCTCGCCGCTGGCCCGTTGCTGGGCGACGGTCTCGGGGTTCGGCAGGGGGTTGCCGTCCGGGCTGACGCGCATGTAGACGACGCGCGTTCCGGTCTCGGTCCCGCCACGGCTCCCCTGCAGGACATCCGTGTAGAGGTAGTTCTCCAGGGTCAGGCCGGACGTCGCGGGCGGCACCATCCCGCGTTCCCGCATCCCCCTGGCGACGGCCTCGATGGCGGCCTCCTCCGAGATGTCCGCGCGGTACTGCTCCTCGTTCGTGGTGTCCCCGTCGTCACCGGTTGCTCCGGTGGTGTAGCCCCCGCCGTGACAGCGGCGGATCTCGGCCCGCGTCGTCGCCCGTTCGCGCTGGATGCGCCGCAGGGCGTCGGTCGCCGCCGCTGTCTCCTCGGCGAACCCCTGACTCAGCGTGACGCGCTCGTCGAGGTCGCGCTTCGTGCGCTCGATGGGGTTCAGGGCGCTCGAATCGGCACGCTTCTGCTCGACGTCCGGGTTCCGGTCCGGACGATCGCCGTTCGGCCCCTCGTAGGCCCGTTTCAGCGCCACGTTCGGCAGGCCCTGCGTCATCGCGCCCGAGAGACTCCCCTCGCCGCCTCTGACGGCGTCGTCCGCGACCGACGCCGCCTGGGCGGCCCGGGCCGCGCCGCTCCCGCCACCGCCGCCGGAGGAGCGCAGTGTCTCCCCCGCGTCGGTCAGGTCCGCACGGTACTCCGTCTCGCGCACGTCGAGTTCACGCAGTTTGGGCGGGGCGGAGAACCGCGGGTTGCAGTCCCCCACGCCGACCGAGAGGGTCGAGCGGGTCGTCGGCGACCCCGCGACGAACTTCCGTTCGAGGTCGCGGTCGAGTTCGTTCAGGTTCCAGACCCGTGGTTTGTACGCCCGGATTTCGAGGTCGTAGACGCCCGGCGGCAGGTCGAGGCTCGCACGCATCGGGCCCGCCGGGTACGCCCGGACCTGCTGGTCCGCGGGCGACCCGAGGGTGACGTACGGCGTCATGGCGACGGCCACCTCCCGGCGCTGGGGGTCGGTATCTGCCTGGAACGCTTCCTCGCGGGCGGTTCGGAAGACGCGCCGCTGGCCGTCCTGTGGCCGGAGCACCTCGACCGGGCGGAGGATGGTGGACCCGCGTAGCGGAACGATGTTCTCGGGTTCGACCCCCGAGTAGTCGGTGATGACCTGCGGCGCCTCCGGGGGCCCCGTCGGGCGCGCCTCGAACCGTGCCTCCTCGACACCGTCGGGAACCTCGACGACGACGAGGTACGCCCACCCGTTCCGCATGTCGAACTCGATGGTCCCGCCATCGAGCGTAGAGTTCGTGCAGGTGACGCCGAACTCGTTCCCGTAGGCGTCGCCGGTGACCGTGTTCTCCCAGACGCAGGCCCCGTCGACGGCGCCGGTGTCCTCGTCCTGCAGTGCGTCGACACCGGCGCCGTCGCTCGGTGACGGCGTGCCGGTCACCGGTGCTGTCGCGGTCAGGAGCAACAGTGCACAGCCCAGTACCACCAGGTCGTGGAGGACGCCCGCATCACGCACGGGCTTCACCGCAGACCGGGTCGGGACGCCCGGAAACCCCCCCTCGTTCTGTCTGCATTACCATCAGGTGGGAAACGGGGTGTATTAAACCTGCGGCCGAACGGCCGATTCTGCGGCCGCTGGGGGCCGGATAGCCGGGATCACGCAATCGACGGAGGGAGGGCGGGTGCCCCGTTCAGGACTGACTGTAGATCAGGTTCCGCTGGATCTCGTTGGCACCCTCGTAGATGACCGGGATGCGGGCGTCACGGTAGGCCCGGGCAATGCGCCGGTCGTGGAAGATGGACCGGCCGCCGTGCAGCTGCATCCCGCGTTCGGAACAGTCCACGGCGGCCTCCGTGGAGGCCACCTTCGCCATCGACGCCCAGAGGCCGGCCTGCTCGTTCTCGACGACGTGCTCGGCGGCGCGCCAGTTCAGCGAGCGCGCCTGCTCGAAGGTGAGCCGCATATCCGCGAGCGTGTGCTGGACGGCCTGGAACTCGTTGACCTGCCGGCCGAAGGCGTTCCGGCCGTGGACGAAGTCCCAGGCCTCCTCGATGGCTGCCGCGGCGATACCCAGCCCGTGCCCGCCGACGACGACGCGGCCGTGGTTGAAGAAGTCGGCCAGCATGTAGAAGCCGGCACCCTCCGTGCCGATGAGGTTCTCCTCGGGGATGCGGCAGCCGTCGAGGACGATGTGGGCCTGCTTCGAGGCGCGCATCCCCATCTTCTCGGGGGTGTGCTCGGCCTCGTACCCGGGCGTGTCGGTCGGGACGATGAACAGCGAGTAGTTGCCGTACCGGTTGTCGGGGTCATCGCCCGTCTTCGCGTACAGCGTCAGCCAGTCGGCCTCGACGCCGTTGCCGACCCAGTACTTCTCACCGTCCAGCACCCACTCGTCGCCCTCCTTCTCGGCGGTCGTCGTCATCCCTGCCAGGTCGCTCCCCGTCTCGGGTTCGGACACCGCGAGGCCCGTCAGCTGCTCGTTCCGGCCGACGGGTGCGAGGTACTCCTCCTTCTGGGCCTCGGAGCCGTACTCGACCAGCATCTCGCTACCGAAGGAGGCGAGCTGGAGGACCAGCCCGATGCCGGCGTCAGCCCGGTAGAACTCCTCGGCGGCGGCCAGGATCTCGTACAGGTCCCAGCCCCGGCCGCCGTACGCCTCGGGGACGTCGGCGGCCACGAGGCCGGCGTCCATCCCCGCTTCCAGCACCTCCCACGGGTACTCGCCGCTGTCGAAGTGGTCCTCGGCGTTGGGTGCGATGTGTTCCTGCGCGAACTCGCGAGCCTCGGCCTTGGCGTCGCGTGCGTGCTCGGGGACGATGGACGCCGCTAGCAGGTCGAGTTCCATACGACACTACGTTGCAGCCCGAAGGACATGAACCGCACGCCGGCGGCTGCCTGCTCGTTCAAAATAGGAGAACGCGGCGAGACGCTGCTCGCCCGTCGTCAGTCGTCGTCGGGGGCCGCTTCCTCGGGAACCTCGGTCTCGTCGATGAGCGACTGCCCGGCGTACTCCTCGCGGAGGTCCTTCTTCGAGAACTTGCCCGTCGCCGTCTTGGGCACCTCCTCGATGTAGACGATGTCGTCCGGGAGCCACCACTTGGGGTAGTCCTCGCGCAGGAGGTCCATGATCTCCTCGTCGAGCGTGGACTCGTCGGCGTCCGCGCCGGGCACGACGAAGGCGACGGGTCGTTCCTGCCACTTCTCGTGCGGAACGCCGATGACGGTCGCCTCGGCCACGTCGTCGTGGGCCATGATGGCGTTCTCCAGTTCGACGCTGGAGATCCACTCGCCGCCGGACTTGATGACGTCCTTCGCGCGGTCGACGATCTGGAGGTAGCCGTCCGTGTCGACCGTG
Organism: Haloglomus litoreum; assembly: GCF_029338515.1. Classification (GTDB taxonomy): domain Archaea; phylum Halobacteriota; class Halobacteria; order Halobacteriales; family Haloarculaceae; genus Haloglomus; species Haloglomus litoreum. The sequence continues at coordinate 2,398,533 of NZ_CP119988.1, read as the reverse complement.
ACGATGTCGCCGGTCTTCAGCCAGCCGTCCTCGAAGTCCTCCTCGTTGGCCTCGGGCCGCTCGAAGTACTCCTTCGTGACCCAGGGACCGCGGACCCACAGTTCACCGAACGCCTCGCCGTCGTGGGGCACCTCCTCGCCGGAGTCGTCGACGACCTTGAACTCGACGCCCGGGACCGTGAGGCCCTGCTTCGAGCGGCGGTCGAGCTGGGTCTCGTAGTCCGCGTCCTCGAGGTCGCTCTTGAGGTGCGAGACGCTGCCCAGCGGGGACATCTCCGTCATGCCCCACGCATGCAGCAGCGTCACGTCGTGGTCGTCGAACCAGCGGATCATCGACTCGGGGGCCGCGGAGCCGCCGACGATGACCGTATCCAGCGTCGAGAGGTCGACGTCGTTGTCCTGCATGTAGTCCTGCAGGCCCATCCAGACCGTCGGGACGCCGGCCGTGATGGTGACGCCCTCGTTCTCGATGAGGTTCGCGATGTCCTCGGGCTCCGGGGACGGCCCCGGGTAGACGTGCTTCGCGCCGCCCGCGGTCGCCGTGAACGGCATCCCCCAGGCGTTGACGTGGAACATCGGCACCACGGGCATGACCACGTCGTCGTCGGCCATCGGGATGCCCTGCGGCGTGAGCGAGGCCATCGAGTGGCTCCAGAGCATCTTGTGCGTGTACTCGACGCCCTTCGGCATCCCCGTCGTGCCGGAGGTGTAGCACATCCCGGCGGGCTGGTCCTCGTCCACGTCCGGCCAGTCGTACTCCGTGGGGTGCCCCTCGATGAAGTCCTCGTAGGCCACCACGTCGACCGGCAGGTCGCCGGCGCCCTCGGGGACGCCCTCGCCCATCGCGACGAGGCGGTCGACGGCGTCGAACTCGTCGTCGGCACCCTGGATGGCGCCCGCGAGCTTCTGGAACAGCGAGTGGTCGACGAAGATCGTCCGGTCCTCGGCGTTCTGGACGATGAACCGGATGTGCTCGTCCGGCAGGAGCGGGTTGATGGTGTGGAGCTGGGCGCCGATGGTCGGCACCGCGAAGTAGGTCTCGAAGTGGCGGTGGTGGTTCCAGCAGAACGTCGCGACCCGGTTGCCCGTCTCGATGCCGGCCTCGGTCAGCGCGTGGGCGAGCTGGGCGGTTCGGTCGCTGTACTCGTCGTACGTGTACCGGTCGATACCCTCGTGGGTGCGCGAGACGATCTCCTGGTCGCCGTACAGCGTCTCGGCGCGCCACAGGAACGGTCGCAGCGTCTGGTCGTGGCCTCCTGGCATACCGATTCGAGGTTCACCCGGCTCCGGCTTGAAGGTTGCCGGTCTACCACGGGGTATTTATGCCCGACCGCGGTCCGCCATGACCGGACCGGCACACGCGAAGGTGATGCTCGGCCGTCCCGCGGCCGTGCCAACACTTCACGAACCGTCATAACCAGCCAGCAGGCCCTTCCCTCCGAACGACCAGCCGTGGACATGGACAGGCGCAAGTTCCTCGGGGCGTCCTCGCTCGCCGCCGGTGTCGGCCTGGCGGGCTGTGGGTTCATCGGGAGCGCTCTCGGGAAGGTCCCCCCGCCGGAGGTCGACCAGACGAAACTGGAGGCCGGGGGCTGGCGCGAGGACGCGGAGGAGTCCGGCAAGGTGTTCACCCAGGAGTACGCCGCCGGAACGGTCACGGCCCGTGGGCACACCATCCGCTACCAGGACGAGGCGCTCCGACAGGAGATCGCCGAGAAGACGCTCGGCTCGGTCACCGGACAGCTGAGCGTCTTCTTCGCCACCCGCATCGAGTTCGACCCGGAACTCGACAGCCTCCCGCTCGGCATCGGGCGCGAGGAGGTGCTCCAGCGGACGAAGGAGTCCGCGAAGTCGGACTTCGAGAGGGAGATGGAGGCCGACGGCCTCACGGACATCGAGGTCCTGGGCGAGTCGACGCTGGCGGTCGACTCCGGGCAGACGGCCGACCTCGTCCGGTACAGCGCGACCTACCCGGTCGACGACTTCGGCTTCACCGTCACCGGCGGTGAGACCATCACGCTGGAGGGCCAGCCGGTCCCGGTCCGGGGCTGGCTCGCGGTCTGGTACAACGAGGACGTGGAATCGACGCTCGTCTCCGGCGCCGTCCACGCCGCCGAGAACTACACGGACACCATCGACAAGCAGCTGAGTTCGGCGCTGGACATGACGCTGGACATCGACCTCGGGCTCACGCCCGACGCCTACCGGGAGGAGGCGTTCGGGCTGATTCGGACCGTGACGTGAGGCGGATGGTGGGCCAGATTGGGGGCGTCGTCGATGCGACCACCTTCTGTCGATAAGTCATCTATCTGCGGCATTCCTGCCAGAGCTGAGCGATTGTTCGATAAAAACGTGGCCCTCGCCAGAAATACCTGGGCTCGACTGTCTCTCGGTCGCATCCGCCGACTCAGGCCCCACCGACACAACCTCGACCGACTGCGAGCCGCCGGGGTCGAAAACGGTTCGCCCGGGCGAGCGACCCGGGCCAGGGGCGCTACCGGCGCCGACCGTCCGCGGTCACTCCAGCGCGCTGCCCGCGCGGATGATGGTCTCCTCGCCGAACGCCGGCCCGACGAGCTGCAGGCCGACGGGGCCGCGGTCCGTCTCGCCGGCCGGGACGGAGATGGCCGGCAGGTTGGCGAGGTTGACCGGGACGGTGTTCGCGTCGGCGAGGTACATCTGGAGGGGGTCCGAGAGCGACTCCCCGAGTTCGAACGGCGGGACCGGCATCGTCGGCGAGGCGAGCACGTCCGCCGACTCGAACGCCTCGTCGAAGTCCTGCTTCACCCAGGCACGGGCGTCCTGGGCCTGCTTGTAGTACTTGTCGTGGTAGCCCGCCGAGAGGGCGTAGGTGCCGAGGAGGATGCGGCGCTTGACCTCCTCGCCGAAGCCCTCCTCGCGGGCCTTCGCGAACGTCTCGTTCCAGTCCCCGTCGTAGCCGCCCGAGTGGCCGTACCGGACGCCGTCGAACCGTGCGAGGTTCGAGGACGCCTCGCTCATCGCGATGACGTAGTAGGCCTGCACCGCAGTCTCGACCGAGGGCAGCGACACCTCGTGGACGGTCGCGCCCGCGCCGCGCAGGTCGTCCAGCGCCGCCTCGAAGGTCTCGACGACGGCCTCGTCGGCACCTTCGACGAGGTCCGTCACGACGCCGACAGAGAGGCCGTCGACCTCCCCGTCGGCGGCGTCGGCGTACGTCGTCGTGTCGGCGGGGTGCTGGCCGCCGAAGTCGTCGACGAGGTCCTCGCGGGTGTCGTGGCGCGTGGTCGCGTCCCGCTCGTCCGGGCCGGCGATGGCGTCGAGGACGGTCGCCGCCCCCTCCACGTCCCGGGCGATGGGCCCGATCTGCTCCAGGGAGTTCGCGTACGCGACGAGGCCGTAGCGCGAGATCAGGCCGTAGGTCGGCTTGATGCCGACCACGCCGCAGAACGCGGCCGGACAGCGGATGGAGCCGCCCGTGTCGCTCCCGAGCGCGAAGTCGGCCTGCCCGGCCGCGACGGCGGCCGCGGAGCCGCCGGAGGAGCCCCCCGGCACCCGGCCGGGTGCGGCCGGGTTGTCGGTCGGGCCGAACGCGCTCGTCTCGGTCGTGGTGCCCATCCCGAACTCGTCCATGTTCGTCTTGCCGACCACCGTCGCGCCGGCGTCCTTCAGGCGCTCGACCACGGTCGCGTCGTACGGCGGGACGTAGTCGGCCAGCATCGCCGAGCCGCAGGTCGTGCGGACGCCCTCGGTCGAGATGTTGTCCTTCACCGCGACCGTGGCGCCGGCCAGCGGGCCGTCGTCGGCGCCGGCGACCGTCTCGACGGTGAGGAAGGCACCGTGGTCGTCGTCGAAGTCGTCGGGAACGAGGCGCCCCTCGCCGGGTGCCTCCTCGGGGTCCTGCGCCGCCATCATCCCACCCGCGGCCCCTTGAAGCGGCCGTCCTCGGACTCGGGGGCGTTCTGCAGGGCCTCTGCCTGCGTGAGTCCCTCGCGTACCTCGTCGGCGCGGAAGACGTTCGCGAGGTCGGCCTCGCGGTCCGTCTCCGGCACGTCGTCCAGCGCGTCGAAGTACGCGAGGATGTCGCCGAACTGCTCGGCGAACCGCTCGACCTCGTCCTCGTCGAGGTCGACGCGGGCCAGGCCCGCAACGTGGCGGACCTCCTCGGGGTCGACCGCGTCCGTATCGCTCATGCCCGGCCCTGCGTCTGACCCGGCACTAAGGGTTTCGACTCCACGTCCCCGGCTGACCGCTCCTCCCGGCATGAAGAGGACCTCCGCTCCTCCGACCGCCGATCGATCGGCCGGTGTTCCAGGGCCCGACCTGTCTCTGGAACAACATCCGTTCGGAATCGTGATACTTCTTCGGGAGCGCGATTCGCGATGAATTTGGGCCTCCTCCGTGACCCTGCCGTCCATTTCAGCCCGAGAATTTAAGTCGGCTCGGACCCAACGTGATAACGAGTAGGGAACTTCTTACCTCCACTCCCTATCGCGGCCCAGTACACAATGACAGATACGAGTGTCAGACGCTTTCAGCGTGAGAACGAGGAAACGGCGGAGCACGAGTCCGACGAGAACGAGGAGCTCGTCTGTCCGGAGTGTGGTGGTGACGTGGCCACCGACACCGAACACGGTGAGGTGGTCTGCCAGGACTGTGGCCTCGTCGTCGACGAGGACAACATCGACCGCGGGCCCGAATGGCGCGCGTTCGACGCCAAGGAGAAGGACGAGAAGTCCCGCGTCGGCGCCCCGACCACGAACATGATGCACGACAAGGGGCTCTCGACCAACATCGGCTGGCAGGACAAGGACGCCTACGGCAACAGCCTGTCCTCGCGCCAGCGCCAGAAGATGCAGCGCCTGCGGACCTGGAACGAGCGGTTCCGCACCCGTGACTCGAAGGAGCGCAACCTCAAGCAGGCACTCGGCGAGATCGACCGGATGGCCAGCGCACTGGGCCTCCCCGACAACGTCCGCGAGACCGCGAGCGTCATCTACCGGCGCGCACTCGATGAGAACCTGCTTCCCGGGCGCTCCATCGAGGGTGTCTCGACGAGCGCGCTGTACGCGGCCGCCCGGCAGGCCGGTACCCCGCGGAGCCTCGACGAGATCTCCGGCGTCTCCCGCGTCGAGAAGGACGAGATCGCCCGGACCTACCGCTACGTGGTCCGCGAGCTGAAACTGGAGATCAAGCCGGCCGACCCCGAGAGCTACGTCCCCCGGTTCGCGTCCGACCTCGACCTGAGCGATGAGGCCGAGCGCCGCGCCCGTGAACTGCTCCAGTCGGCCAAGCAGGCCGGCATCCACTCGGGGAAGTCCCCCGTCGGACTGGCAGCGGCCGCCGTCTACGCCGCCTCGCTGCTCTGCAACGAGAAGGTGACACAGAGCGAGGTCAGCGAGGTGGCCAACATCTCGGAGGTCACCATCCGGAACCGCTACCACGAACTCCTCGAGGCCGAGGACGGCCTCGCGGCCTGACTCCTCCTCCCCGGCGATTCCTCGGGACGGCGCCGTCCGCGAACCCGAACGGATTAAACGGGGCCCCGTCAACCGACGGCCGATGTCGGTCCCGACGGTCGCGGCGTTCACCGACACGTACCTGCCGACCGTGAACGGCGTCACCTACACCGTGAGCACGTGGCGCGAGCGGTGGGGCCGCCGTGGCGGCCGGATGCACGTCGTCTACCCTGCTGCCACCGACTACGACCCGGCCTCGACCGAGCACCCCGTCAGGAGCATCGAGTTCCCCTACTACGAGGGGTTCCACCTCGGGCTCCCCGGTGTCCCGACCGCCGTGGAGCGCGACGACATCGACATCGTCCACGCGCACACGCCGTTCCTGCTCGGCCTCGGTGGCGCCCGCTTCGCGCGCCGGGAGGAGCTGCCACTGGTCGCCTCCTACCACACCCCGACCGCCGAGTACGCCGACTACATCGCGGAGGGACGGCTCGCGGATGCCGTCGAGGCGGTCGCGCGCCGCTACGAACGCTGGTACCTCGACCGCACGGACGCCGTGGTCGTCCCCTCGGAGCCGGCCCGCGAGCACCTGGAGGACATCGGCGTCTCCGCGGCCGTCGAGGTGGTCCCCAACGGCGTCGACACGGACCGGTTCCGGCCGGTCGAGACGGCGGCCTTCCGCGAGCGACACGACCTCGGCGACGGGCTCCTGCTAGGGTACACGGGGCGACACGGCTACGAGAAGGACCTCGGGGCGATCCTCGACGCCGTCGACGGGTTCCGCGTCGACGGGGAGCGCCCGACGGTCGTCTTCGGCGGTGATGGGCCCGCTCGCGCGAGTCTGATGGCCAGCGCCGAGGGGCTCGACGCCGACGTGCGGTTCCTGGGCTTCCTCGACCGCGAGGAGCTACCGGCCTTCTACAGCAGCCTCGACGCGTTCCTCTTCCCGAGCCCCGTCGAGACCCAGGGGCTGGTGGCCCTGGAGGCCAACGCCTGCGGAACCCCCGTCGTCGGCGTCGACAGCGGCGCGCTCGCCGAGACGGTCGACGAGGGCGAGACGGGGTTCCACTTCGAGCCGGGGGACACGGCCTCGTTCCGCGAGGCCATCCGCTGGACGCTGGTCGACCGCGAGGCGCTCTCGGAGACGTGTCTCGACCGTCGGGACGCCATCAGCGTCGAACACGCGGTCGACCGGCTGGCGGCGGTGTACCGCAGCGCGATGGACCAGTACTGAGGCCGGCACTGCCGGGGCTGGGGACGGTGCGGAAAGGGGCGAGGTGGAATGGGGCCGGTGGATATGCGCCGGGTGCCGGGCGTCCCGGCGCGATGTGGCGGGCGCGTTGTTGTTGTCGCCCTCACGACGAGAAAAGCGTCGTTTGGGCAATTACGGATTGCTCCCCGTTGCATATAAATTCTCGCTTCGACGACGGCGCTCCCGGGGGGCGATTCCGGCCCGAGTCAGCCCTCCGTCTGACACTTCCGTCGATGCACCCGGAGCGGGCGGCGCCGGTCGCGGTGGCCCGTCACAGCGGGTGGCGTCTGTCCCGGAGTGCGGGGAACTCCTCGCGGACGCGCCGAACGCGCCCCGGGTCGACCTCGGCCGTCACGAGCGCCGGGTCCTCGTCGGAGGACGCGAGCGCCGTTCCCCATGGGTCGTACACCGTCGAGCGCCCGACGAGCCGGTCGTCGCCGAAGTCGGCGCTGCCGTTCGCGGCGGCCACGTAGCAGAGGTTCTCGACCGCGCGGGCCCGGGGGAGCAGCTGCCAGTGCTCGACGCGCGGGTACGGCCACGCGCTCGGGACCGCCACGAGGTCGACGCCCCGGTCGACGAGGTCGCGGTACAGCTCCGGGAACCGGAGATCGTAGCAGGTCGTCGTCCCGACGGTCAGGCCGCCGAGGTCCGCGACACCCAGCGACTCGCCCGGCGTCAGCAGCTCCTGCTCGGCGGAGCCGTAGCCGAACAGGTGGTGCTTCCGGTAGACCGCCCGCCGCTCGCCCTCGCGGTCGAACAGGACGGCCGTGTTGGCGTACCCCTCCGTCGCGGGCACCTCGACGTCCGTCTCCGCGGCCGTGGCCGCGAGGTCCTCGACGAACGTTCCTGCGAGGACGGCACAGTCCCGGTCGGCGGCCACCGTCGCCAGACGACGCATCGTCTCACCGTCGATCGATTCGGCGGTCCGGGCGTACGAGTCGAACGCGAAGTAGCCCACCGTGAACATCTCCGGGAGGACGACGAGGTCGCTCCCGTTCTCGGCCGCGCGCTCGATGGCTGCGACGGCGCGCTCGACGTTCCCGTCGAGGTCGGCGGCCCGGACCTCGATCTGGGCGCAGGTGACCCGCCAGGTCTCGTCGTCCCTCGCCGCTCCGGCGGCGCGCGGTGCGTCGCTCATGGGCGGTTCTCGAGCCCGAGGTCCTCGCGGATGGCGCGTTCGAGGTTCTCCAGTTCCCCGTCCAGCTTCCCCTTGAAGTACCGCTCGACGCCCGGCACCTTCCCGTCGACCACGAACCGGTTGACGAGCCGTGTCCCACCGTCGTCGGTCGGCTCGAGCGTGTGTTCACCCTGCACGTTCATGGCCTTCGAGCGGCCGACGAACTCGACGTGGCGTGGCTCGTCGACCCGGGTGTCCTCGGTCTCGACCGCGATGGTCCGGTCCGTGTACGGGATGGGGAGCGCGACGTGCCAAACGGCGGTTCGGTCGCCGGTCACCTCGAACTCCTCGACCACGCTGATGGGCTCGGCCCGCTTGCGGGGGTCGGCGATGAACGCCCACACGTCGGCGGGCGGGGCCGCGAGTTCGAAGGTTCGCTCGACGCGGACGGTCATACACTCGTGTCGGGGCGTCGGTAGAAAAGCGGGGCGGTCCTGTCGGCAGCCGAGGCCCGGGTGGTCGCGGGCGGCGTCCGTCGGAGCGTCACTCCGGGGTGACGCGCCAGGTGGTGGAGCGTGCGCGACCCCACTTCTCGATGTCGACGTCCTCGGACTCCTCGGCGAGGCGGGGGAGTCGGGCACCGACCTGCTTGGCGGTAAGCCCGACCTTCGTGGCGATGTTCTTCGCCCGGAAGTAGCGCTCGCCCCCGGAGACGCTGTCGCGCAGGTAGGACAGGATACGTTCGTCCTCCTCGCTCATCTCGGTCATGGAAACCAGTAGGGGCGGGACGGACTTAACGGTTGTCGGTTCGTATCACACGTGCCGGATTTCCGGAGACTCGGGGGCGCAACCGACGATAGCCGGATCGTCGGTCAGCCGTAGATGTGGACGGCAGCGACCGACAGCGCGCCGCCGATCATCGCGACGGCGAAGGCGATGCCCGAGCCGAGCTGGTCGTGAGCGATGGCCGTGAGGAACATCCCGAGCGCCGCGACGACACCCAGCGCCCCGAAGAGGACGCTCAACCCCACGGACTTGTCCGACGTGGCCGTAGATTCCATACGCGAGCCTCCGGCGGCGACCACTTGAGACTGCCGTTTCGCGCGACGACCGGGCCGGGGGCGCGGCAGCTGCTCCGGACCGCCGACACCGTGGTCATGAACGACCGGTCAGGTCCGGCACTACCCTTTCGACCGTGACCGTGCCACGGCTCGACATGACGGGAACGACGGTCTCCGCGACGGGCACCGACGGCGACGGGACCGACTGGCTCGCCGACCGCCGCCTCGACTGGCTGGTGACCGCCTGCGTCTGCTGGGGGACGGCGGGGCTGGTGCTGGACGTCCGGTCCCACGTCGAGGGGTTCTCCTTCGCCGAGGAGGGGTTCCTCACGCCGGAGCACACCGTCATCTACTCCGGGTTCCTCGCTGTCGCCGGGCTGCTGGCGGTCGTCATCCAGCGGGAGCGCTGGCGCGGGGCGGACTGGCTGGATGCGGTCCCGACGGGCTACGGCCTCGGCCTCGTCGGCCTCGTCCTCTTCGCGCTGGCGGGCCCGGGCGACGCGCTCTGGCACGCGACCTTCGGCGCGGAGGCGGATGTCGAGGCGCTCGCCAGCCCGACACACCTCGCGCTGGCGACGGGCGGCGTGTTGTTCTGCACCTCGCCCCTGCGCGCGACGCTCGCCAGGGCCCGTTCGGGCGAGCCCACCGAGGGCTGGGTCGCGCAGGGGCCGCTCGTCGTCACCGCCACGCTCGCCGCCGTCGTCGCGACCGTCTTCACCGTCTACGCCCACCCGGCCTTCCTGCTCGCCGGCAGCGGCGGTGTGGGGGCGGCCCACGGGCTGTCCGGGCTCCTCTTCCACGCGGGCCTGGTCGCGGCGGTGGTCCTCTTCCTGTCGACCCGCGTGCGACTCGCCCCGGGGGTGGTCGCGCTGCTCGTCGTCGTCCCGGCGGCCGCCGGCGCCTGGCTCGGGGCCCACCCGTGGCTGGTCCCCTGGTACGTCGGTGCCGGCCTGCTGGCCGAGAGCGGCGTGTGGCTGGCACGGTGGACACTCGACGCGGGGCGGTGGCCGCCGGTCGTCGGGGCCGTCCCGCCGGCGGCGCTCGTCGCGGGTCACTTCGCCTCCCTCGCCGCCCGAGGCGGGCTGTCGTGGACGGTCCACCTCTGGGTCGGCGCGGTCTTCATGGCGGCCGTGGTCGGTGGGTTCCTGGGCCTGCTGAGCGCGCCCCGGCCGATGCTTCGTGGCGGGGAGACACGGCAGGCCGCTGACTGAACGAACCGTCGACGACGAAGGGACAGAAGGTTGATACGCCGGCCACGATTCCGACCGGGTATGATGGACGACCGTGCGATCGCCCGGGTGAAGGCCGTCGTCGCCGCGCTCGGGGTGTTGATCGCCAGCCTCGGCGGCGCCTTCGCCCTCGGCGTGATCGGCGCTCCGTCGGTCGTCGACGTGGAGAACCGATTCGGCGAGGTCGATCAGGACCGGACCATCATCCTGACCGACCTGGTCGTCAACAACCCCAACCCCATCGGGGTCCGCCTCGGCGGCTCGACGGTCAACTACACCGTCTCCATGAACGACGTGGAGATGGCCCACGGGTCGAAGGCGGGGCTGGACGTGGAGTCGGGCAACACCACGCTCCCGTTCGAGACGCGGATGCTCAACGACCGCATCCCGCCGTGGTGGGTCTCGCACATCCGCAACGACGAGGTGACCAACGTCACCATCGACGCGACGGTCAAGACCTCGCTGCTGGGCAACCGCTCGTTCGACCTCGACCAGCGCAAGCGGGTCGAGACCGACATCATCAGCGCGTTCGCCTCCAACGAGACGCGGCCGGTGAACGGCCCGGAGAGCCCCGTCTACGACAACCCCGTCCTCTACATCAACCGGACCAGCGGGGAGTGGGGAGAGGTCGACAGCCAGGAGACGCCCATCCCGATGGAGTTCGTCGTCTACAACCCCCAGCTCGAGCCCTACACCATCACGGAGGTCGGGTACGAGATCTCCATGAACAACATCTCGATGGGTGAGGGCGCGACGGAACGGACCTACGTCATCCCCGGTGAGACCACGGAGACCATCACCACGACCCCGACCATCGACAACCGGAACCTCGACGACTGGTGGGTCTCGCACCTCCAGAACGACCAGCGGACCACGCTCCGCATCGACTTCTACGCGAAGGTCGAACTCCCCGGTACCGGCCAGCAGGTCCGCGTCCCGCTGGATCGGATGACCTACGTCCAGGAGTTCGAGACGGACATCTTCGGGACGAAGAACGAGAGCGGGAACAGCAGCGCGGGCGGGGACAGTAGCGTGGACGCGACGCCGACGGCCAGCCCGACGCCGACGGCGACCGAGGACGGCGTGCTGGGTGACGACGGCGGTGACACGCCCACGAGCGGTGCGACGCCGGTATCGACCCCGACGACCGCTGCTCCGGACCCGACTGATGCCACTCCGACCCCGACGGACTCCCCGACCGACTCCGGCGGTCTCATCGGCTCGCTCCCTCGGTTGTAGCCCCCTCCCGACCTCACCCGGTCGCGAACGAGAACCCGTACTTGCTGCTGAGGTGGACGCCGGGCACACCACTCAACCCGGGGCCGCAGATGATGGCACTGTTCCCCATGTGATGGAACACCAGGTGCTCCCCCCGGATGCCGTACACCGGCCCGCCGGAGTCACCGTAGTCGGAGACGGCGTCCACGCTGGCCACGGGCGTACTGCGGCCGCACTCGCTCAGGTGTGTCCCGATCCAGTCCGCCGGGCCGGCCGTCTCGCAGGTCGTCGTCCCGAGCGCGTAGAGTGTCTCGCGTCTGGCGATGACATCCAGCAGCCCACGGATGCTGAAGTGGCCGCCGAACCGCTCCTCCCGCTGTGGCACCCCGGGGTGGAACCCGCTCACGTCCGCATCGCGTCCCAGCCCCACGAGCGCCCAGTCCTCGACGTCGTCGCCTGCGAGGACCGGACCGACCCGCTGGCGGTACTGGTAGAGGATGGAGGTCTCCACGTCGCCACAGCCCGGGTCGCCCGACTGGAGGGTGTGGTTCGCGGTCAGCAGGTAGTCGGTGTCGAGCAGCCGGACGACCCAGGTCGTCGTCCCTCCCTCGGCGAACACGCCGCCCGGGACGGGGTCGAAGTTCCGAAGGTTGCAGGGGTCGGCACAGGTCCCGGTCGCCCGCGACCGCTCCCCGCCGCCCGTGCCGCGTTCCCGCCGGGCCACGTCGGCCACCTCGACCGGGAGGTCGGCGAACTCCCGGGGGACGGGCGGGTGGTCCGCCCCGGTGACCCGGACCTGCAGTCGTGGGAGTCGGCGCTCCCCGCACCACCGGTCCGCGTCGGACGTGACGGCGACCGTCAGATCGGTTCCGCTTCCGGCATCGGCCAGTCGGTCGGCGAGCGTTCGAGTCGCCCGATACGCCCGCTCGTAGGCCTCCTGGCACCGGCGAGGTATCGACACGGGGACGCCCGGTCCATCGGGGCCGATGACCGTGGGGACACGTGGCTCCGCTGCGGTGGCCCGGCCGAGGCCGGGAAGGGGGGAGACGGCTGCGCCAGCAGCGACCGACCGGAGCAACGCGCGCCGCGTCGAGGGCATGAAGACCCGCTACCCCAGTCGGTGCCAAACCGTTTGCTGCGGACTCCCATCCTGCTGGTGGTGGACCGGGTACCGTGTAGTGACCCGATACGTCCGAGGGTACTCGGCTCGGGTGGTGGTGAGTGGGGGTTTTGGTCCGTGGGCGCGTAGTCGGCGTATGGTCGAGATGGACCTCCACCTGCTGGACCGCGGGACGATCATGTCCGACCGGAACTTCGCCGTCGACGGGACGACGGCCGCGACCTACTCCAACCGGAACCCCGACGCCGACTACGGGGAGTTCGCGGTCTGGAACCTGCTGGTCGACCACCCCGAGGCGACCGTGCTCTGGGACACCGGCTCGCACCCGGAGGCCGCCGACGGCTACTGGCCAGAGCCGCTGTTCGAGGCGTTCGCACACCCCGACGCCGCCGAGCGGGACCTCGAGACGGCTCTGGGAGACGTCGGCTACGCGCTGGACGACATCGACGTGGTGGTCCAGAGCCACCTCCACCTCGACCACGCCGGCGGCCTCTACGAGTTCGCCGGGACGGACGTTCCGGTGTACGTCCACCAGCGGGAGGTCGAGTTCGCGTACCTGTCCGCGAAGACGCCGGCGGGAGCGAACGCCTACCTCGCCAGCGACTTCGACCACGACCTGAACTGGCAGGTGGTGGCGGACGAGCGGCAACTGCTGGCGGGCTTCGACCTGCTCCACCTGCCGGGGCACACGCCCGGGCTGCTGGGCGCACGGCTCGAGACGGACGCCCACGGGACGGTCCTCGTCGCGGGGGACGAGGCGTTCCTCCGACCGAACTACGAGGACGAGGCGCCGATGGGGCAGTCGCTCACGACCAGCAACCAGGCGTGGCGGGAGTCGCTCCGCCGGCTGAAGGACATCGAGCGTCGGACCGATGCCACCGTCCTGCTCGGGCACGACCCGGAGCAGGCGACCGCGCTGCGCGAGCGCTGGCACTGACCGAGCGGTCGGCGCCGCCGGCCTCGACCGGGCGTCTCAGCGACGGGCGGGGATCCACTCCGCCGGCAGTGCGTCCACGCCCTTCCCCCGGGCCTCGGGCCCACCCAGCCCGTCCCGGAGTCGGACCTGTCCGTCGAACAGCTGCGCGAACGTCCGGGAGGTCCGCTCGTCGTGGGCGCCCTCGTCGACGAGGTAGAGTCCGAGCCCACCGGCTCGGGCGACCTGTGTGGAGAGCACCGAGAGGAAGCGGAAGACCGACCGGGTCTCCGAGTAGAGCAGCAGCGAGGTCAGTGAATCCACCGTGACCACCGGTCGGTCGGCGTCGTTCAGGAAGCGGGACACGGGCATCCCGATGCCGGTCAGGTCGCCCGGCGAGTTCACCGAGACCGCGTCGTCGGATGGCGGGCCGGGCGTGCAGTCCACGACGGTCACGCCCTCGGGGAGGGGGAGTCGGCCCGGGCCGCGGGCTGCCGAGATCAGGAGAGCCTCGCGACCGTCATCGACGGCCGCCCGGAGGGTATCGAGGGCAGCGCCGCTCTTGCCGACCATCGGCTCCCCCACCACGGCGACGTTGCTCCCGGAGACCCTCGCCAGTCGCTCCGGCGCGGGGCGCGGGACGGTCTCGCTGGATGTCGATGGGTGGGACATGGGACGGGTTCGCGTACCCGGATGGTACACATCCGTCCCTTAAGCGATTCTGACAACAACATCAAAACGTCTGTTCCGGGGTTGCTACCGCCGGTTTCGGCCCGCTGGCGCTAGCCCGCCTCGCCCGCGGACACGTCGCCCCCCGTGGCCGACACGTCCTCCGGCGTGGGTCCGGTCGACGGCTCGTCGCTCGCGAGGCCGCCGCCGCCGCCGAAGAGGCGGGCCCAGACGACCAGCGCGGAGGGGAGGACCAGCAGCGAGGAGACGAAGGCGTAGATGACGCTCAGGCCGGTGAGGATGCCGAACTGGCCGATGGCGGGGAAGACGGACAGGACGAGCACGCCGATGCCGAACACCGTCGTCAGCATCGAGCCCGCGAGCGCGCCGCCGGTCCCCCGGACGGTCCGGTCCAGGGCCTCGTACAGCTCGCGTTCCCGGTACTCGTCGGCGAACCGGTGGGTGACGTGGACGGAGTAGTCGATGCCCAGGCCGATGGTGATGGCCAGTATCGTGGCGGTGAAGGCGTTGAACGAGATACCGAACACGCGCATCGACCCCGCGACGAACGAGACCGTCACCACGATGGGGATGAGATTGGCGACCCCCATCGAGGGTTTGCCTTCCAGTACCCAGTAGACGAACAGGAGGAAGACGGCCGTCCCTGTCAGCGCGATGATCAGCGACGTGACCGCGGAGTCGAGGATCAGCCCCGAGATGGCCTCGAAGACGACGGTCGACCCGGTCGCGATGGCGACGAGCGACGTCCGTGGCCGCTCCATGTCGGCCGCGACGCTCCGTGCGTCCTCGGTGATCTCGCCCTGCGTGGCGTCGGCCTTCACGCTGTAGACGAGCCGGGTCGAGCGCCGGTCCTCGGTGATGTAGCGCAGCGCCTGTCCACGGACGGGCGAGTCCTCGGCCAGGAGCGCGTCGTACACGGCCGGCAGGTCGTCGTCGGGGACGCCGTTGCCGTTGCGGTCGTTGCGGGCGACCAGCTCGCGGAACTCCTCGTCCCGGGCGGCGTAATCGTCGATGACGCTGACGACGGAGGTGGCGTCCGCTCGCCCGTTCTGCTGGACGAGCGCGTCCGGCGGGTCGTCACCCGCCCGATACAGCACCTCCAGCGCCTGGTCCTGTTGCAACGGCCCCTCCACGTACACCGTGACCGTATCCGACTGGCTGGACTCGAACTTCTCGGAGAGGAAGTTGGTCAGCGCCGTCACGCTGTACTCCGATGGCTTGAACGGCTCCGGGAGCGCCATCAGGTAGTCCGGGTTCTCCTCCGGCGGCAGGAAGTCCTCGTTCGAGAACGTCGTGTCCACGCCTGTCGCGTGGTAGGCCATCCCGCCCGACGCGACCAGCGCGACGACGAGGAAGACGGCCGGCGTCCGCTTCGCGATGAAGACCCCGCCCGAGAGCGCCCGGCCGAGCCGCGAGCCCTCCGCGCCGAGCGGCGTCGTCGAGAAGGTGGGGATGGGGTACTTCTGCCGGGAGCGGTCGAGCAGCACCTTCGCCGCCGGCAGGAACACCCCGAAGATGAGGAAGGTGAACACGATGCCGACGGCGGCGACGATGCCGAAGTCCCGGATGGGTGGCAGCGCGGAGGTGAGGTTCGCGGAGAACCCGATGACCGTCGTGCCCGTGACGATGAAGAACGCCACGAGCAGCTGGTCGGTCGTCACGCGCATCGCCGGGCCGATATCCAGTCCCGTGACCCGCTCCTCCCGATAGCGGTTCACCGCGTGTATCCCGAAGTCGATGCCCACCGCCAGCAACAGCGGCGGGATGGTGATGAGGATCTGGTTGAACGGGATACCCGCGAGCCCCATGAACCCGAACGTCCAGATCAGTGCCATCGCCAGCGCCACCATCCCCAGCATGAGGTCTGCGAGGTCCCGGTAGGAGATGATGAGGAACAGGAGGATGAACAGGACCGCCGCCGGGACGACGATGATCAGCGAGTCGAAGATGACGTTGCTGAACTCCGCGGAGATGATCCCCGAGCCGAAGACGATGATGTCGCCGCCGACGCTGTCGACGACGTAATCCGTCCGGAGCTGGAGCGGCGTCAGCGGGCTGGTTCCGCCCTGCCCCGCCGATGCCGAGAGTCCGGCGGGTACCTCGTGGGTGACGACGCCGATGGTCGCGCCGGCCGCCGCCGAGCCACGGTTGAAGTCGTTCGAGAGGAGCCCCACGAACCGTGGGTTCCGGTCGGCCGCCGTCTGGACCGCGCGGTCGATCTCGCGGGGCGTGGCCCGCTCGACCGCGCGGATCTGCTGTTCGGTCGTCCGGGCCTCCGGGTCCAGCGTGGTCGCGACGATGGTCGCGGCCGACGCCGTCGACGTGACCCGCAGTTCGTCGTGGTCCTCGACCCGGTTCTGCACCTCCAGCATCCGCACCAGTCCCTTCTTCGAGAGCACGTTCTCGCCGCGCTGGATGAGCTGGGTGCTCCCGGTATCGGTCGCGAACGCGCTCGTTTCGAACTCGTTCTGTACCTCCTCGAACGCCACCTGCGCGGGCACGTCCTGCGTGAACCCCGCGGTCCCGGCGTCCGTGGAGACGGCGCCGAGGCCGGCGCCGAACACGAGCGTCAGCACGAGGAACGCGCCGACGACGCGCCGGGGATGGTTGACGATCTGGTCGTCCGCCGCGTCGACGAACCGCTGGTAGTCGACAGGACCGCTCATTCCCGTCGCCCGACCAGGCCCAGGCCGACCGCGGCCAGCCCACCCAGCGAGAGCACGACGCCGAGTCCCAGGCCCGCGCCGCCGAGCCCGCCGGGGACCACGAACGTCGACAGCAGGCCGCCGCCCTGGCGCTCGGTCACGTCGATAGCGACCTGGTAACTGTCGGAGATCTTCGTGTCACCGTCGGGCTCGTCGTACTGGAAGTCCAGCGAGACGGGATACGGCTTCGGGATGGCGCTGCCGGCCGCGCTGATGCGGAAGGTCAGGGTCTCGGTGGCGCCCGGTCCCAGCTCCTCGACGAACGCCTCGTCGTTGCTCGCGCCGATGGGTGCGTCGGCGAACAGCTTCGCGCTGACGGCGGTCAGGGGTTCGTCACCCTCGTTGGTGACCTGGACCTCGATGGTCTCGCTGGAGCCGGCGGCCAGCGAGGCGTTCGTGTCCACGGAGAACGTATCGCGCTGCTGGGCCACGCTCCCACGCGCGTACAGCGGGTCGGAGGTGACCGTGTCACCGCCGTCGTCCTCGTAGCGCAGCCGGTAGGTGAACTGGCGGGGCCCCTCGCGGGCCTCCGAGGAGACCTCCACGTCGTACCGGAACTCGGCGCTACTGCGTGGGCCGAGGTCACCGATGGCGTACTCGCGCTCGGCGGTCACGACGTTCGCGGGCGGCTCCAGCACCAGGACCGCGTTCTCCACCTCACCCGGCCCCTCGTTGACGATGCGTCCGGTCAGCTCCCCCTCCTCGCCGACCCGGAGTGCGGTCTCGTGCCCGCCGAGGTCGAACGACTGCTCGGGGGCCGGCCTGACGCCGACGGTCACCGGGTCGGTTCGCTCCGTGCGACCCGAGGGGTTGGTGTACGAGACCGTCGCGTCGAGGGCGTAGCTACGCTCCTCGGCGGAGGGGGCGAAGCCGGCCTCCACCTGGAACTCGCGGGTCTCGTTGGGTGCCCACTCGCCGACGAACGTCCGCGCCGTCGGCGACCCGCCGAAGGTGAGCGCGGCGTTGCTGGACTCGAGTCGGACCGTCGCGTCGTCGAGCGTCCGGTCGCCGGTGTTCGTGAGCGCGACGGTCAGGCGCCCCTGGTCGCCGATGGCGGCGCTCGTCTCGGCACTCGCGAGGGTGAACCGCTGTTCCGACCGTGGCACCACGCCGGTCGAGAGCGACGCCTGCTGGGCGTCACCGTCGACGTCCTCGTAGCTGACGGTCGTCGCGATGGCTAGCGAGCGGGTCGTCGCAGTGGAGGCCACGTCGGCGCCGACGGTGACGCTCCGGCGCTCGCCGGGAGCCCACTCGCCGACGTAGGACTCGGCGGTCGGCGTGCCGCCGAAGGTCAGGGCCGCGTTCGTCGACTGCAACGACAGCGACGCGTCGGACGCCGCCTCGTTGCCGACGTTCGCGACGGTGACGTTCACCGCGCCGCTCCCGCCGACCGGGACGTTCGTGGTCGTGTCGACGACCTCGAACCGGGCGGTCTCCTCGACCGTCACCTCGACGGTGAACTCCTTCGTCCGCTGCTCCTCACCGTACTTGTTGACGTTCCCGCCCGGGATGAAGTCGTAGTGCTCGTACTCGACCTCGACATCCAGTTCGTAGGTGCCGGGCTCGGCGTTCTCGGGGACCGAGACCTGGATCGGGACCGGACGGGCGCCCTCGGGGACGGAGCCGACGGCCACCTCCCCGGTCTTGACCTCGATGGGGTTCCTGTTGCGGGCCGGCTCGACACGGACCACCGTCCCGCGAGCGGTGGTGACGACCTGCTCCTTGCCGGCGAGCGCCTGGCCGCTTGCGCCCACCTCCACCTTCCCGCTGTTGACGAGCGTCAGTTCCAGCGTGGATTCGGCGCCGGGCTGGACGGTGCCGTCGGAGAGCGTGACGGAGATATCGGGTTTCCCCTCGACGTAGGCCGCCGCCGGAACGGCGGCCGCGGCGACTGTCGAGGAGACGAGAGCGAGGACGAGTAGGACACGGGATGCGCGCGCGAAGCGGGAGGAATCGGGACCGGAACTCATTGGATGCCAGGACACACGGCGGGTATATAACGTCCAGTAAACTACTGAATGGTTGATAAGTATTCAAAATCCCGCTGGCCGGCCGGAACCTCGGGGGGAGGATGCGGAATCGTGACAACTCGAATCGGATTTGAGACCGGGTGCTCGCCGCCGGTCACTGCTCGATGAGCCCGTAGGCTCCCTCGAGGTACTCGACGATCCAGTCGACCGTGTCGGGGTCGTAGGTCCAGAAGCCGTAGAACGCCCGGTCCTCGCGCTCCTCGGCGAGCAGGGCACACTTGTTGACGTCGGCGCCGTTGCCGTCGTAGACGACGAACCAGGAGTCGGCGATCTCCTCGGAGCGCTCGACGTGGATGGTCAGGTCCGTATCGTGGGTGGGCACCTCGGCGTCAGGGCAGGCGTAGGCGTGGACGTCGAGCCCCTCGCGGGAGGCCAGCCGGGTGTAGACGTCCATCTGGTCCGCGAGGATGGAGAGCTGCTGGAAGCCCGCGTGGAGCGACCCTTCGCCGAGCCGCCAGGCGCGGTCCTCGATCTCCCGGGAGGCAGCGACCATCTGCCGGGTGTCGTACGAGGTGAACATCGTCTCATCGAGGTGGTCCAGGATGGGGTGGTGGACGTCGCCCTCGACGTCCGACGCCTCGCGCCGCGGTGCCGTGAGCACCTCGTCGACGCTGGTAGCGGTCACGAACTCGTCCACCCCGTCCCGCATGCTCGAGAGCACGACGAACGACCCCGGCCGGCCGCTCTCGGAGCGATCCCCGACGACCGAGAGGTTCCGGTCGCGGAACTGCTCCCGGACGGCCTCGACGGTCTCGTCGTCGGTGTTGAAGACCGTGAGGCGCTTCTCGTGGTCCTCCACACCGGATATCAGTTCGGTGAGGGACATTACTCTCAATCGGGGGGACGACAGTTTCGGTTTTAAAACTTCTCCCAAATCACCTAGAGTGGACCGTCGGCACGCCGGCCGCAGTGGCGCCACATTGTGACCGCATCTCACAGCGGTGCGTCCCCAGTGCCGAACGATGTTCACGGACTCTCACGCTCTCTCATGAACGTTTATCGACTCTCACGAACTTTCGTGTGCTACCACGGCACAAACGCTTTTGCCACCGCCCCGTAAATATCGCCACAAGGCGCCCCAGGGCGCATGGTACTATGACAGGAGAAATCGTCTGGCGCATCGCGGGTGGTTCCGGTGACGGAATCGACTCGACCAGCCAGAACTTCGCGAAAGCACTGATGCGGTCCGGCCTTCACGTGTTCACGCACCGTCACTATCCCTCGCGGATCCGCGGTGGCCACACGTACGTCGAGGTCCGGGCCGACGACCAGCCGGTACGGGCCCGTGGTGATGGCTTCAACTTCCTCCTCGCGCTGGGCGACTCGTTCGCCCGCAACACGAAGGAGCACGCCTACTACGGCAACGAGCAGGCAAAGCCCCTCGCCGAGAACCTCGACGACCTCCGGGACGGTGGGGTGGTCGTCTACGACGAGGGCCTGCTGGACGCGAGCGAGATCGAGGACTTCGAGGCCCGGGCCGAGGAGCACAACTGGCACGTCTACCCGATGGATCTCCGGGGCATGGCTCGCGACCAGGGACGCGAGGTGATGCGCAACACCGCCGGCGTCGGCGTCACGTGTGCGCTGCTGGACTACCCGCTCGAACCCATCGAGAAACTGATGGAGGACCGGATGAGCGGCGACGTGCTGGAGGCGAACCTGGAGATCCTCGAGTACGCCGCCGAGCAGGCCAACCAGCTGGACCACACGCACGACCTGCGGATGCCCCAGGGCGAGCACGACAGCGAGCAGGCGCTCGTCTCCGGCTCCAACGGCATCGCCTACGGCGCCATCGACGAGGGCTGCCGGTTCGTCGCCGGCTACCCGATGACGCCGTGGACGGAGGTGTTCACGCTGCTCAGCCAGCACCTCCCCGACATGGGCGGCATCGCCGAGCAGGTCGAGGACGAGATCGCGGCGGCTGCCCTCGCGCTCGGCGCGAGCCACGCCGGCGTCAAGGCACTCTCGGGCTCCTCGGGCGGCGGGTTCGCCCTCATGTCCGAGCCGCTCGGCCTCGCGGAGATGACGGAGACACCGCTGGTCCTCGTGGAGGCCACACGGGCGGGCCCCTCGACGGGGATGCCGACGAAGACCGAGCAGGGCGACCTCGAACACGTCCTCTACACGAGCCAGGGCGACTCCTGCCGGGTGGTCTTCGCGCCGGGGAACCAGCGCGAGGCCTACGAGCAGACCCGGCAGGCGTTCGAACTGGCCTACGACTTCCACCTGCCCGCCGTCGTCGTCTACGACCAGAAGCTCTCGGGCGAGCTGCGGAACGTCGACGCCGACTTCTTCGACCGGGAGCCGAACCCGGACCTGGGCGCGACGCTCACCGAAGAGGAACTCGCCGAGGCGGCCCACTACGCCACCGGGACGTTCGAGCGGTTCCAGCACGACCCGCAGGGCGCCCCCGAGGGCGTCTCGCCCCGCTCCATCCCGGGGCAGGCCGACGGCCGCTACCTCGCGTCGGGGAACGAACACCACCCGACGGGCCACATCTCGGAGGACCCCGACAACCGGGTCGCACAGATGGACCGCCGGATGCGGAAGCTGGCGGCCATCCGCGAGCGCCTCGACGAGCGCGAGAGCAACCAGGTCCGCCACGGCGCGGCCGACGCGACCGTCGGCGTGATGACCTACGGCTCCAACCAGGGGACCGTCCACGAGGCCGTCGACCGGCTCGTCGAGGACGGGCACAGTGTGGCCTCACTGTCGGTCTCGGACCTGATGCCGTTCCCCGAGGCCGACGTCGGGGAGTTCCTCGACAGCGTGGAGACCTGCCTGGTCGTCGAGATGAACGCCTCTGGGCAGTTCCGCGGCCTCGTCCAGCGCGAGCTCGGCACACACGGCGACATCCTGCACAGCCTGCTCAAGTACAACGGCGAGCCCTTCGAGCCCCACGAGATCGTGGAGGCCGTCGAGGGCCTGGGCAGCGGTGACCCCGCGACCGCCGCCACGCGCTACGTCCCCGCGGGGAGCGACTGAGATGAGCTTCACACCACTCCACCAGCACGACGACGACGCGGAACGGGAACCGACCGACCGGGAGGCGTTCACTCCCGGTATCGAACCGCAGGCCACCTGGTGCCCCGGCTGTGGCGACTTCGGCGTCCTGAAGGCACTGAAGGGTGCCATGGGTGACCTCGGCTACACCCCCGAGGAGGTGCTGCTCGTCACGGGCATCGGCTGCTCCGGGAAGCTCTCCTCGTACTTCGAGAGCTACGGCTTCCACTCCATCCACGGCCGGTCGCTGCCGGTCGCGCGGGCCGCGAAACTCGCGAATCCCGGACTGGAGGTCGTCGCCGCGGGTGGCGACGGCGACGGCTACGGCATCGGCGGGAACCACTTCGTCCACACCGCCCGCGAGAACCACGACATGACCTACATCGTGTTCAACAACGAGATCTTCGGGCTGACGAAGGGGCAGACCTCGCCCACCTCGCCGATGGGGCACAAGTCGAAGACCCAGCCCCACGGCTCGGCGAAGGCGCCCATCCGCCCGCTCTCGCTCTCGCTCGTCGGTGGGGCCTCCTACGTCGCTCGGACCGCGGCCGTGAACCCGAACCAGGCCCAGGAGATCATCAAGGAGGCAATCCAGCACGACGGATTCGCGCACGTCGACTTCCTCACCCAGTGCCCGACCTGGAACAAGGACGCCAAGCAGTACGTCCCGTACATCGACGTCCAGCAGTCCGACGACTACGAGTTCGATTACCACGACCGCCGCGAGGCCAGCGAGATGATGCACGACGTCGAGGACGCCCTCCACGAGGGCGAGGTGCTCACCGGCCGGTTCTACCACGACCCCGACCGGCCCTCCTACCAGGAGGAGAAGCGCGCCCACGGCGACGTGCCCGAGGACTCCCTGGCGGAGCGCTACCACGACGACGACTACGAGTGGGAGCGCAGCTACGACCTCATGGACGCGCACAAGTGAACGCGGGATAATCCGCGAACCTCGACAGTTCACTCCTGCGGAGCGAGATATTCCGGAAATTTCCGGATTTTCTCCATGATTCGGCCGTAATCTGCACCCATCGTGGGCGTTATATCGGATGGTGTGCTAGTTCTGTGCGTGTTACTCATCGAGGGGAGCGCCGGGGGGACCACCCTGACCGGCACCCTGTACGAACCGGGTGAGGAAGCGCCCTCGTTCAGGGGCGCGCCGGACGACGGCTCGCCGTACGTCTGGGTGTGCGACGAGTTCTACACGGTCGAGAGCGGCGGCCAGGTCCAGCGGGTCGGCGACCGCGAACTCCGTGTCGCCTTCGAGTCACCGATGCCGCGCGGGTTCGAGGACCGAGAGGCCGCCATCGAGGCGGCGGCGGAGCACGTGCGGACCCAGTTCGCTCGGCTCGGGGTTGTCGGTGACAGCGTCGAGGTCGAGGTCATCCAGAGCGCCGACCCGCCGGAGAACTGACCGGGTCGCCGGTGTGGGACCGGTCGCCCGGCCGCCGCCCGGCCAGCTACCCCTCCAGTCCCCACTTCGCCGCCCGCTCGTCGCCGTAGTTCGTGTCCAGTTCCGAGTCGAAGGCCCGCTCCAGCGCCTCGCGCAGCGCGACCGTCTCGCGCCGGGAGATGCGGGCGAGCTGGTCGGCCTTCCGCACCGCGAGCGGTGGCCCGCGCTCGGTCGCGACCGACGTGAGGACGTGCCGGGTCAGGCGCTCGCGTAGCTCCTCGTCCCGGGTGAACACGGCGGGCGACTCCACGCGGTAGACGGTGTCCGTGCGCGGGTCGTACAGCATGCAGAACGTCACCTCGTAGTCCGCGGGGTCGCGCTCGCGCTCGATGTCGTACGGGACCGATGGCCGCGAGAGGGCTCCGTCGGTGCCGCCCCGGGAGACGAACCAGTTGGTGAACGTCAGCGACGAGGTGTCGCGGTCGTTCGCCCCGGTACCGTAGGGGTCGGGGGAGAGGACCTGCGAGAAGAACGCCGCGTCGTTGACCCACGGCGCCGACCCCTCCTTCTCCCGGATGGTCCGGGTGACCTGCCGGGAGACGGGCGTCTTCACGAAGCCGATGATGGGGACCCCGCGGTCGGCGAAGTGCTCGACCATCTTCACGTACCGGCCGATGATCTCCTGGGGCTGCTCCTCGGCGGCGAGCAGTTCCTGCAGTTCGGGGTCGCGGTCGGCCCACGTCAGGAGCCCCTTCGGGTAGACCGGCCCGTCGAGGACGAGCAGGTCGTCGACGATCTCGCGGTTGCTGTTCGCGTGGGTGATCTCAGCGAGGTAGAGCGCGAGCTCGTGGACCACGGGCGTCACCGTCCGGTCGACGCGGGGGACGTGCAGCACCCGGCCGCGGACGTACCCCTCGTCGTCCATCCGCCAGTCCTCCTCGAAGGTCGTGGTCGCGTCGTTGGTGTGGACCGCCGTCACCATCGTCCGGCCGCGGTGGAGGTCCACGTCCGAGGGGACCGCGCTCATCGCCGCCTGCGCGACGTCGACGACGAGGCCGTTCTTGAACGTGGTCGGGTTGATGGTGCCCGAGTCGAGGCCGTGCCGGGTCGGGAACGGGTCGTCGGCGAGCGCGATGTCCTCGGCGTGGACGCGCCGGCGCCGGTGCTCGCCCACCGGTTCGAGGACGACCTCGCCGTCGTCGTACAGCGGGTCGAGGTACTGCTGCCAGACGGTCTCGGCGAAGTCCCGATGGTCGCGCTCGGCGTCCTCGCGGGACACCCGGCCCGCCAGTCGGGTGATCGCTTTGAAGTGGACCGGGTCCAGGGTCATGGCCGCGCCTGCGCGGGCGAGCCACAAGAAGCCCCCGAGAGCCCGGCGGAAGTGGAGGCCACCACTTCCCGGCGGTGTGGGCCCCGGCGGCCCGCTTCCGGGAGGTGTCGCCCCCGGTGTCCGGCTTCAGGCGGTTTCGCCCTCGGTATCCCGCTACAGTGTGTGCCGGCCCCGGTGTCGGGGAGACGCGCGCGGACCGTGGCGGCTTTGGACCACGACCCCCCAGCGACGGTCATGCAACTGCTCGTCGCCGGTAGCGACCGCGTGGACGCCGGCAAGACGACCTTCTCGGTGGGGTTGCTCGCCGAGACCGGCGCGACCGGCTACAAGCCCCGCGCCGGCAACGACTACTGGTTCGACCACGACGACTACCGGCGCGCCGTCGAGGACGGCCGCCTCTACGGCAAGGACGCGAAGCGCCTCGCATCGGCCGCGCCGGGCGACCACCGGCCCGAGGCCATCAACCCGGTCCACCGGCTCTGGACGCCCGCGCCCGGCGCGGGGAAGGGCCTGCTCGGACAGGACGACCGCGAGTTCCTCGTGGACCGCGTCGGCGGGACCGGGCCCGACGAGGACCCGGCGTTCGTCGTCAACGCGACCGCCGATCTGCCGTCGGGGCTCGCGGAGCGACTCCCGCTCTCGGACGCGCGCCGGGTGGCGGACCTCGACGAGGCGAACGCGGCGATGGCCGACTGCCACCGGCCCGCGATGGAGGCCATCGGGGAGGCCGTCGCGGCAGCCGACCGTGCGGTTGTGGAATCGTACGCCGACATCGCACGCCCGCTGGACGGGTTCGAGCCCGACGCCGTGGCGGTCGTGGAACCACGCCGTGTCCGGATCTACGACGGCGAGCGGTACGCGAACGCCTGTGACGTGGCATCGGGGAGCGCCCACGAGGGTCGGCTGGAGGAGCGGGTCGGCAACGTCGTCGACCTGCTGGAGCCACGCGCACGGGTGGAGCTCCCGGCGCTCACGAGCGACGAGCGCGACGCCCCCGAAACCGTCGCGGACGCCTACGCACCGGCCTACCAGGCGCTGCTCGCGACGGCCGTGGACTGAGCGCACCCGAGACGCCCCCACCGACCACGGCGAACAGTTCGGGGGACGATTTATGCTCGCGCTCCGTGAGCCACGGGACATGGCGACCTACCTCATCGGCACGGATGCGGAGTCTGCCAGCAACGCCATCTGCGACGAGATCGACGACGAGATCGGCCCTGACGACCGCCTCGTCGTGGTCAACGTCCAGATGACCGACGACGTGGACCGACTCCATCGGGGTGAGGCCGCGCTCGCCGTGTTCGAGGAGCGATTCGGCGACCGCGCGACGGTCGAGGTCCACCAGCTGAACCGTGGCACGCCACCGTCGCAGGAGATCTCCGACTACGCCGAGAAGGTCGACGCCGACCGCGTCGTCATCGCGCTCCGGCGCCACTCGCGGACCGAACGGGTCATCTTCGGGAGCGTCGCCCACTCGCTCCTCCAGCGGGTGACCCGTCCGATCACACTCATCCCGCTCGACGAGGGCGGCGGGTCCGAGAACTGAACGGCCGGACCCCGGGCGTAGCCGGGGGCCCACTCCCTCGGCCCGCTCGGCCGGGAAAGAGCTACCATCGCAGCGCCCCTACCACGCCCGATGAGCTACACGGATGTCGAGCGGCCGGGTCGGGAGGCAGTGGTGGCCCTCGCGCTGGTGCTGGCCGTGAACGCGCTCGGCGCGTCACCGTCGCTGCTGTTCGGTGCCGACACCACCTGGTTCGAGCGGCCCTGGTTCTTCCCGCCGACCGTCGCGTTCCCGGTGGTGTGGACGCTGCTGTTCACGCTGCTGGGTGTCGCGCTCTACCTCGTCTGGCGCGCCGACGCCGACGCCCGGGCCACCCGTCTCGCCCTGGGGGCGTTCGCCGTCCAGTTCGTGCTCAACCTGGCGTGGACGCCGGCGTTCTTCGGCCTCCAGCGCCCGGGGCTCGGCCTCGCGATCATCGCGCTCCTCTGGGTCGCCATCGTCGGGACCATCGCCGCCTTCGACCGTGTGGACCGCCGTGCCGCCCTGTTGCTGATCCCCTACCTCGCGTGGGTGACGTTCGCTGCGGTGCTGAACTACGCCATCTGGGTCGGCTGAGGGGGCGGCCGGCTTCGGCGAGAAGGGGGCCGTATCTCACATCGTCCGTGCGGCCCGCGCCGACAGGTCGATGTCCTCGTACGGCGAGTCGGTCACGCTCGGGCCGTGACCCGTGTGCATCTCGCGCAGGTCCGGCCCGACGGCCTCCAGGACGCGGTCGATGCTGTCGATGAGGACCTCCCGGTTCCCCTCGGGGAGGTCGGTCCGGCCGAAGCTCCCGCCTGCGAACACGAGGTCGCCCGCGAACAGCACGCCCGCGTCGGGCGCGTGGAAGCAGAGATGGTCCTCCTTGTGGCCCGGCGTGTGGATGGCGTCGTACTGATGTGCCCCGAGTTCGACCGTGTCGCCGTCGGCGATGCGGTGGTCGACGAGGGAATGGTCGGGGTCGAACCCCCAGACGTCGACGTCGAACGCGTCGACCACCTCGGCGGTGTTGCCCACGTGGTCCGGGTGGGTGTGGGTCAGGACGACCGCATCGATGTCCTCGACGTAGCGCTCGATGACGGGCACGATGTCGAACTCGTTGCCCGTATCGACGACGACGGTCCGGCCCTCGTCGGGGTCGAGTGGTGTGGCCTCCGGGTCGGCCCCGTCGCTCATCACGTCCGCGCCAGCCACCAGGAACGTGTTGCTGGTGAAACTCCGCTGGCCTTGCGCGAGGTTCCGAATCACGACCCTCCATTGCGGCGCCCGGTGTTAAGGCCATTGCGTGTCCGGGGCCACGGCGGTGGGGGAACGCTGATAGGTGCCCGGACGAGAGTGTGAGAACGTGCGACACACCACCCTGGCCGTCGTGTTACTGGTCGTCACCGCCGGCTGCCAGGTCGGACTCCCGGGAGCCGCGGCCGGGCCGGGGACGGAGACGCCGACGTACTCGCCGGCGCCGGTCCCGACGCTGTCGTCGACGCCGTCGACGCTCGCCCCCGGCATCACGGCCGGCGGCGTCGTGGACCACGGCGCGCTGGGTCAGGCCCACCGGAGTGTCCTCGCGGCCAACCGCTACGGGCGGCTGGTCACGCTGGAGGTCCGCCCGGCGCGGGGGCCGCCGGTCTACCGCTACCAGCGACTCCGGCGAGCGGGCCCGGACGGGGTCCTGACGGTGGCGGAGGTCCGGCGTGACTGGGACCGCGACGGGACGGAGACGGTGGCACGGACGGTCTGGTGGGCGCCCGAGTCGGGACCGATCATCGCCCGCTCGGAGACGGAGGATGGACGGATCGTGACCCGGCGCGTGACGGTCGTCCCGCCGCCACGTCACCGGGCACGGGGGCCGGCACGGTTGCTGGACCTCGCGACACGGAACGTCACGGCGGGGCCCCGGCCAGGGACCGTTGAACTCTCGGGCACGACGAGCGTGGCGCCCGGTGTCGCCGACGACTGGCGGCCCAACCAGGCCGTCTCCGTCCGCGCGACGGTCTCCCGGCGAGGACTGATGCGCGAACTCCGGGTGGCCTACTCCTCGCGCGTCGACGGCTCCCCGGGGAGCGTGGCCTACATCGACCGGTACTTCCTGGTCGACCCTGACCCGGGCGAGGCGCCCACCGCGCCGACGTGGTACCCGTCGGCCCGCAACGCGACCAGTTGATGCCCGCGAACGGCACCCTTTTGCCACGGTCGCTCGAAGGCCGGCACATGAAGGAGGACCTGATGGACATCATCTGCTGTCCCCTGGACAAGCACGACCTCGAGCTGGAGGTCATCCGGCGCGACGAGGACGACGAGATTCTCGAGGGCCGACTCGTCTGTACCGAGTGTGGCGAGGAGTACCCCATCGAGGACGGCATCCCGAACCTGCTGCCGCCGGACATGCGGGACGAGGCGGCCGCCTGAGGACCTGAACCGTCGACAGCTTTTCCTCGTGGCGGGGTGTCTCACTCCCCGTGACTGACGCGACGGACCGGCTCGTTGTCGACATCAACCGGGACGGCGCCCGATCACTGGCGGTCCCGGAGTCGGTGACGGTCGACCGGTCGTTCGTCGTGGACCTGCGGAACCACGGCATGGCCACGCACGTCCACCTCCACCTCGACGACGCGCTCTCGGGCGTTGCGCGGCTCTCGAACGCCAACCATCACGTTCCGAGCGAGAGCACCCGTCGTGTCAGGGTCGACATCGTCGAGCCGAGCGACGGCGACTACGCCCCGATCCCCGGGAGACTGAAGGTGGCCATCGCCTACGGGCAGGAGACCCGGTTCGTCGACCTGACGGTCGACCTCAGCAGCCACGAGCCCGTCGCCGTCGACCCGGACCTCGCCGAGCCGCGCGGTGGCTCCGGCGGCGGGGCGGTCACGACCACGCCGGGCGGAGACAGGAATCCGCCGGGCGCGGCCGGCGGCCCCTCGCCGCTGGCACGGAGCAGAACCCTCCGGCTCCTTCCGGCGGTGGTGCTGGGGCTGGTCGCGGTCGGCCTGGCCGTGGCGGCGGTCCTCCCGGCCGGCGCCCCCGACCTCTCGCTGGGCGGGCTGGCGGTCGTGGCCGCGGTGCTGGCGGCGGGCTACCTGCTGCTCTCGTGACTCGCCGCCCGGGGAGGGCGAGGTGACGACCGGCGCCGGTCAGTGCTCACCGTCGGCCGCCTGGTCCCCGTCCGGGTCGGTCGGCACGCCGCAGAGGTTCCCCTCGTCGTCGAACCGTTTCGCGCGGAGGAACCGCGTCCGGTAGCGGTTGGCCCCCTCGGAGGTGTCGGCCTCGCGGATCTCGTCGACCCGGCCGTCCGCGACGGCCTCGATGATGGCCTCGACCTGTTCCTTCTCGCTCGGCGTGAGGTCGAACTCGTAGGTCCGGGACGCTTCGCCCTCCAGTCGGGTCCACCTGCGCGCGGCCGAGACGACCAGCGAGCAGGGCTCCCGGCAGGGGAACACCCCGTCGCCGCCGTCGGCATCGAGCTCGGTCTCGTCGTCGTACTGCCACTCGCGGCGCTTGAGACACTGCGAGTCGTCACAGCAGGCCTCCGCGACCCACTCGACGTGCTCGTGCCCCTCGCCGCGGTCCCAGGTTTCCACGACGCCGTAGATGCCCGTCTGGCGTTCCATCGTCGGGCGCCAGTGGTCCACGTCCAGGTCGCCCTCGCGTTCGAGGTGCCAGTTGGCGACCGTCGCGGGGTAGATCAGGTCGAGCGCACGGGTGCAGTCCCGGCCGTCGAGGCCGACAAACGCCCAGCCCGTCGGGAGCGTCGGCGCGGTCTTGAGCGGGCGATAGCGCCCCCGGTCGTCGTGCTTCACGAGGTCGCGGGCCGTCCGGGGGTCCTCGTGGCGCTCCAGCTCCGGGAGTGGGGTCTCGACCTCGTCCTCGTGGCGGAGTTCGTAGCGGCGCCCGCCAGCGCCCAGCATGGCCGTCACGGCGACCTCCCCCCACGACCGGACGATACCCTCCCGGAGCGCGTCGTAGCGCGTCGGCACCTCCCAGTCCTCGGCCGCGCCGCTCTCCAGCCAGCGCAGGAACGCCCGGTCCGCGGGCGACCGGTCGACACCCTCGAAGAACCACCAGTTGTCGACGTACTCGGGGTGGTTGGTGCAGGCGTCGCGGAACTCCGACTCGGTGAGGTCCTCGCGCGTCACGTCGGGTGTCTCGAAGCGGTAGGGCGCGTCCCCGTCGCCCTCGCGAACGGCCCGGAGACCGTCGAACGCGACGCCCTCCTCGGCTGCCACGACGAGCGCAGCGACCGCCTCGTCGCTCACGGTCACGCGCTCGTCGCTCGCGGCGCCGGACGCGCTCACGCCACCACCTCCGTCGGTGTTCCCCTCGGGTCCATGTCCGGTCGTTCGGGCGGCCCGGTAAGAAGCCTTGCCGAGTCGGCCGCGGAGGCCGTGGCCGCCCCGCCCCCGGTAGCCGTACTAGTTCTTCTCCCCACCCGACGTATCGCTGATATGAACGTGGGTGTCGGGCGCGTATCGGCCGGGCGAGGGGACGACGGCGACCGCTGGGCGGCCGACCGGGGCCTCGTCGCACGGACCGTCCTGGCGCTGCTGTTCGTCCTGGCGCTTCCCGTGGCGTTCGTCCACGTGCTCGTCTGGGGGCTCGGGACCGCGCTCCCGCCGGCGCTGTCGGCCGTCGCCGGGGTGACGGTCCGGTTGCCGACCCGGCCGCCGCTCCCGGTCGTGCTGGTCTGTGTCGCGCTCGGGTTCCTCGCGCAGTACGCGCTGGCGCCCCGACTGGCCCTCCGCTCGCTCGGCGCGCGCCAGGTCGACGCCGAGAGCCACCCGGAGCTGCACGCCGCCGTGACGCGGCTGGCCATCCAGGGGAACGTCCCCGTCCCGCGGGTGGCGGTGGCGACCTCGCGGGTCCCCAACGCCTTCGCGGTCGGCCGCCGGGCCGGCGACGCGACGGTCGTGGTGACGACGGCCCTCCTCGACACCCTCGACGCCCGGGAACGGGACGCCGTGCTGGCGCACGAACTCGCGCACGTCCGGAACCGCGACGCGGCGGTGATGACCCTCGCGAACTTCCTCCCGACGCTGACCGTGCTCGTCGTGATGGTCGTCTACTACCTCCTCGCGGGCCTGCTCTCGACGGTGGGCTCGGTCGACGTGCGCCACGTCGACAAGCGGAGCGTCCACTGGTTCGTGGTCGTGGCGGTGGTGCTCGTCGTGGCCGCCGTCGTGACCGTCAGCGTGGCGGCCGTGTTCTGGGTCGGCAGCCTCGTCCTGTTCCGGCTCCTCTCGCAGTACCGGGAGTTCGCCGCCGACCGGGCCGCCGCCGCCCTGACCGGCGACCCGGCCGCGCTGGCGAGCGCCCTGGGGCGACTCGACGCCGGGGCCGCCCGGGCCCCCGACCGCGACCTCCGGGACATCGACGGCGGACTGGAGGCGCTGTTCCTCGTTCCGGTCGACAGCAGCCGGTTCGAGGGATACCGCGACCTCATCTCCCGCGACGTGTTCCCGGCCACGCACCCGCCGACCGCCGAGCGCATCGCCCGGCTCGAGGCGCTGGCGGCGTCGCTGGAGCGATAGTCGCCGGGTCGGCTCGAGAGAGGGCGACAGCGACCGCCCGTCAGTCGTCCGCCGGCGGGGCCTCGGAGTCGGCGTCCACGCCCGCGACCCGTGTCAGCTCGCGGACCCGCTCGACCGCGTCGCCCACGTCGGCGCCGGCGTCACGGGCCCGCTCGACGATGACGTCGGCCATCAGCGCCTCCGTCCCGACCGCGCCGGCGTACCAGATGCGGGTGCCGTCGACCTCGGTCGGCACGTCGTAGCCGTCGCGGTAGTCCTCGCACAGGCCCATGTCCTCGGGGATGTCCTCCTGGGTGTGGTAGCCATCGGCCACGAACAGCGGGACGACCACCACGTCGTCGCTCTCGAAGAACTCGGTGACGTCGTCCACCTCGGGGTCCTCGTCCATGTAGAGGTCGCGGACCTCGTCGAAGCGGCCCGTCTCCCGGATGCGGTCGGCGTGGTACTGGATGGCCTTCGCCGAGTTCTCGTTGCGCTTCGTGCCGTGGCCGACCACCGCGAGGCCGAATCCCTCGCCCACGTCCGGGTCGCCCGTCACCGTCTCCGCCCGCCGGACGATGACGTCGGTCATCGCCTCGTGGGTGCCGGCCGGGCCACAGTAGTGGACCCGCTGGCCGGTGTCCGCGGCCGTGAGCGTGACGGAGGTCGCACTCGTGCCGTCGGACTCCCAGGCGTCCTCCTCCCAGCCCTCCAGCCGCAGCTCGCGGGGGATGACCTCCTCGGTGAAGTAGCCCTCGCTGATGAACAGCGGGACGACGAACACCTCGTCGGCCGTGACGGTCCGGAGGACCTCGCGGACGTGGGGCTCCTCCTTCCAGAAGCCGACCCGGACCTCGTCGAACGCGCCGACCTGCCGGATGGTGTCGGCGTGCTCGTAGGTGGGCGTGCTGGACTCGGGGTTGAGATGCGACCCGTGGGCGACGATGACCAGCGCCTGACTCATGCGTGGACGCAGGGCCGTCGCGGGCTTAGGGGTGTCGCCACGTCGGGGAACCGCGTCCCGGTGGAGGGCCGAAGCGTGTGGTGTCAGCCGTCGGGCTCGAAGATGTCCTCGATGCGGCAGTCGAAGTGGTCGGCCAGTGCGAACGCCAGCTCCAGCGACGGGTCGTAGCGGCCCCGCTCGATGGAGTTGATGGTCTGTGACGCCGACCGCCTCGGCGAGCGCCGCCTGACTCGGTCCCTGCTCGGCCCGGCGCTCGGGCAGGTCGTTGTTCATCGCCGGAGGCGGAAGCCGGCGTAGACGAGCCCCCAGGTCAGACTGATGATACTGAACGCGTACAGCAGCGGTTCCGCCATCGGGGGGAACGCCATCCGCCCGGTCGCGTCGAGAAGGAACAGCGTAGACCGACCGGGCGTCCGTCAGTCTGCGGCGGGCGCGGTGCGCAACTCCTCCAGCAGCGTCCGGGCGCCAGCCTCGGAGGACTCCGGCCCCCGGACCGTAATCAGGTCACCGTCGACCGTGACGCTCGTCTCCGCGTCGAGTTCGGCATCCCAGTTCCCGCCCGCGGCCTCGACCTCGTCCTCGACCCAGTACGGGAGCTTCCGACCGTCGTGCATCACGTCGTTCTCGTCGACGATGTCCGCCTCCCACGCGTTGGGGAAGCCGGTCACGTCCCGGCCGTCGACCAGGAACGAGCCGTCGCTGGTCCGCGTGTGTGCGAGGATGCCGACCGCGTGGCAGATGACGACCCCCAGGCCGTCCTCGCCCTCGACGGCGTCCCGCAGCAGCGCGCGAGCGTGCCGGTCCTGGTTCACATCCCAGACCGTGCCGTGTCCGCCGGGGAGGACGACGGCATCGTAGTCGTCGGCGGACTGCTCGGCGACGGGCTCGGGGTCGTTCAACCGCTCGTCGTTCTCGTGGACCTCGAGTACGCGCTCGGCGGTCTCCTCGCCGACCTCGTCGGGGTCGACGGAGACCGGGTCCACCTCGGGCGCGGCGCCCGAGGGCGTCGCGACCGTCACGTCGACGCCCGCCTCGTCCAGTTCGGTCAGCGGCGTGGTACACTCCTCTCCCCAGTAGCCGTGTTCGGTGACGACCAGTAGTGCCGAAGTCATCGTACGCCCACATCGGGGACCGACGCGGAAGAGTCCCAGGGTGGCTGCGGGAATCTCTGGTTCAATCTCGAATACAAATTATATATTCCGTTTACTAATGTTGAAAATCCCAATTACTTGGATTATAAGCATCTTTGTCCAAGAATATGTTTCCGGCCTGTAGCCGGCCCGATGCGCGTGGCCGGCTCAGACGAGCCCGACCACGGCCGCCAGCAGCACCGTCGAGCCGGCCATCACCAGCGCGCCGGCGGCCCCCACGAGGACGCGACGCTTGCGGGACTGCTGGATGGCAGTGGCTCGCTCGTCGTACAGGGCTCCGGGTGCCCCGACCGTGGCGACGCCGTCCTCGGTGCCGACCCGGCCGGTGGCCGTGACCGGCGAGGTCGCGGTCAGCCGGCGTTCCTCGTAGACGCGCCGGTCGCCGTCACCGAGCTCCAGGTCGTCCCGGTAGGCCGCGACGCAGTCCGGGAGGCCATCGCGGGCCTCGACGCGGTGGTCGCCCGAGCGTGGCGGGACGGACCAGCCGCCGAGTTCGAGGCTCTCCGGGTCGACCCGGACGCTCCCGGTCCCGTCGCGGACCTCGAACGGGACGCCACCGTGGTCCGTTCGAGCCAGCCCGCGGATGCCCCGCCGGCCGATGCCGTGGTGTTCGCGCACCCTGACGGCCCAGGCCAGGCAGGGCTCCCCGCTGAGCGGGGCCTCGACCGTCCCCTCCGGCCCCGGTTCGGCGGTCCCGGAGACCGTCACCCGGCCGTCGGTGGCGTCCATGGCGTCGGTGACGGTCCGAACCCGGAGGTACCGGAGCAGGTTACCGAGGCCCACCGAGAGGGCGAACGCGCCGACGAACAGGCCCGCCGTCGCGCCGCTCGCGAGGGTCGCCCCCGGCTCCCCCTCGCCCGGGATGCCGGCCGCGAACTCGACGCCGAACACGACGGCCAGCGCCACGGTCGTCGGGAGGGCGGCCGTCCACCGGCCGACACCGAGCGCGCTACCGTAGACCCGGAGCTGCGAGGGCAGGCCGAACAGGCGGGCGACGACGTACCCCGCGGCGGCGCCGACCAGCAGAACCGGTAGCAGGAAGACGAGGACCAGGAGGGCGACGAGTGTCTCGACGGTGACCACGGCGGAGGCGGTGGACCCACCGGCACCTGTCTACGGGTAGCGGCAGGCTACTCCGCGAACCGGACCGTCGCCGGGACCCCCTCCGGCGGGCGGAGCGTAGGCGTCGCCCGGAGGTCGTCCAGCGCGTTGCGGGGCACGTCCACGTCGAACTCCCGGGCGAGGCGCGCGAGCGCCAGGCGGGCGCCCGTCAGCGAGAACTGCCGACCGATGCAGGCGTGCGGCCCCGACGAGAACGGGAAGTACGCCTCGACGGACTGGGGGTTGCGGCCCGCCCAGCGCGACGGGTCGAACTCCCCGGGCCGGTCGAAGTAGCGCCCGTCCCGGTGGATGGACCACTGCGGCATGATGACCCCCGAGCCCTCCGGGACCCGGTAGTCACCGAGTTCGACCGCCTCGGTCGTCCGGCGGAAGACGGCCCAGGCTGCCGGGTAGAGGCGCAGGGCCTCCTGGAACACCTGCCCCGTGTACTCCAGGTCGGCGACGTGCTCGTGGCGTGGCGTCTCGTCGCCCAGCACGTCGCGGGCCTCCTGGCGCACCTTCTCGCGTACCTCGGGATGCCACGAGAGCAGCGTCGTCGTGTAGGTCAGCGAGAGCGCCGTCGTCTCGTGGCCCGCGATGAGGAAGGTCGCGACCTCGTCCCGGATCTGGTTCTCGGGGTAGTCGACCTCGGGGTCGTCCTCGCGGGCGAGCAGCAGCGTCAGCATGTCCATCGAATCGGTCTCGCCGCGGGCCATCGCCTCGCGGCGCCGCTCGATCATCAACTCGGCCAGCCGCAGGACGCCCTCGGCGGCCCCCTCGAACTCCGCGGTGATCGGCGTGGGGAACCACGCCGGCGCGGCCGCGCTCGCGTCGAACTCGAACTCGTCGCCCGCGACGCTCATCCAGGAGTGGAACCGGTCGGCCATCGACCGGCCGATATCCTCGCCCAGCAGGATCTCGCTGGCCACCCGGACGGTGAGCGTGGTCATCTCGCGGTGGAGGTTGCGGTCGAGCGTGCGGGTGGTGTCGGGTGCGGCGCCTGCGGAGGTGGCTGTCCCCCCATCCGCGGCAGCGGTCGGCCCCGATTCGAGTGCCTCGCGCCACTCGCCCGCGAGCCCCTCGACGCGCTCGCCCACCGTGTTCGCGTACGCCCGGACCTGCGGTCCGGCGAAGGCGTCGCCGACGATCTCGCGCTGCTGGCGCCAGAGGTCCCCCTCGCTCTGGACGAGCCCCTGCTCGGCGATCATCGACGAGGGCCCCTGTGCCGGGACGCGCGGGAAGTCCTCGGGCCGCGAGAGCGCCTCGTGGACCAGCGACGGGTTGGTGACGATGACGAGCGGGCCCCGCCCGGGGACCGGGACGGCGACGATGTCCTCGAACCGCGATTGCACCCCCTCCAGGAAGCGGAACGTCTGTGTCCCGAACCGCAGCGCGTTGAGGATGCCGGCCTCGGGCGGTTTCGGGAGTTCGCGTGCCATACACTGTCCAGGGGTGGCGACCGTTAGTGACTTTCGCCGAACCCGGAGAGGGCGGCTGGGGTCCGCGGCCGGCGGGCGGGGAACGTTTAATCGGGCCCTCCTCCAATCCGGGACGAATGAGTACGCTCCGCGGGCGCCTGCCGACCGTGACCGAACCGGGCGTGGCGGTGTTCGTCTCCGGGGTGGCCAGCATGGGGCTGGAGATCCTCTCGGGACGTATCGTCGCCCCCCAGTTCGGGAGCAGCATCTACACCTGGGGGACCATCATCGGGGTCTTCCTCGCGGCGCTCTCGCTGGGCTACCATCGCGGCGGCCAGCGCGCCGCCGAGCACGCCTCCACCGAGCGGATGGCGTGGGCGCTGGTGGCGACCGCCGCGTACGTCGCGGCCATCGTCTTCGCGGGCGACCTGATGCTGGCGGCGGTCACGGGACTCCCGCTCCCGGCGCGGTTCGCGTCGCTCCCGGCCGTCACGCTCCTGTTCGGTCCGCCGACCTACCTGCTGGGCTACATCAGCCCGTACGCCGCGGAGCTGGCCGAGGCCGACGGCGTGGGGCGGGCCTCCGGCCACGTCTACGCCGTCGGGACCGTCGGCAGCATCCTGGGCGCGTTCGGCACCACCTTCCTCCTCATCCCGTCGCTCTCGGTGGAGTACATCGGCCTCGTCTTCGGCCTGCTCCTCGTCGGCACGGCCGTCTACCTCACCTACCCGCCGGTGTCGGGGCTCACGGCGCGCTCGCTCGGCGTCGGGGTGCTGCTCGTCCTGGCGGCCACGAGCGGCTCCTTCGGCTTCGGTGTCGAGGGGCGCGTCCTCTACGAGACCCAGACCGCGTACCAGGAACTCGAGGTGGGCGAGATCAACGGCACACGGACCCTGTACCTCGACGACCAGCGCCACAGCGCGATGGACGTCGACCGGCCAACCCGGCACGTCTTCGAGTACACCCGCTACTTCCACCTCCCCTACCTGCTGGCCGACGACCCCGACGACATCGACCGGGTGCTGTTCGTCGGCGGGGGCGGGTTCACCGGCCCGAAGCGCTTCCTCGAGGAGTACGACGCGACCGTCGACGTGGTCGAGATCGACCCCGAGGTCGTCCGGGTGGCGAAGGAGTACTTCGCGGTGAACGAGTCCCACCCACGACTGAACATCTACCGGGAGGACGGCCGGCGCTACCTCCGCGAGACGGACCGCACCTACGACCTCATCGTGCTGGACGCGTACAAGAAGGACAAGGTCCCGTTCCAGCTGACGACGGTGGAGTTCTTCGAGCTGGCGCGGTCCCGGCTCTCGGCCGACGGGATGCTGTACGCGAACGTCATCTCCGCCGAGACCGGCCCGGCCTCGAAGTTCTACCGCGCCGAGTACCGGACCATGTCGGAGGTGTTCCCGCAGGTGTACACGTTCCCGACGGTCGGTGGCTCGCTCGTCGGGAACATCCAGGTCGTGGCCACCCGGAACGGGACGCGGCTCGACCGGGAGACGCTGCTGGAGCGGAACGGGCGCCGCGACATCGGCATCGACCTCTCGGCCGAGGTCCGGACGCTCCGCGATGAGCCGCCGCGGACGGACGACGTGCCCGTCCTCCGGGACGACCGTGCGCCCGTCGACAGCCTGCTCGACCCGATGGTGGGCCAGCGATACGTCGTCCAGACGGCCCAAAACGGGACGGCGACACCCGCACGCGCGCTCGACCCGGGAGCGGGATCCCCGACCACCGTACCCCGGAACGCCCGTGCCGTCCGTGTGTCGGGCGTCTGACGGAGGTTTATGCCGGTCGAGCGGGTACGGTCGCACCCGTGGTACAGCAGCTCGACATCGAGAACATCGCCTACGTCCAGCTGACGGGGATCGAGTGCGACGAGTGCGGTCGCCCGTTCGAGGAGCGGGTCCGTGGTGGCGAGATCGGCGTCCTCAACGGCTGGACCGTCGAGGCGGTGACGGAGCTCCGCTGTCCGTACTGTGGGCACGTGACGCGGCTGGTGTTCGAAGAGGAACTCCGGCAGTCCTACCCCGAGGATTCGACCCCCGCGTCCGGGTCGTCGTCCGACGCCTCCTCGTCGTCGACGTGAGCGTGTCTGCGCCCTCGCGAGGCTACCGAGATCGAAACGTGATATATGGCCAGATTCTCGGGACGTATGTAGAGAAGTGTTCATTACTGTAGTTCTCGAGTCCTCGGTATGATCGATCGGGGGGATACATTCGTTCAGAAATCGTGTGTCTACGCGACGCGTGCCGACGGCGCGGTGCTGGTGTTCGAGGGGCCGTCGCACGAGACTCTCCAGGTACCGAAGGGCACCGTCGACCCGGGAGAGACGGCCCGGGAGGCGGCGTTCAGGGAACTCGCCGAGGAGTCCGGCGTCGGAGCGGTGTCCGACATCCGCCAGCTGGCGAGTGACTGCTGGCATCGCCGTGCCACGGCCGACGGCGACCGGTGGTACGTCCGGCACTTCTTCCAGGTGACCATCCACGAACCGCGCGAGCGCTGGGACCACGAGGTCACCGGCAGCGGTGCGGAGGTCGGCGAGACGTTCTCC
Source organism: Haloglomus litoreum (assembly GCF_029338515.1). Classification (GTDB taxonomy): domain Archaea; phylum Halobacteriota; class Halobacteria; order Halobacteriales; family Haloarculaceae; genus Haloglomus; species Haloglomus litoreum. Next base: position 2,359,797 of record NZ_CP119988.1, on the reverse strand, counting down.
TTCCGCTGGCTCCAGCCGGAGCGGGCGGCCGACCAGCGGTTCGCACTCGATCTGGACGACTACCTCCATCTCCTCCCGGGGACGCGTACCGGGGCGGGCGAAGCACCACTCGATGCCCCAACGCCGGGGACCGAGGCCGCTCCCGGCCATGCCGATTGACCAGCGCGCACCCCCCACGTATCCTGGACCGAGCGCCGGCCCGTAGCTCGGGTCGGATGGTCCCGATACCGGTCGCCGGGAGTGTCGGTACTGGACCGTGTGCCGGGTCCACACGCCGTGTTGCAACGGAAGGCCTTTTTTATATCGACCACCCTACTGCCGCCTACTCATGACCACGGTCCCGTCCACCGCTCGCGCCGCCGAACGGTTCCGCCGCTCGCTCCTGGGTGAGTTCTCCTAGATGCCCCGGTCGACCGCGCCGCCAGGCCCGCAGTCTGTCCCGGGCACTCCCTACTCGACGCCGTCGCTGTCGTGCCGTGTGACCAGTCGCGTTCTCCTCGTGGAGTCCGAGTCGTAGTCACGAAACGATGATCGATACACCGTCCTCCAGCCGGGTACAGAAGTCCTTCCTGAAGTACCAGCACGTGTTCGTCTTCCTCGCGCCGGTGCTGTTCGTCGTGGGCGTGTACTTCTTCGCCCCGACCGGCAGCGTCGAGTCGGGGTACTGGTTCGAGTACTGGTGGCTGTTCCTGTTCTTCATCGTCGGGGCGACCACCGTCAACACGGTGGGGATCAGCGGCTCGGCGCTGTTCGTGCCGTTCCTCATCTTCATCTTCCCGTTGCTCGCACAGCCGCTCGAGCCCGAGACCATCGTGAAGGTGGGGCTCATCAGCGAGTCGTTCGGTCTCTCCAGCTCCGCCATCGCGTTCATCCAGTACGGGCTGGTCGACCGACGGCTCGCGCTCACCATCGTCGCCGGCTCCATCCCGTTCGTCGTCGGGGGCGCGTTGCTCTCCTTCATCATCCCGGAGCCGCTGTTCCACCTGGCACTGGGGATGGCGCTGATGACCGCCTCGTACCTGCTGTTCAAGGCCGACCTCGGACACGGACACGAGGCGGGCGACGACACCGAGGCCGGCACCGCCGCAGACGGTGGCGAGCCCCACTCCGACGGTGGCGTCCGCGAGGACCTCCCCAACGACGACGACAAGCTCGGCCCTGCCGGCGTCGAGACGGACGCCGAGGGCAACGTCACCCGGGTCGACCGCGAGGGCGACGACTACCGCTACACCCGGAGCGGCTACCTCGAACGGTTCGCCAACTACAGCATCGGCGGCACCTTCCAGGGGCTCGCCGGCTTCGGCTCGGGCGAGCTGGGCATCATCTCGATGCTCCGCACGGAGGTCCCCGTCCGGGTCGCCATCGGCACGAACCACATCGTCGTGGCCGCGACGGCCATCCTGGCGTCGCTGGTCCACGTCTTCGGCGGGGGGCTGGTCGGGGGCCACTCGCTGAGCCTCGCCAGCACGCCGTGGAACATGGTCGTCTGGACGGTCCCCGCGACGGTGACGGGCGGGCAGATCGCCCCCTACGTCTCGAACGCACTGGACACCGGGACGATCAAGAAGGGTGTCGGCGGGCTGTTCGCCATCATCTCCGTCGCCCTGTTCCTGATGGCCGCCGGCGGCGCCGGCTTCATCGGACTGTAGACCGCCCGCGGGTCCTCCGGCACCTGGCACCGGCTCCATCTCACCCGACAGGCCCATCACGGGCGTTTTGAGGGCGCCCGTCGAACGCCCACGCATGTACGACGACATCCTGCTCCCGACCGATGGGAGCGAGGGCACCCGGGCGGCGGTCACGCACGCGAACGAACTCGCGACGACGTACGACGCGACGGTCCACGTCCTGTCGGTGATCGACACGCGCAACCGCTTCGAGAGCCCGTCCAGCGGGCTCGCGCCGGAGGCCTGGACCGAGCGCGAGCGTGAACGGGCCAACGAGGCCATCGACGAGGCGGTCGCGGGGCTGGACGACGGGCTCGATATCGACCGTGTGGTCCAGGAAGGGACGCCGACGAGCGGTATCCTCGACTACGTCGACGAGCACGCCGTCGACGTGGTCGTCCTCGCCACCCACGGCCGCACGGGGCTGGACCACTACCTCATCGGGAGCGTCACCGAGGAGATCGTCAGGAAGTCGCCGGCGCCGGTGCTGACGGTGAAGCTGGCCGAGGAGTGAGCTACCGGCGGTCGAGGCCGCCGAGCGCGTCCTCCTGCATCCGGACGAACCGGGACGGCCACTCCGCGACGTGCGTACGGAACCGCTCTGCGAGACGATGCAGGACACCCACGACCGTCGTCGGGGCCCCATCCTCCCCGCCGGTTGGTCGCTGTTTGTAACTCATGTGCGTCATTAACAGGGGGACTGTCATAAATGTTGGTGGGCCATCCACGCATCGGTAGGACGTGGTCGTGAGGAACTCCCCCTGCCACCTGTTGACCCCGGATTCCAATCGCCACCAGCCGATGGTTCGCCTCCTCCCCCGGGGGTGGCCGGTATGGCCCGTGGTACCGCGCGTATCAGGAGCCTTATACGGCCACGCGGCCTACCATCTGTATGAGCGAGGAGAGCGGGCGCCGGAACCTCCGGATGCCCAACGACGACGAGATGTTCGCGGTCGTCACCGAGCACAACGGTGGCAACCACGTCCGGCTGCAGTGCCAGGACGGAAAGAGCCGGATGGGCCGCATCCCCGGCCGCATGAAGTACCGGGTCTGGATCAACGAGGGCGACGTCGTCCTCGTCGAGCCGTGGGACTGGCAGGACGAGAAGGCCAACGTGGAGTGGCGCTACGACGAGCAGGACGCCGAGCAGCTCCGCCGCGAAGGCCACATCGAGTAACCAGCCCCCTTTCCTCACTGGGCCGACCGGGCGCCGCCGCCCTGCCGGACCTCCGGTCACACTCGACGCACCCGACAGTCGAGGCTGTCTACCCCGGAATCCTGGCTGTTGGAACCTGTCGTGCACCCGTCGCTCACCTGCCGGGAATCGGCGCGAAGTACTAACTCCCCACAGTCGAAGCTAGATTGATGAACGAACCGGACGACGAATGCGAGACGACCGGTCCGGGAGAGATGGAGGTCGCTCCCGGGACGCTCCGGGCGCTCCGGAACCCCGTTTGCCGGTTCACGGTCTACGCCCTCGACGGCCGGCGCCTGCCGCTCGATGTCGTGGCCGATGTCGTCGTCGGCTGGCGCGCAGCGAACGCCGGCGGGATGGCTACCGGGGACGACCGCGAGCGGGTCCGGAGTGAACTCCACCACCGCCACCTCCCGGCGCTGGCGGATGCCGGACTCGTCGAGTACGACCCGGACACCGGCGCCGTCGCCCTCGCGTCGCTGTCGGCGCCGACGCGACAGCTCATCGAGTGGCTGTACCGCCACGAGGCCGAGAACACCGCCGAGGCGGCGCCACCTGGCCCGCCGGCCCCGGAGGCGTTCGCCCGCTCAAACCGGCTCGAGTTCCCGGATGAGCTGGACCTGGAGGGGTTCCTCGCGGCGGTCGAGGACCGCCACCGGACGGTGACGGTCTACGCCCCCGAGCCGCCGTCGGGCATCGTCACCCAGCTCTCGGACCGGAACACCACCGTCGAACACGAGGTGATCCCACCGGGCGGGCCGGCGGAGTTCCTGCTGGTCCACGACCGAGCGGGGTTCGTGGGGTCGGCCGCCCTCGACACGCTCGACCGGCTGGCCGACCCCGCGGTCCCGGACCCCACCGTGGACCCCACGCTCCCTGGGGCCGAGCGAGCGCTCCTGGGGCTGCTCGAGGATACCCTGTTCGCGTCGCTCGAACGGCGACAGCTCCTCACCGCCTCCCGAGAGATCGAGGACCGCGCCCAGCGCGTGGGGGCTGGGAGCCTCCACGTCGGCTTCCAGGAGTTCTCGAAGCTCCGACACCAGTGGCCGCTCTATCGACACCTGGCGACGGAGACCGACCTCGACATCCACCTCTACGGTCGCGAGGACTGGGCGCCGCCCGAGGTGTCGCGGGTCACGTACCACGGCGACCTGCCCGGGGTGGGCCGGTTCTGGTTCCTCGCGTTCGACGGCGGCCCCGTGCGGGCACAGCGATGCGCTCTGGTCGCAGAGGAGCGGACCCCCGGTCGATTCTACGGCTGCTGGACGTACGACCCCGACCTCGTCGGGGGGCTCATGGACTGGCTGGCGTCCGCCGCCGGCTGAGGCGGGGGCCGCGTCCCCGGGCTACCGGTCCGTCCCCTCGTACTCCTGGTAGATGACGGCGCCGCAGGCCTTGCAGTGGGAGGCGTCGCGGTCGTGGGCCGCCAACCCGCAGTCCGGACAGGTCACGTCCACGCGGTCGCGGCGGGCCCACTCGCGGACGATGCGACTCCCCTGCCACGGGATGAGGATGACCGCGCCCAGGATCGACGCGACGGTCACCCAGCGGCCCGCAGCGGTCCGCGGCAGGATGTCCCCGAAGCCGACCGTCGACAGCGTGACGACGGTGTAGTAGAACGCGTCGCCGAAGGTGTCCACGTCCGGGTTGACAGCGTGTTCGACGCTGTAGAACAGGCCCGCCGAGACGAAGAAGACCACCAGTACCGTCAGCAGCAGCTTCAGCGCCCGCAGCGTGTTGTCCGAGACCGTCCCGAAGAAGAACTCGGCGTCGCGGGTGAAGCGGTAGAACCGGAGGACCCGGACCACCCTGAGCGCCCGGAGGAACCCGACCTCGGCGGCGAGTTTCAGGCCGACGCCCGGCACGACCAGCACGGCCAGCGTCGGCAGGATGGCGAGCAGGTCGGCCACCGTGTACGGGTTCGTCGCCTCCGCCACCCGCGACTCGGCGCCGTACAGCCGGAGAACGTACTCGACGAGGAACACCAGCGCGGTGACCACCTCCGCCCTCCGGAGCAGGCCGGCGGTGTCGTCCGCGAGCGGGTAGGTCTCCGCCACCAGGACGGCGACGAACACCAGATTCAGCGCCAGGAGCGCGATGTCGATGGCCTTGCCCAGGATGGTCTCGTGGTCCAGCAGGTAGAACCGGACGGTCCCACGGAGGTCTGTCGGCGGTGCAGCCACATCGGAGGTGCAGACGGGCGACCCACGTAGTCCCATCGCCCGTGACCCGTCGCTCGGTTTCGAGGTCGCACACGACCCGCTCCGGCTCGGTCACGGTACGGCGGCAGGGCCGGTGGCAGATATCTGCCCTCGTACGTTAATCCGGGCGATAGCGATGGCTCCGGCCTCATAAACGGAATATTTTGGATATATTGTGGCCATAAAATAATTATGGACTCAGAGAGTCAAGGTGTGCCGGCCGACCGTGGCGTGACCGGGCACTGTACCGGTCGCACCGTCCGCGAGCGGCGTGTTCGCCCGGTCGACTGGAACGCCCGCAAACCGTTAGGGGCTCAAGGGTGAACTCGACGCCACGATGGAATCACGGAACCCGGCGACAGGCGACCGCATCGAGACGTACGAGGAGCCGACCGAGGCGGCGGTGGACGCGGCGCTCGACCGGGCGACGGCGACGTTCGAGGAGTGGAGCGCGCGGACCGTACAGGAGCGGTGCGGGCACCTGGAGCGCGCGGCGGACCTCCTCCGGGAGCGGACCGACGAGTACGCCGACCTGATGACCCGCGAGATGGGCAAGCCCATCGAACAGGCCCGGGCCGAGGTCGAGAAGTGTGCCTGGGTCTGTGAGTACTACGCCGAGCGCGCGGACGAGCAGCTCGCCGACGAGGTCATCGGCACCGAGGCCGACGCCCACTCGCTCGTGAGCTACGAGCCGCTGGGTCCGGTCCTGGCGGTGATGCCATGGAACTTCCCGTTCTGGCAGGTGTTCCGGTTCGCGGCGCCGAACCTCGCGGCGGGCAACGTCGGCCTCCTGAAGCACGCCTCCAACGTCCCCGGGTGCGCCCTCGCCATCGAGGCGGTGCTCCACGACGCGGGCGTCCCGGAGGGCGCCTTCCAGACGCTGCTCGTGGGCTCGGGGACGGCCAACGACATCATCGCCGACGACCGCGTCCGCGCGGTGACACTCACCGGAAGCGAGCCGGCCGGCCGGGCGGTCGCCGAGCGGGCGGGGAGCGAACTGAAGAAGACGGTGCTGGAACTCGGCGGCTCGGACCCGTTCGTCGTGCTGGCGGACGCACCGCTCGAGGAGACCGTCGAGAAGGCCGTCTACGCCCGCACACAGAACAACGGCCAGTCCTGCATCGCGGCGAAGCGGTTCGTCGTCCACACGGACGTCTACGACGCGTTCGTCGGCGGCCTGGTCGAGAAGCTCGACGCGCTGACGGTCGGTGACCCGACCGACGAGGCCACCGACATCGGGCCGATGGCCCGGCCGGACCTCATGGAGGAGCTCCACGACCAGGTCGAGCGGTCGGTCGAGGCGGGTGCCGAGGTGGCGCTGGGGGGCGAACCGCTCGACCGCGAGGGCGCCTTCTACCCGCCGACGGTCCTGACCGACGTGCCCCGCGACGCGGCCGCGGCCTGCGAGGAGACGTTCGGTCCGGTCGCGGCGGTCTTCGAGGTCGAGAGCGGTGCCGAGGCGCTCGACCTCGCCAACGATTCGGACCTCGGGCTCGGCGCGAGCGTCTGGACGAGCGACCTCGACCGCGGGGAGCGCTTCGCCCGCGAGTTCGAGGCCGGCGCCTGCTTCGTCAACGAGTTCGTCAAGTCCGACCCCCGGCTCCCGTTCGGCGGCATCAGGGACTCGGGCTACGGGCGCGAGCTCTCGCGGCACGGCATCCGCGAGTTCGTCAACCGGAAGACCGTCTTCGTCAACCACGGTCTGGAGGCGGACGGGTCGTGACGATGGACGACCCCGAGCGGACCGTCGCCGAGTGCCTCGCCGACTGCCTGGAGGCCGAGGGCGTCGAGCGCGTCTTCGGCGTTCCCGGTGAGGAGCTGGAGGACCTGCTGTTCGCCATCCGGGACTCGTCGGTGACGTTCGTCCCGGTCCGCCACGAGCAGGGCGCGGCCTTCGTGGCCGACGTCCACGGTCGGCTGACCGGCGAGGCGGGCGTCTGTCTGGGCACGCTCGGGCCCGGAGCGACGAACCTGCTGACCGGCGTCGCGGACGCGCAACTCGACAAGTCGCCGCTCGTCGCCATCACGGGGCAGGGCGGGCGCGAGCGGCTCCACAAGGAGAGCCACCAGAAGCTCGATATCGTGGGCACGTTCGAGCCGCTGGTGAAGTGGAACGCACAGATCTCCGACCGGACCGCGGTCGCCGAGTCCGTCCGGAAGGCGTTCAAGGTCGCCGAGTACGAGAAGCCCGGGGCGACACACCTCGAACTCCCGGAGGACGTGGCCGCCGAGCCGACCGATGCCGAGCCGCTACCGGTCCGCGAGGCGGTCGCGCGTCCGGCGCCGGACGACGGGACGCTGGCGGCGGCCGCCTCGCTGCTCGAATCGGCCGACCAGCCGCTCGTCCTCGCCGGCAACGGCGCCGTCCGGGCCGACGCCGCGAGCGCGCTGGCGACCTTCGTCGACCGGACGGGCGTCCCCGTCGTGTCGACGTACATGGCGAAGGGCGCGCTCCCGGACCGTGACGAGCGCTCGCTGATGACGCTGGATTCCGGGCCGGATGGCGAGGCCGGCGGGGCGGTCGCCGCCGCCGACACCGTCCTCGCGGTCGGGTACGACATCGCCGAGCACGACCCCGAGGGGTGGAACTCCGACGGCGAGAAGCGCATCGTCCATCTCGACAGCGAGCCGGCGGAGGTGTACACCCACTACAACCCCGACGTCGAACTGGTCTGTGACCCCGGAACGGGACTGGAGCGGCTGGCCGGCGCCGTCGAGCGGTCGTGGGACGTCTGGTGCGTGGACGCCCACGAGCGGGTCTACGAGCACGCGACCCGCCGGCCGTCGCCGGACGACCCCGTGACGGTCGCGAACACCCTGCCGCTGCTCCGGGAGGCGATGACCGACGCGGACGTGCTCGTCTCGGACGTGGGCAGCCACAAGATGGCCATCGCCCGGCGCTTCCCCGTCTTCGAGCCCGGACGCTGTGTCATCTCCAACGGCCTCGCGAGCATGGGTATCGGTGTCCCGGGCGGCCTCGCGGCCGACCTGGCCGTCGATGCCAACGTCGTGGTCGGGACCGGCGACGGCGGGTTCCTGATGAACGCCGCGGAACTGGAGACGGCGAAACGGCTGGGCTGCTCGTTCACCACCGTCGTCTGGCGTGACGACGACTACGGCCTCATCTCGGAGAAGCAGGCCGAGCACACCGGCGAACACTACGGGACCGAGCTCGGCAACCCGGACCTCGTCGCGTTCGCCGAGAGCTTCGGGCTCGAGGCGACCCGTGCCGGATCCCTCGATGGGTTCGAGGATGCCCTCTCGGCGGTCGACGACGACGCCCTCTCGCTCATCGAGGTGCCCATCGAGCGGTAGGCCGGGTCGTCCCCTCGAAGCCCCACCCTCCTCGCGGCTTCACGCGCCGGGAACCGGAACCCGAAGCACCCCTCCTCGTGACTCGGCACGGACGCTCGTTCCGAACCGTGCCGAGAGCGCACGCATCCGGTCGCGGAGCCAGCGGGCCACGGCCCCCTCCGCGCGGTGGGCCGTGCTCCGCCGTATCTCGACCGGATGCAGCCGGACCGCGACGACGGTGCCGTCCTCGACGACGAGTTCGAACAGGAAGCTCCGGTCGTTGTGCAGGTCCGGCTTCACGACGTAGTCGTCGACGAGGTCGCCGCAGTCGTACAGGATGGGGGCGCCGTCGTACACCTCGATGCCCTGCGGGACGTGGGCGCTGTGCCCGTGGACGACATCCACACCCTCGTCGACGAGCCACCGGGCGAACGCACGGCGCGCGGGGTGTTTGACGAGCGTCCAGTTCGGGCCCCAGTGGAGCGAGGCGACGACGAGGTCCGCAGCCGCCACCGCGGGTCGCCGGAGCAGTCCGCGGACGAGGCGGCGCGTCCGGCGGCTCCGGCCGGCCAGCGCCGCGACGGCCGTCCCCGGGCGCTCGGGGCCGGCACCGAAGGCCGGCATCCGGTCCGTCAGGCCGATGACGGCGACGGTGACCCCACCGATGTCGACGACGGCCGGGGTGAGCGCGGCGCTGCGGTCCGCCCCGGCACCGACGGCCGTGATGCCGCGCCGGTCCAGCCCGTCGAGGGTGTCCCGGAGCGCGGTCGCCCCGAAGTCGAGGGCGTGGTTGTTGGCGAGGCTGACGGCGGCGACGTCGGCGGTCTCCAGCGCCGGCAGCGCCCACTCCGGGCCCGCGCGGAAGTAGTAGACCTTGTCGGGCCACCGCTCTCCCCGGTCCGAGATACAGCACTCCAGGTTGGCGATGGTCCCATCGAGCCGCCCCAACGCGGGCAGCATCGACCCCCACACCGACGCCGGGGGCCGGTCGTCGTGGCGCTCGTCGACGCTCCGCCCGAGCATCACGTCGCCCGCGAGCCCGACCCGCGCGTCGCCGGTCGGGTCGGTCCCCTCGGAGACGGACCTGACAGCACAGCCCGCTGTCGAGAGGAGCGTCGCGGTCGCCGCGAGCGCGGCGCGACGGGTCGGGGCCATCCGTCGATGCCACCACCGGAGCGGATGAAAATCCCGGGGTCACACGCCCGGCCGCGGACTCGCATTGGGGTCGATTCCGACGGGCCTATGCCGCTGCCCCCTGTTGTGTGCGTGTGGATTCTCACGATGTCCGTCGCCAGTGGGCCGAGCGGTCCGGCGAGTACTCGCCGGCGTACTACGCCTACTACGGGGCGGACGAACGGAGCGAGGCCGTGTTGCGTGCGCTCGAGCGGGTGGACCGGGACGCGCGCGTGCTGGAACTGGGCTGTAGCTCCGGGCGGCACCTCGCCCACCTCCACGACGCCGGCTTCGACCGCCTCGCCGGCATCGAACTGAACGACGAGGCGCTGGAGGTGATGAGCGAGACCTACCCCGACCTGGCCGCGACCGGGCGCTTCTACCTCGACGCCATCGAGGCCGTCCTCCCCGAGTTCGAGGACGGCGCGTTCGACGTGACCTACTCCGTCGAGACCCTCCAGCACATCCACCCCGACGCGGAGTGGGTGTTCGAGGAGGTCGCCCGCGTCACGAGCGACCTCGTGGTCACCGTCGAGAACGAGGGGGACGGGGAGTCGCCACCGGACGGGACGGCGGTCAACTACGTTCAGGACGAGGTCCCGCTGTACTACCGGGACTGGAACGCTGTCTTCACCGACCTGGGCTTCGAGCAGGTGGGCGTCGAGGACTGTGGGCGCGACACGCTCCGGGCCTTCCGGGCGAGGTAAACAACACGTTCCGGGACAGTGATTCCGTCGCTGGTCCGCCGGCTGTGGCATCGGTCCGTCTACCGTTAGGGATGCGGCCTCGGCGCTCACGGAGGCTCCGGCCAGTATCAAATATCGGCTTTCAATAACGCTACCGTGGAGAGATCGAGCTGAGCGAAGGGTACCGCGTCGCAGTGCCATCGACGGAACTGCTATAGCCACTGGTCCTCTCCAGGGGGGTATGTCATCGTCTGGTAGTTCGGAGGGAATCTACGTCGAAACGCTCGCTGTCTTCGACCAGAGCGACGACCCTTGCGAACCACTCACGACACCGGAGGTGGCAGACGCGCTCGACGTCGGCCGACGAACGGTCTACAAACGTCTGGAGAAGCTGGTGGGCAGGGGCGACCTCGAGACAAAGAAAGCAGGTGCCAACGCCCGGGTCTGGTGGCGAGCAAGCGAGGGCCCCTCCGAGTGTGGGCGCGCAAGCGAAAGGGAGCCAGAACGTAGCGAGGCAGGACCCACCGTTGATGCGGTGCTCGAGCGGATTACGGACGGCTTCTACGGCCTCGACGACCAGTTCAGGTTCACCTACCTGAATACCCGAGCAGCGGACCTCCTCGACCTGGACGCACCCGCCGTCCTCGGCCGAGACATCCACACCGAGCTCGACCTGACCGACGAGTTCGAGACCGCGATTCACGAGGCACACGGAACCCAGGAACCGGTCTCTCTGGAGGACTACTACGACCCGTTGGACGCGTGGTTCGAGAACTCCATCTACCCCTCGGAGACGGGTCTGTCGGTGTATTTCCGCGATGTCTCGACACGGAAGCGTCGCCAGCAGGAACTGGAAGAGTACCGTACCATCGTGGAGACGGTCGGTGATGGGATTGTTGCCGTGGATGGTGACGGCCACTTCTCGATGGTCAATGACGCGTACGCGGAACTGCTCGGCTATTCCCCTGCAGAGTTGATCGGGACACACGCCTCACGAGTAGCATCATCTGACCACTTCCTCGAAGGGGAAGAGCTGAAAGCGGGGCTGAACGCCGTTGGAGACGTTGCTCAGCACGAGATCGTACTCGAAACGAAAGACGGTGGGACGATCCCTGTCGAAGTTCGATTTGGACTGTTCCCATCGGACGAGGACGACGACCGTGGTGTCGTCGCGGTGGTTCGCGACATCACCGAGCGCAAGCGGTTCGAAGAGGAACTCGCGGCGCTAAACCGCCTCAACCAGGTGTTCCAGGACGTCACCGGCGCTGTCATCGAATCGTCCTCACGGGAGGAGGTCGAGCGAACGATCACGACCCACCTCACGAACTCCGACTCCTACGAGTACGCCTGGATCGGCCACCTCGATCGATACGGCAAGACCATCGTCCCGCACATCACCGGACCGGACGAGGCCAGGCTCTCCAACGTTGTTCTCTCGACCGAGACCGATGACCCGACGAGTCACGGACCGGTCGCCGAAGCGGTACGAACGGGCGAGGTTCAGGTCACCTACGACAGCCCCGCCGATCCCGTGTTCGACAAGTGGCGACAGTCGAGAGAGATTCACCACCGGGTGGGGATATCGATTCCGATCACCTGCGAGGAACGGGTCTACGGTGTCCTGAATGTCTACACGGCACGCGAGAACGCCTTCGACGAGAGCGAACGCCGCATCATCGGACGACTCGGCGAGATCGCTGGACACGCGATCAGTTCGATCAACCGGAAACGAGCCCTGCTGGAAGACCGGGTCACCGAGGTCACCTTCCGATCAGCCGGAATCGCAGATGCATATCTCGACGTCATCGGTCATGACTCGTTCACCATCTCGATCGAGAGATCTGTTGGCCTCACGGATGGTCAGACTCTCACCTACTACTCGATAGCTGGAATCGCCCCGGAGGTGTTCATCGACGTGACTGAGGACTTCTATCCGGATTCCGAATGTCACGTGATCCCAGGGACGGGGTCCAAATCACGAGTCGAGGTGAAAACCTCTCAGAGGGCAGGTGCCTCACAGTTAGCGAAGTACGATAGTCGAATAGTCGGGGGCACTTTCGAGAACGGGGAATTCCGATTCACTGTCGGTGTACCCTCTACCACCGACGTCAGGGAAGTGATCGACCTTGTCGAGGACGTGTACCCGAGGACAGAGGTCGTCAGTCAAACTGAGGTCGTACGGGAGAAGCCACGGCTGAACGATGTCTTCTCCGATCTCGACGAGCAGTTGACTGAACGACAGCGGACCGCGCTGGAGGTAGCGTACTACTCGGGATATTTCGACTGGCCGCGCGCCATTACCGGTGAAGAGTTGGCCGAGCGGTTGGACGTGACACAGGGCACTGTCTCACACCACATCCGGCACGGCGAACGCAAGTTGGTCTCCGCGTTCTTCGACTCGACAGGGTAACCGGGGGCGAATCAAACCCTTTTGAAGCGCCGCTTACCTTTCCGGAGACTCTCCACACGGAGTAATGGCGAGTTCAGCAGATTCACCCTCCTGGTCTCAACACTTCCTGGCCGCCGAGAGAGAGGAGGCAAGCGAACTCTATCAGATACTCGCTGCCAGGCGACGGCGAGTGCTTCTCAGTGTTCTTGACCAGGCTGACGGTCCTGTATCAGTGTCAGAGCTGGCTCGAGCCGTGGCCTCGCACGAATCAGGGCACGCTCCAGAAGCAGTCACGTCCGATGCCGGGGAGAAGGTCCGGATATCACTCCACCACACGCATCTCCCACTGCTCGAGGCCCACGACCTGATCGAACGAACCGACGGGGGTTCCATCAGGCGCACGCAGCATCCGTTCTGGACGGATTCGGACCTACGGACGTTCGTGACGCAACCCGACCTCCCTCCTGCCACCACGACCGCAACCCTCGATTCGCTCACGAACCGGCAGTGCCGGGCGATCCTCGCTTGTCTGCACGAACACCGGACCAGGACCGTCGGCGAGTTAGCCGAAGAACTCGCAGGAAGCCCGATCTCGGGACGGAAGGTCTCGACCGTCAGGACCGAGCTTACGCACCGTCATCTCCCAAAACTGGAGGCGGCGGACCTCATCGAGGTCGATGCGACCGGGAACCGCGTCCGCTATACGGGTAACGCAGTTCTCGAACGGTGGTTCGCGGAGGTGCGGGACCGGGAAGTCGAACAGTCATGACCACTGATGGGTCGATCATGCCGCGAGTTCGGCAGCGCGGGAAAGGGGGACGAGACCGTTCGACCGCTCGCGGGTGAGTGCTCTGACGGCGCTGGCCGGGAGTTCGAACACATTCACACAGATGAAGGTATCCGAGTGGGGGACTGGCAACCGTGAGAGTACCGCTGATGGAACGTGGTGGCTCTCGGGGGCTCCGATCGATGAATGCGATCCCGCTGCAAGCGAGAACGGGAAGCGTCGAAAATTCGAGACGGGACCGTAGTGGTCGGCCTCGGCACTCATAGGGCTCGTCATCGCCGGGTGCCTACGCCGGCTCGGTGCGAGCGCTCGTCATCGGCCGGTCGTCGGTAGTCCGGCCGGTGGCAAAACGAGTCGGGTCTGCTGCCGGGCACCCCGGAGCCGTCGCTCGCGGTGTAGCGTTCCGAGAAGTTGCGGTGCGCGAGGTCGCCGTCAGGCGACGTGCGTAGCCGTCAGTTCAGGCGCGGACGACGTTCGTCGCGCGCGGGCCCTTCGGGGCCTGTTCGATGTCGAACTCCAGATCGGTACCCTCCGTGAGGTCCTCGCCGCCGACGTCGTCCATGTGGAAGAACACGTCCTCGTCAGAGTCCTCAGTCGTGATGAAACCGTAACCGCCCGTGTCGTTGAAGAAGTCAACCTTACCGTTTGCCATTGCGAATGAACAGAGCGCGATAACGTGTATAAGAGTTCCGAATATCCGAGAGTTGCTGCAGAGCTACGAGCGTAATGGCTCGTAATCGGATTTTATCGAGAGATGTGGGGATTTATCTGTGTTCCTGGGACCATTCTCTGCGGGGTGGTCGGTTGCGCGACGGATTCCGGACGTATCCACGGTTCCCCGGGCGCGTCGCGATGGCCGTCGTCGACACGCTGCTACGGCGACGTCGCGGACCGGGCCGAATCGAACCGGGGTGGCCCGGTCCGTTATCACCACCCGGGACGCATCACCGCTCGATGAGGGTCGACCCGCTGGAGTACGACGTGGACGAACTCCGCGAGCTGCGGGCATCCTCCACGTCGGAACCGGGGGCTGGGGGGAACCTGGGAGTCAGTCTCCCCTACCTGGAACAGCTGCCGACGAGCCCGGAGACCCGGGTGTTCGTGCTGGACTGGCTGACGGAGCTGGTCGACGCCGGCGGGTTCGAGGGCGCCGTCGCCGCGCTGGAGTACTACCGCTTCATGGGGTGGATCACCCCGGAGGTGCGCGACCGACTGGAGGACCACCTGCTGGGTGTCGGGTACGAGCCTGGTGGCTTCGACCAGCTCGACCGCGCCCACCACATGCGGAGCCTCGCACGCATCGCCCGGCTGGCAGAGTGGGCGGAGACGGACCCTGAGTGATAAAGAACCGGGCTATTCCGGGATAGTGCGGAGCTATTTACCGTACTCAGTCCACCCCCAGGTATGGCCACCGAACCCGAGGACGGTGTGGGAGCGGCGGAGGATGAGGAGGACGGAGAGGAGATGGACTGGGACCGTGGGGAAGCGGGCGAGCCCGAGCCCCCAGCTGACGACAGGGAGCACTCCCGGTCCGGCACCCGCTCGGGCGCCGATACCGGGTCGGAGCCCGCCGGAACGGTGGAAGGGGGCACACCGGCTCCGGTCGGGGTCAAACTCGGCAGCACGCGGACGGTGCTGGTGTACCCGGGCGCTGGGGGGTCGACCGAGGCGACGACCACGCTGACCTGTCTCGCGACCTACGAGGACGCGCTCACCGGGGAGGAGCGACTGCTGTACGGCGAGGAGGCCGCGACGGAGTACCCCGACGAGGTGGAGTTCATGCTCCGCTCCGGGCTGCCGGAGGACGACGAACGGGCGGACCTTGCGGGCCAGTTCTTCCGGGAGGTCGTCGCCTCGAACGCCGTCGACGCCGACAGCGTCGTCGTCTACGCCATCCCCAGTATCGACAACGAACGCGGGCTCGGGAACCTGGAGCGGGTCATCGACGAGAGCGGTGTCGGCGAGCGGGCCATCCGCTCGTACCCCGAGTCGCTGTGCGGCGCCATCCCGGCGATGGGCGACGGGCTGGAGGCCATCGAGTCCATCTTCGTCGGCGTCAACCTCGGCTCGACGAACCTGGAGGCGTCGGCCTACCGGCGGGGCGAGCAGCTCTCGCACTTCGCCACCGGCGCGGTCACCGGCAACGAGGTCGACCGCCGCATCGCCAACCTCGTCGAGGAGGAGACCCAGGGCCGGGTCAACATCGACGGGACGACCGCCCGCGAGTACAAGGAGGAGCACGCCGACTTCGAGGAGTTCGAGCCGTTCACGGACGTCATCCAGCAGCCCGGCGGCGGCAGCCACGAGTTCACCATCGAGTGGAGCGTGATGGAGGCCGTCGACGAGTACGTGGACGAGGCCGTCGACGAGCTGGCCAACACCTTCCTCTCGGAGTTCGCCAACGACTCGATGAAGACGTACAACCTCGCACTCGACAACCCGGTCGTCCTCACGGGCGGGATGACCTGCATCCCGGGGCTGGTCGAGGCGTTCGAGACCCGGCTCGAGGACGAACTCCAGCGCGACGTGACGGTCGTCGCCCCCGACGACCCGGTCACGGCCGCGGCCCGCGGTGCCCAGCGCATCGCAGACCGGCTGGTCGAGCGCGACGCCTACTGACCGACCGTCGGTACCCTTCTCCTCGCCGCAGTGCCGTGCTGTACGCCCGCCCATCGTGCCGAAGGACGTAACACGCGGTCGCTGGAACACCCATCCGATGCCGCCCGACCGTTCGCCACGGGAGCAGGCCGAGGCCGCGGAGATCGTCGACCAGGGAGCCACCATCACCGCGGCGGAGCCGATGGACCACAACCGCACCGGCGAGGTCGACGCGGCGGTCGCCGCACTCCGGGACCGGATCGCGGACCACGCCGCCATCGCGGGGCTGGGGACGGTGTCGGAGGAGCCCAGGGCGTGGCGAGCGGTCGCGGACGACCTCGCCGACCGCGGTCCGGCCGACCTCGCCGACCGCCTCGACGCGCTGGTCGGCCGGGTGGAGCAGCCCTACCCCTCGCTCGTACGCCTCCGGTTCCGGCTCGAGGAGGGGCTGGACTTCGTTCCCGGACAGTACGTCCGCATCAGCTACGCCGGCGAGGAGCCGCGGGTCTACTCCATCGCGAGCCCCCCGAGCGACGAGGAGCTGGAGCTGTGCATCCGGCGGGTGCCGGGTGGCGAGCTGACACCGGACCTCTGTGACCGGGCGTCGGTGGGTGACGAGCTCTTCGTCCGGGGTCCGTTCGGCGACGAGTTCACCCTGCAGGCCCCGTCGGACCGCGACCTCGTCTTCGTCGCCACCGGAACCGGCGTGGCGCCGTTCAAGAGCATGGTCGACCACCTCTTCGAGACCGGACTCGACGAGTTCGAGGGCGGCCCGCGGCAGGTGTGGCTCTTCCTGGGCTCGGGCTGGGCGGACCATCTCCCCTACCGCGAGGCGTTCCGTGAACTGGCCGAGACCCGCGACAACTTCCACTTCGTCCCGACGCTCTCGCGGGAGTCGTTCCTCACCAACTGGGCCGGCGAGACCGACTACGTCCAGCGGACCCTGCTGAAGTACCTCGACTCGGACGCGGTCGACGCCCTGCCGGACCCGTACGCCGAGTCCGCGGCCGCCGAGCCGGCGGTGGATGTCGACGCCCGCATCGACCCGGGCCGGACCGAGGCGTACGTCTGTGGGCTCGGCGCGATGGCCGACGGCGTGGTCGAGGTGCTGGAGGCGCTCGACCTCCCCGAGGGGCTCGTGCGCGTGGAGAGCTACGGCTAGTCCGGCGGGCACCGCGGGCACGCGGGGGGCAGGCCGCTCCGGTGCCGACGCGCGGCAGGGCACCCGGGCGACGACAGGGGAGAAGAGGCATGACCCGGGACGACCTACGGGCGCTCGATGTCGGACCGTCGGGCCCGGGTCGTGCTGGCGCTGGTCGTCTTCAGCGTCCTGCTCGCGCAGGTGCTGCTCTATCCTGGCGTCGACCGACTGGTGGGCGCGCTGGGCGCGACGACGGACCTGGACGCGAGTATGTGGTTCCTCGCGGCCGAGTTCGCCGCGTTCGTCCTGTTCGCGGGGGTCTGGGGGGCCGCCAGCGACGCCGCCGGCCGGCGCGTCCCGTTCATCGTCGCCGGGGCGGTCGCCGGCGCGCTCGGCTACGCCGCGCTCGCGGTCCTGCCCCGGGCCTTCGCCCCATCGTTCGAGGCGGTCCTCCTCCTGCGGGCGCTGCAGGGTGCGGCGACCATCGCCCCCTTCTCGCTGGCGATGACCGCGCTGATGGAGCTCGGTGGCGGCCACGGCCGGAACATGGGCGCCGCGGGTATCGCCATCGGCTCCGGGACGGCGCTGGGCGCGCCGCTGGGCGGCCAGCTCTACGGCGTGAGCCCGTTCCTGCCGCTGTGGGTCGCCGCCGCGTCGTTGCTCCTGGCGGGCGGGCTCGCGCTGTTCGTTGGCGAGCCCTCACCCGCCCGTGGCGGGCCGCACGGGGACGAAGGGGGCGCGCGACGGCGCGACTCGCTCCGCGAGGTGCTGGCCGGACTCCGGCGGACGCCGGCGCTGGGTGTCCCGTACGCGTTCGGCTTCGTCGACCGCCTCACCGCGGGCTTCTTCGCGCTCGTCGGGACGCTCTACTTCCGGACGGCGTTCGAGGCCACGCCGGCCACGACGGGCCTGCTCCTGGGTGCGTTCTTCGTCCCGTTCGCGCTGCTCCAGTACCCCCTCGGTGTCCTCTCGGACCGCGTGGGCCGCACCGCCCCCATCGTCGCCGGGTCGGCGCTCTACGGCGTCGGCGTGATGCTCGTGGGGGTCGCACCCACCGTCCCGCTCGTGGCCGTCGCGATGGTGGCGGTCGGTGTACTGGGCGCGCTGATGGCGCCGGCGACGATGGCACTGGTGACCGACCTGGCGGGCGCGGGCGAACGCGGCACCGCGATGGGCGGCTTCAACGTCTTCGGGAGCGTCGGCTTCCTCGTCGGCATCGTCGGCGGCGGGACCGCGGCCGACGCGTTCGGGTTCGGGACGGCGTTCCTGCTCGCGGGGGTGCTGGAGTTGCTGCTGGCGCTGGCGACGCTCCCGTTCCTGCTGGGACTGGAGGTCGACCGCCGAGCGCTGTTCGCGCGATAGGAACAGAACGTCGAGCGACCCGCCGTGGCTGAAGCCCTCCCGTGTGTGCTTTTGGGTTGCTGCGGCCCTTCCGCCTGCTTCGGCCCCTCGACCTCCATGCTGCAGGTCATCGATCCGGTCGAGCGACTGCTCATCGCATCGGAGCGACGCTGCGTGACACCCACGCGGTTGGTGGCCTCGACGGTGGCCGAAAGGATAGCACCGTCGACCGGAGGTCGAGTCCGGCCGCAGATGAACGGACCGGTGGGCGCCGTCAGTCGCGGCGGCCGCGACCGCCGGCGTTCTCGGTCGCGTCGCGGAGCATATCCAGCAGCTCCTTCCGGGTCTGCTGGGTCTCCTCGCCCAGCTCGGCGAGGAGGTCGCTCCCGGGGATGGGGCTGGACTCGTTCATCTCGATGAACAGGTCCTCCAGCGCGGTGTTGGTCTCGTCGGCGGCGTCGATGAGGTCCTGGACGAAGTCCTCGGGGTCGATGTCGGTCCCGTCCAGCAGGTCCGAGAACGGACCGTCCTCGAACATCTGGGTGAGCTCCTCCACCGGGTCGCTGTCCTCGTCTGCGCTCATGACATCCGAGCGTTGGGGAACCCGGGTGATAGTTGTGACGACAGTCCGGAAACCTGCGCCCCACCCCGGCGGTCCCGACGGCCCCGGCGGTCCCGCGACCCCGGGTGGTCGGAGGGTCGGCGGTGTCACCGGTCGGCCGGCTCCAGCCGGTCCAGCGCCCCCGCCACGACCAGCGGGAGCGTGATGGTCGCGTCCGCGTAGACGGAGACGTTCCGGGCCTCCTTCTCCAGTTTCCCCCACGACCGGGCCTCGTCCAGTGTCGCACCCGAGAGTCCGCCGGTCTGGGGCGGGTCCATCGTCAGCTGGACGGCGTAGTCGTACGCGCCGGGCGTCACCAGCATCGTCTGCAGCACGTAGTTCTTCGGGACGCCACCACCGACGACGAGCGCGCCCGTCTCGTCGGCCTCGTACGCAAGGTCGTTCAGGTCGCTCATGTCCGAGAGCGCGTCCAGCGAGAAGGCCGACACCTGCGAGTGGAGCCACGCCTGCAGCCCCAGGACGGAGTCCTGCACCGCGGGGGCGTAGATCGGCACGTCGTGTTCGTGTGCGGCCGCGGCGATGCCGGCGTCCTCCTCGATGCCCTCGCGGTCGTTGACGCGTGCGTTCGCCGCGCCCAGCGCGTCCGTGAACGCGGCGATGGAGACGACCTCCTCGCCCAGCTCCGGGAACACCTCGTCGCGGAGGTGGCTCTCGAACGCAGCGAAGTGCTCCTGCGGGAGGTAGACGTTGTAGATCCGGTCGACGCCCTCGTCCCGGAGCTGCTCGTCGTGTTCGCGCTCGCTCCGGTCGGGCGCGTGGGCCCGGCCGTGATGGTGCTTCCCGCCGATGGCCTCGATGGCGTCGTGTGTGAGGTTCGCGCCCGTCGTGACCAGCGCGTCGACGTGGCCGTCCCGGATCAGGTCCGCGACGAGCGCACGCATGCCGGCCGGCACCATCGCCCCTGCCAGCCCCATCAGCGTGGTCACGTCGTCGTCGAACATCGCGGCCGTCACGTCGACCGCCTCGTGGAGGTCGGCGGCGCCGATGCCGCCGTCGCCGTACGCTGCGACGAGGTCGGCCACGCTCATCCCGGCGCCGACGTCGACGTGCGAGACGGGGTCGTGGCTGAACTCCTCGCGCGGTGGCTCGTCGTCGTGCTCCGGTGTGTCCGCGTGGTCCTCCTGCCCGTCGTGGTCAGGAGTCTCCTGTCCGTGGCCGTCCTCCTGCCCATCGTCGTGGCCGTCGTCGGTCATACCCGCCGGTGCGGGCGGGGGGCGTTTGAACGGCGTGGTTGGCCCTGCCCCGGGCGTCGAACGCAGGCCGGGGCCGTCCGACCGGGTCCCCGGTCGCGACCGGTTCCGGCTCTCAGTCGACGAACTGCTCCTCGAACCGCTGGACGCTCTCGTCCGTCCCCGCGACCACGACCTCGTCGGTGTCGTCGAAGACGAACTCGTGGGGGTCCAGGTGGGTGAGGGTCTCGCCGTCCCGGTCGACCGCGAGGACCGTACAGCCGGTCCGCTCGCGGACGCGCTCCTCGGCCAGGGTCCGCCCCGCCAGGTCCCCGGCCGGTGCCTGGACGACCTCGATCCGTTGGGAGTACCCCAGCACCTCCTCGTCCTCGAACACGGTCGAGAGCATCATCCGTGCGCTGACGGTGGCCAGTGACTGGACGTAGTCCGCGCCGGCGCGGTAGAGCTTCGGCTCGTCGGTCTCCTCGTCCGCCCGGGCGACGATGTCGAGGTCGGGGTTCCGGTCCCGTGCGACGAGCGTGGCGAACACGGTCGAGGTGTCGTCACCCAGCGTGAGCAGGAACGCATCGGCATCCGGGATGCCGAGTTCGTCCTGCCGGTCCGGGTCCCGTGCGTCGCCGACGATGTCGACGTGCTCGCCGTCATCGAGGTCCAGCACGGTCAGGTGGGTGTTGGTATCCGCCAGCACCTCCCGTGCGGCGGAGCCGGTCTGCCCGAGCCCCGCGATGACGACCTGCTGTGGCCCGAGTGGCCGCAGACTGGCCGCCGTGGCATCCCGGAGGGAGTCGAGTTCCTCCCGGCCGCCCGCGACGAGGAGCCGGGTGCCTGCCTCGATGTCGGTCCCCGGTGGGACCGGCGTGTGGAAGTCGGCGTCGACCCACGCGCCGATGACGGTGACACCGAACCGGTCGCGAACCGCCGTCTCCGCGAAGGTCCGGCCGGCGAGGTCGCTCCCCTCGCGCACGGCCAGCTCGACGAGTTCGAAGTCGTCGCCGATGGTGATACCCTCCTCCACCCGCGTCGAGACCGCCGTCGGGACCTGTGCGGCGAGGCTGCGACCCAGGAGCTGGCGGGGTGAGAGGACCGCGTCGGCCCCGGCGATACGGTGGTACTGCGCGAGGTCGGCGTCCTCGATGAGCGTGGCGACGGTGACGTTGGGGGCTGCCTCCCGGACCGTGAGGACGATGCTGGCGCTGGTGTCGTCCGGGGCGTCGACGAGGACCGCGCGAGCGTCGGCGATGCCCGCCCCTTCCAGCGTCTCTCGGGTCTCCGGGTCGCCGTGGACCACCGGGACGTCGTCACGGTGGAGTTCCATGGCGGCCTCGCGGTCGGATTCGACGATGACGTAGTCGTGGTCGCGAGCCGCCAGTTCCGCCAGGAACGCCTCCCCCATGGAGGTGTACCCACAGACCACGACGTGACCGCTCAGCCCCGGCACGGCCGTGGGCGGGTCGGCAGACAGCGCGCTCCGGATCCAGGGGACCGCGAACACGTCGACTGCGGTCAGGATGAGCCCGATGCCCGTCACCTGCATCACCACCACGAGGACGTTCATCTGCGGACTCGACCAGGGGGCGTCCTCGCCGTAGCCCGTCGTGGTGAACGTCTGGAAGACCACCTCGAACGACCGGTAGAGCGGCTGTGGGTCCTGCTCCCAGACCCGCATCCCGAAGTTGTAGACGAGCGTGAACCCCACCGACACCAGCACGACGGCGCCGAAGTAGTAGGCCGCACGCCGGTTGCGCCACACCATTATCTCCGCTTCCGCACGGGGGGTCCTAATCCCACCGCCGTTCCCGGCGCCCCCGGTTCCGGGCGGCGACCCCACGAACCGACCCCTCGGCGTCTCCATCGACCGATGCCGACACGGGGCGAACAGGCCGTGACCGCCCGTCCCGGACCAGCCGAACCGGGCCACCCGCTCCGAACCATCCACGGCGCGGCCACCCCGATGGACCGCCGCCATCAGAAGGTCCTTCCGGCCGCCGCCCGTCGATTCGGACATGCGAACCGTCGACGCGGCCGGGCTGTCCATCGGGGACGACCACCCCACGCGCATCATGGGCGTCCTGAACGTCTCGAAGGAGTCACCGTACAAGCCCAGTGTCTACAACGACCCCGGGGCCGCGGCCGAGTACGTCGACGAGGCCCTCATCGAGGAGGGCGCCGATATCGTGGACGTCGGCCTCGAATCGGCGAACAAACGCCTCGATGTCCTCTCGGCCGAGGACGAACTCGACCGGCTCGACACCGCCATCGAGACCATCCAGTCGGTCTCGGGCGACGCGGTCTTCTCCATCGAGACGCGCTACCACGAGGTCGCGGAGGCCGCCCTCGACCGGGGGTTCGACATGGTCAACGACATCTGTGGCTTCGCGGACCCGGAGATGCCCCGTGTCTGCGAGGAGTACGACGTGGCGGTCGCGAAGATGGCCTCGCCGCCGGACCTCGAACGGCCGGGCGCGGTCGAGGACGTGGACTGGTCGGCGCGACGCGCCGACGGACGGGAGCGTAGCGGGAGCTACGCGGACGACATCTACGAGGCCCTCTCGCTGAACGGCTTCACGGACAAGACCATCGTCGACCCGGCGTTCGGCGGGTGGTCGGAGGCCAAGACCCTCGACGACGACCGCGAGACGTTCCGCCGGCTTCGCGAGTTCCGCGGCCACGGCCGGCCCATCCTCGTCTCCATCAACCGGAAGAACTTCCTCCGTGACCTCGCGGGCCGGGACACCGAGCGGGCCCTGCCGGTGTCGCTCGCGGCGACGGCGATGGCGGTCGAGCGTGGCGCCCACGTCGTCCGCACCCACGACGTGGCCGAGACGCGTGACGCCGCCATCGTCGGGGACGCGTTCACGCCCGCGCGTCTGCGCGACGAGGAGGCCGGTGTCGAGGAGCTCGACGCCCGGACGCCCGCGGAGGTCCGTCGCCATCTGGACCGGATCGGCGCGCCTGCCGACATCGACCACGCCGCACGGGCCACGACGCGGGTGTTCGAGCTGTCGGGGCTGACCGAGCGCGACCGCGCGACCCTGACGGCACCCCCCGTCGGCGCCGGGTTCGCACCCGGAAGCGAGACGGGAGCCGGCGTGCTGTACGGGACTCCCGCGGCGCTCCGCTCGGTCGTCCGGGAGGTCGACGGCTCGGAGCGACTGCAGGCGGCGCTAGCGGGTATCGAGGACGCGCTCGAGGACGCGGAGTGAGGAGCGGGTTCGTCGTCCGGGTCAGCCGATGAGCAACCGGATGTTGTAGGCCGTCGCGAACGCGCCGACGACCGCCAGGAACACCGGCGGCGTGTAGTAGAGCAATCGGTCGTGGTCGCGCGTGGCGTAGATACTGACGGCAAGGCCGAACAGCATGGCCACGAGTTTCAGCCCGATGAGTCCGGCCTCACCGAACGAGTCGATGGCCGCCGCCATCGCCGCGTTCCCCTCGGCGACGGTGCTGGAGTAGCGGACGATGGCCATCGTCGTGACGCTGTCGCCGACGACGTAGGTGGCCGTCGCGATGAGCCAGAGCCTGGCGAACTCCTCGCTCGAGAACCGACCCAGCGTCGACAGCTCCGCCAATCCGTCCAGCACACCACCATCCCGCTCGGAACCCACGCTCATTCAATCACCCGTTCGTGACCGGCACTTGAAAGCCCCCCGAGCATTATCCCGCCGTGAAAACGCACGTCCGACGGTGGTCCGACGCGCGAACGCCGGATACCGACACTCCGACGAGAAAACTTATGACATCCCCACGACAACGCGGGACTGGAAGCCGGAGGGCACACCGGGTAGGGGTACCTTGGTGCCCTTCGGCCCGCACCTATCTGCGGAGTCACAGCAGTCCCGTCAGTGACAGGTAACGCCATGGACTTCGACGAGTGGAACCCGACCTACGAGCGGCTCCTCGCCGACCTGGGCTACGACCGGGCCGGCGATGAGCGGGTACGCGACCGCCTGGCGGCACTGACGGAGCCGTTCGACCTCGGGCCGCTCCGCGAGCGGGTCGCCGGCGCGACCGTCGCGGTGGCCGGCGGCGCCGACTGCCTCGCCGACGAACTGTCGCTGGCCCGGGGCGCCGATGTCGTGTTCGCGGCCTCCGTCGCCGCCGACACCTGCCGGGACCACGGCATCCCCGTCGACTGCATGGTGACGGACCTCGACAAGAACCCCGGCACCGCCCGTCGGCTCACCCACGAGGGCATCCCCGTCGCCACCCACGCACACGGTGACAACCTCGACCTCGTGGTGTCCGTCGTGCCCGACTGCGCCGGCGAGTGGGTCCTCCCGACGACGCAGGCCGCGCCGGCCGGGCCGGTCCGGAACTTCGGCGGCTTCACCGACGGGGACCGGGCGGCGTTCCTCGCGGACCACCTCGGCGCGGCCGCGCTCCGGTTCCCCGGCTGGGACCTCGAGGACCCGACCGTCGACGCGGAGAAGCACACGAAACTCGCGTGGGCCGAACGGCTGCTTCGCTGGCTCGAGCGCCGGCGGGACGAGCGGTTCGCCCCGCTGGAGGGCCGCCGTGACGCACTCGACGACGATCCCCTGACGCCGCCGTACGGGGACTGACCGGGCGACCGGTCACGGCGCCCCGATAAACGACCCCGACGAAACAAGGCGCATCACTTAACGGTGGTAACCCCGAACGGGGCTATCGACACCGATGGCTGAACGGACGGTCGAATCCGGGAGCGACGAACGCCGCGCTGCCGCGCCGGATGGTGGTTCCATCCCGGGCGACGGTGGTGCGGACGACGCGTCCCCGGGCGGAGACGGGTCCGCGGGTCCCGACAGCGGTGGCGCCGGCGACACCGGCGACCACTCGGTCCGGACGGTCGCCATCGCCGTCACGGCGGGCGTCTTCCTCGGCGGCGTCGCCACGGGGGTCGCGTTCCCGACGCTCCCACTGCTCGACCGCGTGCTGGGCATCTCGGCCGTGATGCTCGGCGTCATCCTCGCGGCCAACCGCATCGCCCGGCTCGTCATGAACACGCCCGCCGGCCAGCTCATCGACGACCGGGGGGCGCGCAAGCCGATGATTGCCGGCCTGTTCGTGCAGGGACTGGCCCCCTTCGGCTACGTGGTCGGCCTCCACACGCCGGCCGTCGACCTCGCGACCCTGCCGGTGGTCGGGACCGTCTCCGCGCCGGGGCTCGTGTTCGTCCTGGCCCGGGCGTTCTGGGGGGTCGGCTCCGCCTTCGTCTTCGTCGGTGCCTTCGCCATCATCACGGGCGTCACGACCCAGGAGACGCGTGGGAAGTGGACCGGCTACATGCGCGGCGGACAGTCACTGGGCTTCCCGGCCGGCCTCGTCGTGGGCGGCGTCCTGACCGACGTGTTCGACGTCCAGACGGCCTTCCTCACCGCCGGGACGCTGGCGCTCGCCGCGGGCGTCGTGGCCTTCGTCGTGCTCCCGGACGTCCGCGCGAGCGCCGGCAAGCGGGTCCCGCTCCGGAAGCTGCCCGCGCTGGCGCGCTCGACACCCGGCGTGGTCCCGGTCGGCATCGCGAACGGCGTCATCCGGCTCCTCTTCGGCGGCATCCTCCTGACGACGGCCGTGAAGTACGCGGCCGAACTCGACCTGCAGGTCGGCATCCTGACGGCCGCGGGCGTCAGCGGCCTCGTCATGGGTGGGGGCGTGGTCGTCTCCTCGGTCTCGACGGTCGTGAGCGGCCGACTCTCCGACCGCGTCGAGCACCGGGCGCTGGTGACGCTCCCGGCGTTCGCGCTCCTCGCCGCCGGCTTCGCCGCGCTCGCGCTCGTCCCCTCGTTCGTCGGCGTCGCCGTCGGCATCGCCCTCGTCGGCGCCGGGACCGGCGGATCCGGCCCGGCCCTGCTGGCGACGCTGGGCGATATCTCCCCGCCCGGCGAGACCGGCAAGTTCGGCGGCCTGTACAACGTCTTCGGCGATATCGGCCTCTCCATCGGCCCGCTGGTCGCGTTCCCCGCTGTCACCACGGTCGGCTACGGGGCCACCTATCTGGTCTGCGCCGGGCTGGCGGTCGGCTGTCTCCTGCTCGTGAACGCGACGCTGCTCGGCACCGCAACCGACAGCGACTCGGTCCCCGACGGCGAAGCCGCCGGAAACACCGACCCCGCCCCCGACACCCTCGACCCCGAGACATACGATGACTGATTCCACTCCTTCCCCCGACGGGACCGACGGACGCACCGGCACGCAGAGCACCACCGGCGACGCCCCGCCGGTCCACCGCATCGAGACGACGGTCGACTGGCCGCCGGGCCACGCTGCCTGCTACCTCGTCGACGCCGCCGAGCCGATCCTCGTGGACGCGGGCTCGCCCGAGGATCGCGGGGCCCAGGAACTCCGCGAGGGGCTCGCCGAACAGGGCCTCGAACCGGCCGACATCGAACACGTGCTCGTCACGCATCCACATACGGACCACGACGGACAGGTGGCGAACCTCCTGGAGGCCGGGGACCCGACGGTGTACGCCCCGGCCGCGGCCGTCGAGCGCCTGGAGCGCGACCCCGACGAGCTGGAGTCGATCGTCGAGGCGAACGCGCGGACCGTCGGCGTCCCGGAGTCGCTCCGGTCGTACGTCGTCTCGCAGGCCGTCGAGTCGCTGAAGCGCAACGCCCGCTACTGCCCGCCCGAGGCCGTCGACGTGCGGCTGGCCGCGGGCGACGCGTTCGAGGCCGGCGGCGTCACCTTCGAGAGCATCCACTGCCCCGGCCACCAGGTCGACCAGTTCGCCTTCGCGGCGACGCTCGGGCCGGACCCGGGCGAGGCGAGCGACGGCGGCGCGGCGGGCGAGCGTGTCCTCTTCTCGGCAGATGCCGTCATCGAGCCGTTCCGCGCGGCCGCGCTCCACGCGGGGCTCGACGACGGCACCTTCGACAGCGTCAGTGCGTCCTACCGCTGCTACGGTGCCCTGCGCTCGTACGCGTTCGACCGCGTCTACCCGGGGCACGGCCCCGTCTTCACGGACTACACCGGTGCCGTCGAGCGCTCCATCGAGAGCCTCGACGACCTGCTCGACGACGTGGAGTCGACGCTCGCGGACCTGGAGTCGGCGACCGCCTTCGAGGTCGCCAACGCCCGGGCCGACATCGCCGAGCAGCCGTACGTCCTCTTCGAGACCATCGGCGCCTGTGCGGAACTGGTCGAGCGCGGCCGCGCGAGCAACCGCCTGGAGGACGAGATCCGCGTCTTCTCGGCGTAGCACGGGTGCAACGGGCAACCGGGGCGGAACCGAAGGAGGCAGGCCGCCTGGCGGCTGCACCGGCCCGGGAACGCCGAGCGTCCTACCGGCCTGCCCGAGGGGGACCCGAGGGCCTTCGACGCTCCGGAGCACAGGAGAGACGGATGCGGGACACGAATCGGGGATCAGACACCTCCATCGGATAACACGGCACGAAGACAGAGGAACACGGGCCGCTTCGACTCCGTCTCGTAGCGCTCGGGCCAGGCCTCGGCGAACGCTGCCGTCGGCTGCGGTTCGATCAGCTCCTCCAGCCGGAACCCCGAATCCAGCACCGGCCCCGTGATGGCGCCCAGCGGCCGCCGGTAGTACGGAACCTCGACGTCCCACTCCTTCACCGCGCGCTCGACCGCGAAGTAGTCGGCGTCATCGGGGAGCGGGAACTCGTCGAACGGGTGCTTCGTGCAGAGCACGACGAACCCGCCCGGGCGGAGGACGCGCCGGAACTCCTCGAACAGTCGGTCCCAGTCCTCGACGTAGCCCAGCGCCAGCCCGCTGACCACGCCGTCGAAGCTGTCGTCCTCGAACGGGAGCCGCTCGCGCAGGTCCGCCCGCCGGAACGTGACGCCCGACCGGTCGCCGAGCCGGTCGCGAGCCTCGGCCAGCATCCCCTCGCTGGCATCGATGCCGACGGCCTCGGCGCCGTGGTCGAGCAGCCACTCCGTGTACGCGCCGCCGCCACACCCCGCATCGAGGACCCGCTGACCCGACACGTCGGGAAGCAGGTCGGTCGTCGCCGGGAAGGAGAGGTGGGCGTTGTACGGGTTCTCCTCCAGCTCTGCGACGTAGTCGGGGGCCAGGTCGTCGTAGGCGTCGATGGCGGCGTCCTCGGAGGGGTCGTCACTGTCGGAGGGCACGCACCACCCATGCCGCCGGGCCGGCAAGTATCTTCAGGGGACCGCCCGGATTCAGAACCGTTTTGCGTACCCGTAGCACACGGACGGGTAATGACGACGAAGGTTGGCATCCTCGGTGCGACGGGCGCCGTGGGCCAGCGACTCATCCAGTTGCTCGAACCGCACACCGACTTCGAGATCGCCGCGCTCACCGCCTCCGCGGATTCGGCCGGCGAGACGTACCGCGACGCCGCGAAGTGGCGCGTGAACTCGCCCATCCCCGCGTCGGTCGCGGACATCACCGTCTCCGCCACCGACCCGAGCGAGGTCCCCGACGACGTTGACCTCATCTTCTCCTCGCTGCCCTCCAGCGTCGGCGAGCAGGTCGAACCGGAGTTCTGCGAGGCCGGCTACGTGGTCTCCTCGAACTCCTCGAACGCGCGGATGGCCGACGACGTGCCGCTCGTCATCCCCGAGGTCAACGGCGACCACGTCGGCCTCCTCGAAGTGCAGCGCGACGAGCGCGGCTGGGACGGCGCGCTCCTCAAGAACCCGAACTGCTCGACCATCACGATGGTCCCGACGCTGGCGGCGCTCGACCAGTTCGGCCTCGAATCCGTGCGCGTCTCGACGCTGCAGGCCGTCTCCGGCGCCGGCTACTCCGGTGTCACCTCGATGGAGATCATCGACAACGCCATCCCGCACATCGGCGGCGAGGAGCAGAAGATGGAGACGGAGACGACGAAGCTGCTGGGCACCTTCGACGGGAGCGAGGTCCACCTCCACGACGTGGACGTGGCGGCCTCCTGCAACCGCATCGCGACGCTGGACGGCCACCTCGAGAACGTCTGGGCCGACACGGCCGAGAACGTGACGCCCGACCAGGCGGCCGAGGCGATGGCCGACCTGCCCGGTGCGGACCTCCCGTCCTCCCCGGAGCGGATGATCAAGGTCTTCGAGGAGCCCGACCGCCCCCAGCCCCGGCTCGACCGGATGCTCGACGACGGGATGGCCATCTCCGCGGGCGGCATCCGCAGCACGACGACCGGCCTCCAGTACAACTGCCTCGCGCACAACACGATGCGCGGTGCGGCCGGCGCGAGCGTGCTGAACGGGGAACTCCTCCTGTCGGAAGGCTTCCTGTAGACGCGGCCACTCCTCCGCTCGGCGTCTCGCGCCCGCTCAGTGCAGACAGTGCCCGCCAGCGCCCGCCAGACAGGACTCGAACGCCTCGACGGTTCCGGTGGCCGTCGTCGTTACCGCGAGGCCGCTGCTGAGCGCGACGCTGGCGTCGCCCCCGGAGCCGTAGCGCGTGGCCGCGAACCCGGTCTGCTCCCCGCCCTCCGCATCCAACGCGGCCAGGCCGGCCTCACCCCCCGACTCCGGCCGGGCCAGCACGTACACCGTCCCGTCGGTGACGGCGGGCGTCCCGAGTCCGGTGTGGCTGGCGTCGTATCGCCACAGGCGGTCGCCGGTCGCCGCGTCCCGGCAGACCACGTCGGAGAGGGACTGTCGGTGGAAGACCCGGTCGTCGGCGATCGCGACCGAGCGGCCGAGCCAGCTCCCGTCGTCGGTCGTCCGCCAGGCCTCCGCACCACTGCCCATCTCGAGGGCCACGATACCGGAATCCGGCTCGTCGAGGGAAGCGAAGACGCGTCCGCCGGCCACCGTCGCGGGCCCGGTCACCGCGAGTCGGCGCTCCCACTCCACGGACCCCTCGCCCGCATCCAGCGCGACCACACCGTTCTCCAGCAACGAGTAGTACAGGGTCCCGTCGTGGTACGCCGGCGGGAAGGTCCACCCGCGCACGCCATCCGGCACCTCGTATCGCCACTGTACCGCCCCGGTACCGGCATCGAGTGCGTAGACACCCTCGCGCGCGCCGGTATCGCTCGTGGTGCTCGCGGTCGGGACGTAGACGGTGTCCTCGACGACGACCGGGTGGCCGGTCGACTGGATGCTGTTGGCTGGCCCCCCGCCGACGGGTCGGTGCCAGCGTTCCGTGCCGTCACGCTCGAGCGCGTGGACGCCGTCGAACGCCAGCAGGTAGAACGTCCCGTCGGCGTAGACCAGCGAGTCCCACACGACCGCGCCGATGCCGTACTGGCCGTCGTAGCGTGTGACGACCGTGTCGGTCCGGACGGCGCCGCTCGCGGTGTCCAGTTCGAGGAAGCGAACCGCCCGCGGACCGTCCCCGCCGCTCGCGTCCGCGCCGACGACGAAGGTCCCGTCGCCGACCAGGACCGGCGAGGACTGGTGGACGCCCTCCGGAACGGGCGTGGACCACCGACGGGTCAGGCCCGTTCCCGGCCCTGTCCGTTCGGGCCCGTAACCGGTCCGCTGGCTGTCGTAGGCTGCCCGGTACCACTCGCCGTCCACCGACACCGGGCGCCTGACACCGGCCACTCTGGCGGCGCCGACGGCACCGGCCGTGCCGGCTGCTCCCATCGCCGCCAGCACCGCTCGTCTGGAGGGCATCGGTCGTCTCTCACTCGCCCGCGTAATGGGTCTTCCCCGTTCTGGACGCCGAGGAGATGTCCAAACAGACACTATAGTCGATATTGCCTCTTTTTACTGAGTTATCGGATCATTGTTCGATAAATGAGATATTCTCACGGGTTGCTGCGACGTACCCCCCGTAACTCCCGAGGAGCGTGGTGGCGACCGCGCCGGCGACCGCGAGGGCTCCCGCGACCCGGCCCGGTGCGGCGGCGATGACGGCGAAGTCGCCGGCGCTGTAGGCGAAGGTCAGTTTGAGCGCGTAGAACGCGCCGCCGTGGCCGAACGGGGTGAGGCTGTTGAACCGGCTGACCGACAGCACGTGCCAGAACGCCGCCGCGAACACGAGGCCGGTGACGGCGCCGGCGAAGAGGCCGTGGCGCGTGCTCTCCGCTGGCCCGCCGTGCGCCAGCCAGCCGGCGGCCGCGCCCGCGAGTGGCCCGGCACCGAGGAGGAGCGGGGCCGCGACCAGTCCGATCCGTTCCAGCGGGGCCAGGAGATAGCAGACGCCGAGATAGCCGACACCCCAGGCGACGCCGGCCAGAACCGCCCGCCAGTGCATGGCCGTCGTTGGTGGCCGGACGGTTTGGCTCCTCCGACACGCACGGCCGCCGGCAGATACGGGTACGTCGACAGCAGGACCGATACGGACTTGACGGCGGCGCTCCCCTCGACGCTCGATGGCGATACTCCACACCTGCCTGAACGTGGCCGACGCCGAACGGTCGGTCGAGTGGTACGAGGCGAACCTCGGTTTCGAGCACAGCTGGGGGTTCGAGAGCGGTGACACGACCAACCTGTACGTCGCCGACGAGGACGGCACGGAGCTCCAGCTCTCGGAGACCGAGGGCGTCGAACCCGGCGACGCGGGCGACCTCTGGGACCACCTCGCCGTCGGCGTCGAGGACGTCGACGCCGCGTTCGAGGAGATCGACCACCACGGCGTCGTGAAGGAACCGGGCGACCAGCCCGCGGCCGGCGCCCGCACCGCGTTCGTGAAGGACCCCGACGGCCACGTCGTGGAACTCATCGAGCCCCTGGAGGAGTAGTCCCCCACGACACCCGTCCTGGCGCTACTTCGGCACGACGAACACCGGCCCCTCGACCTTGTTGAGGACGGTCCGCGTGGTCGTGCCGATGGTGCTGAACCCCTCGCCCCCCTCACGGCGCGGCCCCAGGATGACCTCGTCGATGTCGTTCTCGCGGACGAACGAGACGATCTCCGAGGCGGGGTCCCCCTCGCGGCGGACGGTCCGGACGGTCGTCGCGTCGACCAGTTTGACCTGTGCCGTCGAGAGGGCGTCCCGGTCGATGGCCACCCCCTCCTCCTCGACCGTCAGGACCCAGACCTCGTCCTCGTCGGTGAGCCGCGGGATGAGGTAGTCACTCGCGGCCTCGGTCGTCGCGGAGGTGGCCGCGGCCACCAGGTACCGTGTCATCTCCTACCGTACCGTTCGCTCCACCGGGCATAAACGTGTCACCTCCACAGCCGGCCCGTTCCCACGCAGGCCTGCTCCGGTGATGGACTCTCCTCACCCCCAGCGAGCCCGGTCCACCGATCGATGCTCGTCACTCCACGCCGGCCGGATCGAGTTGCTCCAGCGGGACGACGACGGCCGGGACCGGCGACCGTGCCAGCACCGACCGGGCCGTCGACCCAAGCTCGGGCTGCGCCCCGGGAGCCCCGGAGCGGGGCCCGAGGACGAGCACGTCGGCGTCCACCTCGACCACGGCATCGATGATGGCCTCGCCCGGGTCGCCCTCGCGTGCGAGGGTCTCCACCGTCGCCCGCCCGGCCAGCCGGGCCCGGGCGACGTTGGCCGCGTCACCCGCATCGCGGTCGTCTCCCCCGGTGACGGTGATGACCGTCACGGTGTCGGTGTTCGGGCCGTCGAGCCGACCGTCGAGGTAGTCGCAGGCGGCCGCCGTCGTGTGGACCGAGTCCGTCGCGACGAGGTAGTGCATGGTCGGCCTTCGGCGGCCGGGGGCCTGAAGCCGACGGTCGTATCGCGTCGGGGCCGCTGCCGAACCACGGCGCTCAAGAGCCACGCTCGCCGAGACCGAGGCGTGTTCCGGTCGGACCGGACCCAGTGGCTGCTGCTCGCAACGGCGGCAGCCACCCGCTTCGGCGGCGGCGTCCTGATGGGGACCGCGATGGCCGTCTACGTCGGGCGGGAGGGATCGCCGCTGGCGGTGAGCGCCGTCGCGACGGCCTACTTCGCCGGGCTGATGCTCGCCTCGCCCGTCTGGGGTGCGCTCGCCGACGTGACCGGCCGACGGCGCGCCGTGATGGTCACCACGGGGACGCTGGCGACGCTGGCGGCCGCCCCGCTCGCCGTCGCCGACGGGGTCTGGGTGCCGGTCGGGCTACGCGGCCTGTACGCCGTCTTCGCCGCCGGGTTCGCGCCCGTCGCGCTCACCATCGCCAGCGAACGCGGCGGCGCGGACGGCCGCGGCCGCTCGCTCGGGACGTTCAACTCCGCCCGCTCGGGCGGGTTCGCCGGCGGCCAGTTCGTCGCCGGCCTCCTCCTGGGGGCCGTCGCGCGTCCCGAACTCTACCTCGTCGTCGCCGGCCTCTCGGCGGCCTCGACGGTCGCGGCCGTGTTCCTCGTGGACCCGACCGAGGACGGCGGGGGCTCCCCGCAGGACCCGGTCGCGGCCGACGGTGGCGACTCCCCTGACCCGCCGACCCGCACGGAACTCCTCGGCGAGGTCCGGGACCGCCTGTTCCCGGCGGCGGCCGACCGCGGCCACTTCCGGGTGAAGGGCCTGCGCTGGCTCTACGTCGCGCTCGCGCTCCGCAACGTGACCGTCCTCGGCGTGATGGCCCTGATGGCGCCGTACCTCGTGGACGTCGTCGGCGTCGCCGAACCCGTGATGGGTGCGCTGCTGGCCGTCAACCACGGGACGCAGGTCGGCGCGATGTACCTGCTCGGCGTTGCGGCCGACCGCATCGGCCGGAAGCCGCTCATCGTCGTCGGGATGGCCGGCAGCGGCGCGTTCGCGGTCCTCGCGTCGGCCGCCACCGTGCCGGCTGCCGGCGCGGGCCTCCTCGGCGTCGCCGGGCCAGCGTGGCTGGGGACCGGGCTCGCACGGGTCGCTGCTGCCGCCGCCGCGCTGTTCGTCCTCGGGGTCTCCTTCTCGGCGATGACGACCGGGGCCGTCGCCTTCATCGGGGACGTGGCGCCCGCTGGGCGCGAGTCAGAGCTGATGGGGCTGCGCTCGACCGCGAAGGGTCTGGGCGGGGTCCTCGGCCCGACGCTGGTCGGCGGGGCCGCGACGCTCGCGGGCTACCCGGCAGCGTTCGCCGTCGCCAGCGCGCTCGCGTTCGCGGCCGCGGGGCTGGCGGGCCTGGGCCTCGTCGAGAGTCGACCCGCGAGCGGGCGGTCGGTGCCTGCCGACGACTGAGCCCCGCGGTCGCCGCTGGCGGGTCCGGTTCCACGGGGTCAGGTGTTTATCTCCTCCGGCGCCCTCCGTCCCTCCATGTCGAGCGAGATGCCCGCGGACACGGTCTACTGTCGGGAGTGCGGTGCGGAGATACGTCGTGCCGCCGAGATCTGCCCCGAGTGTGGCGTCCGTCAGCGTTCGCCGCCCGCCTCGCAGGCCACCGAGGCCCTCCTCGACGGCCGGAACCCGGTCGTCGCCGCGCTCCTCTCGGCGCTGTTCCCGGGTCTGGGCCACATCTACGCCCGCGAGATAGAGATGGGGCTGTTCTTCGCCGTCTCGTTCGTCCTCGCCATCCTCTCGCTGTTCATCTTCATCGGCTTCGTCCTCGTGCCGGCGATCTGGCTCTACGCCATCTACGACGCGGCCAAATCCGCCCAGCGGCGCGACGAGGAGCTGTCGGGTGGGGAGCCCGCCGAGGGGTTCTGGGACCGAGAGCTACCCCGGGCGCTCCGGGGCCGCCCGGACCGCTCACTCCCCCTCGAACTCGGCCTCGTCCTTGCCGAGGAAGGCGTCCAGGCCGCGTGAGAAGTCCTCCGTCGCGGTGAGGCCGGCGATGGTCTCGGCCTCGGTCGCCAGCTGCTCGTCCAGCGAGCGGTCCAGCGACGAGCGGAGCAGCCCCTTCGTCGCGGCGTGGGCCATCGTCGGGCCCTCGGCGAGCCGGGCGGCCTCCGCGGCCAGCCGCTCCTCGAACTCGCCGTCCGGGACGGCCTCGGTCGCGAGTCCCACCTCGACGGCCTCCTCGGCCCCGACGGGTTCGTCGCGGAAGGCGATGCGCTGGGCCTCCCGGAGCCCGACCAGCCGCGGGAGGAAGTACGACGAGCCGCCGTCGGCCGACAGGCCGATGCGGGGATAGGCGAACTCGAAGCGGGCCGACTCGGTGGCGAGGACGATATCTCCACAGATGGCCGGCCCCACACCGCCGCCGGCGGCGACACCGTTGACACCGCAGACGACCGGCTTCGGTGCCCGGACGAGCTGGCTCACCATCCTGTGGAGGTCGCCGGCGATCCGACGGATGTATGCGCCGTCGCTGGCGTCGCCGGAGAGGGTCGTCAGGTCGGCGCCCGTGTTGAACGCCCCGCCCGTCCCCGTCAGCACGATACACCGGACCGCCTCGTCCTCGACGAGGTCGATGGCGGCCCGGTTCAGCTCGTCGGCCGCCCGTGCGTCCATCGCGTTGTTGCGCTCCGGCCGGTCGAAGGTGATGCGTCCGACCGCGCCGTCCGCCGCGTGGGTCACCGTGACGTGTTCGAGATCCATGGATGGTTCCACTTCGCCCGACGACTTAGCGATACGGGACGGGGAGTGCGGCAGGCGTGCCACCCCAGATGCGTCTGTATACGGGCCGCGGTCTCCCCTGGTGTGCTATGGACGTGGGCTGGAAGACACCGTCGCCGAGGGAATATTTTTATCAATTCCATCGGACACCGATACGTGAACTATTGTCAGAATTGTGGCGTGGAACTCGGTGACAGCGCCAACTTCTGTCCGGAGTGTGGGGTACAGCTGGGGGTCGAGGATGCGGCGGAGACCGAGCGAGAAAGCGGGCACAGGACCGACGTGTCGCGACAGCAACCGCAGGACGCTACCGAGCGTATCCAGCTCGACACCGGTTCGGCAACCGATCGCATCTACAATATCGACAATATCTCCTACTTCCAGCACCTGAATCATCGGTACACCCTCCTGGCGAAAGCCGGGTTCGGGGTGCTCGTCGTTCTGGCCGTCGGAGTCGGGCTCGCGATCGAGGATCTAGTCGTCACGCTGATCGGCGTCCTGTTCATCGCGACCGCCTGGGGTGTGTTCCGGCCGGACGATGGACTCGCCATCGGAACGCTCGCCGACAAGGACGAAATCGATACCGATGACCCCGACCTCGCCGAAGCGGAGTTCCTCGAGAAGACTTCGGATCAGCTATCGGTCGAGGGAACTGTTCGCTCGTCGATCTACGAACTGGAGTACACGTATCACTTCCTGAAACGGAACGTTATCAGCATCGAACGGTTCGACTCGATCAACAAGCTCAGGCCGATAGCGACACTGCTGCTGGGAAGCGTCGGCCTGGCGGCTGCCTACCTGTTGGTCGACTCCGACCCGACGATCGGGGACGTCAACACCGCGATAACGATCAGCATCGTGAGCAATCTCGTCATCTGTGTCGGCGTGTTGTATCTGTACTACGGTGTGTATCCCCTCCAGCCCTACCTGTCGAGGGGGGAGCTCGCGGTCTACTTCGGTGGGGGGTTCGTCCCGTTCGTGTCCCTGCCCATGTGGTTCCTGACCCGTGACGAGTTGAACGAGTTCTCGTCACTGGTTGCAAGTAGTGCGGTCCAGGAGGTGCAGCTCTTCTCGATGATCCTGCTGGGCGTGTCGGTTCTCCTCGTCGTCGCGATCCTGTACCTGCCACCGTCGGGCGTCCTCCTCTCACTTCCGAGCGAGGAGCAGGTCCAGTTCTCGATGACAGACGAGGATGTCGGGACGGTCATCGAGGAGTTCCGGAGATAGCGCGCCCGTTCGGCCACGGATGTACTCGGTACCGGACGTATCGGCCCGAGGACGGGTCCTCGACCGGATCGAACGGGCCGGGCGCCCCCGGCTGCTGGCCGGTGATTCGAGCCTCAGTCCTCGTCGTCCAGTTTGGTCCACTTCTTCTCGATCTCGGCGTTCGCCCGGACCATCGTGTCCCCGTCGACCCGCAGGCGCGTCTTCCGCAACTCGATGGCCTTCACCTCGCCGGCGGTCCCGCCCACGTCGACCCGGTCGCCGGGCATGAAGTCGGGGTCGCGAAGCAGGTAGACCCCCGCGACGGCATCGGCGAGCATCCCCGAGAGCGCGTACGAGACGCCCAGCGCGAGGAAGCCGGTCGCGGTCCCCAGCGACGCGGCGATGGCGGTCAGGCCGACGATGGAGAGGAAGCTCAGCGCCACCCCGAAACAGAGGAAGACGAACACGATGGTGGCGACGAACTGACGGTAGACGCCCTGTGACTCCGGGAGGCTCCGCCGGAGCACGAAGCGGACGATGGTCATGACGACCTTGACGACGACCGCCGCGAGGACGAGGAACAGGAGCCCCGTCAGTAGGTCCGGCAGTGCGTCCGTCAGCCCGCGGAGGAACTCGTCGAGCGTCGCTCCCACGATTCCGGTCTGCCCGGTGACGACCATGGGCCACGCTGTGCCCCCTCCAGCTTAACGTTCGGGGATACCCCCGTCGATTGCTCCAGAAAGTCTCCGATAACTCATCGAATTGAGGTATTCGTGCCCAATATCGAATATAATGCAGGAAGACGCGTGGCTCAGACCGACCGGTAGTCACCCAGCCGCGTCCCGTCCAGCAGGTACGCCTCGCCCCCCGCGAGGCCCTCGGGGAGGAACGGCGAGAGGAAGTCCTGCCCCTCGTTGACCCAGGTCCCGCCGGTCAGGTCGTTGAACGCCGGGAAGACGACCAGGTCGCCGTCGATGGCCGGCGGCTCCACACCGGCGTCCGCGGCGTGGGCCTCGAAGGGTCCCGGCGCGAGGCGGCCCCGGAGCCACGCCCGCTCGACGCGGCGCCCGCCGACCTCGTCCTCCAGCCGGACGACCGGGTGCTCGTGAGCGGTGCAGACCACCGGTGCCTCGACCACCTCGCGCGCGGGCCAGGTGTGCCCGTGTGCGAACCCGACGTTGCCGATGCGCGTCCCTGCGCCGTCGGTGACGGTCACGGAGGGATCGCCGGCCGACCCGTCCCCCGCCGCGTACCCGAGGTCGGCGACCACGTCGGCGAGCCCGCCGTCGTGGTTCCCCGGCGTGACGGTGACGGGGACACGCTCGGTCAGCGCGGCGAACAGCTCGTCCAGTTCCCGTCGCTCGGTCTCGTTCGGGTCGCCGATGGCGTTGCCCACGTCGCCCAGCAGGACCACCCGGTCGGCGCCGCTCTCGGTCAGCAAGCGGAGGACGGACTCGCGGCGCTCGTCGGCACGGTTGCCCAGTTCCACGCCGTCGCGCCGCAGCGCGACCTCCAGCCCGGCGTGGTAGTCCGCCAGCACGAGCGCGCGCCCGTCCCCGGTCTCGGCGACGGCCGCCGGTTCGCCGGGGAGCGGTTCGACGCGGGGGGTCCGAGGGCTGTGGCGAGTCACCTCAGATGGGCTTCAGCCGACCGTCCTCGGGCTCGTAGCACTGCCCACCCATCAGCGCGTCCTGGACGGCCTCGTCGACCTCATCCGCGGAGGCGCCGGTCCGGTCGGCCACGCGGTCGATGACCGCGTCGGTCGGCGCACCGTCACCGTCGTCGAGGTCGCGCATCGCGTCCATCACGGCCTCGGAGAGGTCCACCTCGCCGGCCGGTTCGTCGGCCGGCTCCTCGTCGGTCGCTGCCTCCGGTTCGTCGGTGGACTCGGTGGCAGCCTCCGTGGACGTCTCCGTCTCGGGGTCGGTCCCGGTGGCCGAGTCCGCCTCGGCTTCGGCGCTCGGTTCGGGCTCCGGCTCCAGGTCGGGCTCGGACTCGACCTCCGTCCCGGTGGAGAACTCCGTCCCGTACTCCTCCTCGACCTGCTCGCGCACCTCCTCGCCGAGCGGGTCCTCCTCGGGCTCCTCGGCGTCGAACTCGCCGGGCTCGAACTCTCCGATGTCGTCGTCGGTGTCGACCGACCCGGGCTCGGCCGTGTCCGCCGGCTCGGCGGGCTCGGTCTCCGCCGTCGGCGTCTCCTCGGTTGCGCCGCCACCAGCGGACTCGGTGGTCCCGGTGTCGGCGTCGGTGGTGCCGGCGGCCTCGGTCTCCGTGGCGGTCGCCGTCTCGCTCGTCGTCTCGGCCGGCGTGTCGCTGGCCGCCCCCGCCGAGGCGCCGGTCGCGGTATCGGCCGCCTCGACCTCGGAGGTCCCGGAGGCAGGCTCGGCCGTCGTGGCCGTCTCGTCAGTGTCGGTGCCTGCAGCCGTCTCCTCGCTGTTCGCGCTCGTGGCCGTCTCGGCCGGCTCGCCCGCTGCGGCCCCGGTCTGGCCGGCTGCGCCCGCCGAAATGCTGGGCGCGTCCGCGGTGCGGAGTTCGTCGAGGTCGGCCTCGCCCCCCACGTCCGGCGCGACATCGAGCGAGCCGGCCTCCTCCAGCTCGTTCGCGACGACGCGCGCCGCGTCCAGCGAGAGGGCACGGAGCGCGTCCAGGTACCCCGGCGTCGTCCCGTAGTGCTCGCGCGCGAGCGCGACGCCCTGCGCGAGCGCGGGGTCGACCCCCTCGCTCTCCAGGTGCTCGCGGAGGGCGTCCCCCGAGAGCCCGGACTCGATGGCCGCGGCCATCACGCCGATGCGGTCGAGCGTCTGCTCGGCCGTCGAGACGACCCAGCGGTCCCGGGTCTCGGCGTCCACCGCGCTGATGCTCTCGGGTCGCACGGAGGAGTAGACGACGTCCGAGTCCTCGGGCTGGTAGGTGCGGGCCTTCCCCGTCACCGCGAGGAACGCCGGCGGGTCGGTGCGTTCGAGGAACGACAGCGCCTCGGGCTGGTACTGCCCGGCGTAGACGACGAACGCGCCCGTCGGGTCGACGATGCGCGCCCGCAGCATCGACTGGTTCACCTGCTCCAGTTCGGTGAGGACGCCGACGAGGAACATCCGGTTGACCCGGCCGCCCGTCGGCGTGATGACGAAGTTCGGGGCCCGCTCCTCGTCGCTCTCGGAGAACTGGAAGTCGCAGTCGTCGAACTCGGCGGCGAACATCCGGTAGGCAACTTCGCGGGTCCCGGGCCCGCTGTCGCCGCCGTCGTCGGTGCCGTCGCTGCCGTTCCCGTTCGCGCTCATGCCTCACCCCGCGACTCGAGGAGGGCGGTCGCACGCGCTGCCGGGTCGTCGTCGACGGCCGCGAACTCTGTCGCGTCGAGGTTGGCGCCGTACTCGTCGACCGAGAGCGTCCCGCGGACCCGGAACTCCCTGCCCACGAGGTCGGCGGCGATGGACTCGGCGACGACCTCACGGTCCATCGCGTCGCGGGCGGCCTCGAGCGCGTCCGCCAGCGTGCCGCCGTAGATGGCCTCGGTCATCTCGCGGTCCAGCACCGCGGTGGCGGTGCCGGTGCCGTCGTCGAGGATGGCCTTCACGCGGAGGTCGTCCTCGGCGTCGACCTGGCCGTGCGAGCGGCACTGGCCGTTCTGGACGACGCGGCCACACTCCGGGCAGCGCTGGATGAGCCCCGAGCCGTCCCGGACCTCGATGACGTTGCCCACGAGTTCGACGTCGAACGCGCCGCCCCCGTCGACGGCCTCGCCGATGGGGAGCTGCTGGGCCTCCTCGTTGACCGCGACCTCGCGGTCGATGGGCGCGACGAGCGAGAACTCCGAGACGTTCACCGAGGGGACGCCCCGGAACTCACGGACGTAGACGTCCTCGATGCGGACGCTGGCGCCCTCGGTCAGCTCGGGGTGCGGGTCCCAGTCGGTGAACGGGAGCCGGGTCGACTCGTCGGCGAGGACGCCGCTCAGGATCTCCGTCTCGCCGTCGCGGCCGTCGATGACCTTCGACTCGACCTCCATCACCCGGACCTCGACGTTGCGGCCGCGGTCCCCGGGCGCGAGGTCGGCCAGCGAGCGGTCGCCACCCACCTCGTGCGGCACCTCCAGGGGCTCGTCCTCGAACGTGAGCGTGGTCGACTCGTTGAGGTTGAGTTCGGCCTCGCCCTCCCACTCGCGGACGCCGGCGTTGCCCGCGGTGATGGTGTCGCCCTCGGAGAGCCCGAAGTCGTCCCACGCGGTGAAGTCGATGACGCCGGTCGCGTCGGCGAGTTCGCCCTCGTGGATGATCTGGTCCTCCCCGTTGTAGCGGATGGACCGCTTGCCCACGGTCAGCACACGACCCGTGACGGTGACGTTGCTCGACCCCGGCGCGATGTCGGCGATGTCGGCCTTGGTCGGCTCCTCGCCACCGCCGCCGTCGCCGCCGCCGTACTTCCGGCGGAGCGAGCCCTTCGCCTCGTCCACCGGCACGCTGTACTGTACCAGCCGCTCAAGGTCCTCTAAGACCTCCTCTTTGTCGACGCCGAGGTCGGAGGCGAGTTCCTCGGCATGGTCTTCTAACTCCATCGGGATGGCGTTCGCCGGGATTCGACAAAAGGGTTCCCGCCGTCGTGATGGGCGCGCCCGGGACACGGCCCCTGCGACCACGGGCACACACAGGTTCGACGGTACAGTCGCGGGTCCCGTCGCCGGGTGCCAAAACGCTTTGTCCGCGTTCGAGGTACGGTGCCCATGCGAGACGGTGGTCTCGGGAGCGTCGCCACGTTCGTCCGGACGCCACGGGCCTGGCTCGGATCGCTCGCGGTGACCGACCTCCTGCGCCTCCTCCCGGACGGGGCGGCCCCGGAGTGGGTGCTGGCCTCGGTCTCCATCGGTGCGGGTCTCGTCCCCGGCGTCGCGACACCGGTCACGGTGTGCCTGTTCGCTGGCGCCATCTACACCTTCGTCCCGCGGTTCTACCCGGAGCGGATGGGGCTCCCCGACGAGGCCAGGGGGTTCCGGCTGCTCGCGACCGCGGTGGCGCTGTCGGTCGCGCTGCTGGTGGCAGCCGCGGAGGGGGTCACCGACCTGGGGTGGGGCCTCGGCGTCGGTGGACTGGTGTTCCTCGGCGGTATCGCGGGGATGCTCGGCTACCTCGCGTGGGTCCACGACTGGCGGCTGCTCGATGCCGAACGGCCGCCCGTCCAGCCCGTCGCGGGGCTCGCACGCGAGGAGTACGGGGCGGTCGAGGCCGAGATCAGCGACGACCTGCGCCGCGACGGGGTCGTGGGCGCGCTCGGGGCGTTCTTCTGGCTGCTGGCCCTCGGGCTTGTCGTCGTCATCCCCGCCGCCATCGCGGGGTTCGTGACGAACGTGCTGTATAACGCCTATCCGCTGCCCGAACTCCTCGTCCTGGGCTGGGTCGCACTCGGTGTCGTCGGACGCTTCTTCCCCGACGTTCACACGCCGACGTTGGCGTCCTTGGACCTGGAGGACCGGCTCTACGGGACCGTGAAACACGCGACCCGGACGCTGAAGGGGATGATGCTGACGCTGTTCGCCGTCTGCGGGCTCTTCGGCGGCGCGGGCTACGTCCTCATCGGGGTCCGGCTCCTCGCCGCGGCGCCGACACCGGCGCAGTTCCTGACCGCACCCGCCCTCGCGGTCGCGCTGCTGGCGTTCATCACCGCGCCGCTCGTGGCCGGCGGCTACCTCATCTGGTGCTGGCTCCGCCAGTTCCGGCGCGTCCAGCCGTTCCTCGACCGGTGGATCGGTGACGACGCTCCCGATACCGCGCCGGCACGACCGGTCGGGCAGACAGCGCCACCGACACTGCTGGTCCTCGTCGTCGCGACCCTCCTCGGTGGACTGGGCGACCACCCGCTCGTGGTACCGGCCGCCGCCGTCATCGTCCCGGTGGGGATGCTCGGGCTGGTCGCCATCGTGCTCAGAACGCGCCAGCTCCCGGAGACACCGCTGGGTCGGGAGGGGGGCGCCGTCA
Organism: Haloglomus litoreum; assembly: GCF_029338515.1. Classification (GTDB taxonomy): domain Archaea; phylum Halobacteriota; class Halobacteria; order Halobacteriales; family Haloarculaceae; genus Haloglomus; species Haloglomus litoreum. The sequence goes on along the minus strand of NZ_CP119988.1, from coordinate 2,317,062 downwards.
CTGCCGGCCTGGTCGTCCAGTCCATCGGACTCGTGCTCGCCGGGAGCGCCGAGCAGCTCTGGCCGGCCCTCGTCGAGGGTCGCCTGCCACCCGCGCTGCTGGACCCCCAGCTGCTCGTCATCCTGGCGCTCGTGCCCGCAGTCGGGGTCTGGCCCGACGTGGACCGGTACCACGACGGCACCGAGGGCTGGCGGCGCTACCTCCGCTCGGCGTTCGCCTGTGGGTTCGGCCTCTGCTTCGGTTCGGTCGGCGTGCTCCTCGGCGGCGGCCTGGGACTCGCGCTCACGGCCATCGGGACCGTGGCGTTCCTCGGTGGCGTGGCGCTGACCGTGACGACGTACTACGGGGTGTGACCGTGCTCGTAACTGGCTAGGCGCCTGTCGGTCCTCGCGGGGCAGCCATCGCGGACCGCCGCCCCACGGAAACACTTAGGTCGGTCTCAACGGACCTTCCGGGCGTACACCTCCACCGATGGCACAGGACTCCGTCGTCTCGCTGTTCGTCCCGGTTCTGGTGCTCATCGTCCTGGAGATCAGCCAGTCCGCGCGCGAGTTCGAACTGGACCGGATCGCCAGGAGCGAGCAGGAGCCGTTCTTCTACAGCGTGTTCTACCTTCTGGACCGCTCCTCGCAGGAGGCGATACGGATCCCCCAGCTCGGCCCGTTCAACTTCATCCACGGGATGAACCTCGGGCTGCTCTACCTCGGGTACCTGCTCATCCTCACCGCGGGGAGCGGCCTCACGAAGTACATCACCTGTGTCATCGTCGGCCTCTTCTGGGTCCTGTTCCCGATGGTCGAGGTGGACGAGTACGTCCAGATAATGGACGACCCGGCCGTCCAGCCACGCTCGTTCCTCGTCCACGCGCTCGTGACGGCTGCCGCCGCGGGCACCATGTTCGGCATCGACGAGTTCGTCGTGCCCATCGGTGCCATCACCCCGCTCTCGCCGGTCTTCTTCGCGACCGCGGTGCTCGTGGTGGGGCTCTACTACGCGAGTCTGCTGGGGTTCCTCAGCCTGCTTCAGCACGAGCTTCAGGAGGCCGAATCTAGCCTGTGAACCGGCCGAACACGCTCCGCAGCCGGTACTGGATGTACTCGGAGAACGTGTCGAACTCCTCGGAGATGACCCTCGTTATCCAGCGCCGTAACACCGTGTAGATGCCCGCCACGAACAGCAGCGCCAGGACGGGAAGCGTGTACCCGCCCGGGAGGAGGTACACCGCGAACCCGCCCGCGACGACGGCCATCCCCAGGTCGGGAAGGGAGCCGTCGTAGATGAGTCGCCGGGGCGTGAGCCATCGGCCGGAGACGTGGTCGTAGACGGCCCGGTCGTCGGTCTCGCGCCACGGCCGCATCTCCTTGCCGCCCCCGAGGGTGTCCATCAGACTGTGGAGGCTCGCCGCGAGCAGGAAGACGAAGGCGGCGAGCGTCACCGGTGCGGGCTCCAGCGCCGCGATACCCCCCGTGACGAGTGCCAGCAGACTGAACACCACCGGGAAGTGCAGCGTCTTCCGGTGGACGAACAGCATATCCAGATCCGGGAAGAAGCCGCCGAGCCCGCCGGCGGTTACGGCTACGGCGGTGGCTCCGGGCAGGGCGCCGGCGGCGATGGCCCCCAGGAGGATCCCGACCAGGACGTGCGTGAAGACCATCACGATGAGCGGCCGTTGGGTGTCGGGGGTGATAAATCGCGTAGTGAATGCTGGCGGAGCGGGGCCCCCGGACGGCCCTGTCGCACGGGTTTTGTGTGTGCGGATCGACGGGGGGGACGATGCCCGACGGGTCCGACGACCGGTGCTCGTTCAGCTTCGACCCGGCTTCATGGCAGGAACGGACCGGCCTGCGGAGCCCGCTCTACCGCGACCTGCTGGACGAGGACGAGGCGTGGCGCTGTCACCGTGACACCCACGGGGAGACCGACCGCTGCCTCTTCCACCTGCCACCCGCCGAGACGGACGACGACGCGGTCCGCGAGGCCTTCCTGGATGCCATCGACCGCTCCGGGGAACGTCCCAAGCGGTTCGTCGGCGCGCGCTTCGGGACGCTCGACCTCGACCACGAGATCGTCGCCTGTGCCGACAACCACGAGATCGACCTCCGGCACGCCGTCTTCGAGGGTGAGACGACGTGGAGATACGCCATCGTCCGCCAGCCGATAACGGTCGCCGGAGCGACCTTCCACGAGCGCCCAGTGTTCACCGAGGCGACCTTCGAGGGGCCGGTCTCGCTCGACAGGGCCACCTTCGAGACGGCGGCCCGGTTCATCGAGGCCGACTTCTCGAAGAGCGTCACCGGACACCACGCCAGGTTCACCGAGGGGAACTTCCACAACGTCCGGTTCGGCGGGCTGGCCGATTTCACCGGGGCACGCTTCGCGGACGCACAGTTCCGCGAGACCGAGTTCGATGCGGTCGCACGGTTCAACGGGACGACCTTCGAGGAGGTCTCCTTCGCGGGCGCCGAGTTCGGCGACCGCGTCTACTTCGACGCGGCGACGCTGCCGGAGACGGTCGGGATGGAGGCCGCACGCTTCGCGGACGTGGCGTCGTTCGAGGACCTCGACCTGCAGGCCGACCACTGTCGTATCGACTGCACCCGGACCACGATTCCGGCGGGCCGACTCTACCTGCCCGCGGACGGCACGCTCGTCTACGACCTGGCCGAGGCCGAAATCGGCGCGGTCTCGCTCACCGACGGGCGTCCGCCCTCGGACCTGTTCGACCACTACCGCTTCCTCGACACGGCGTTCTCGGGGTTCGACTTCGGCCGCTACCGCGAGGTGCTGCACGAGGCGAACTGGCGCCTCCACGAGGTCCGGGAGGTGCCCGGCCACGAGTGGGCCGACCCGTCGCTCGGGGAACTGGAGAACACGTACCTCAAGGCCAAGAACGGGGCCAACGCCATCGGTGACACGAAGGCTGCCGCCGAGTTCTTCCGGCGCGAGATGCTCTACCGGCGCGACCAGTACCTCCCCACGGCCCGGGACGGGACCGAACCGGTCCGGCGGCGGGCGCGAGCCGCCGGCCGGTGGACGGCGAACACGCTGTTGAACCTCACCGCGGGGTACGGCGAGCGGCCGTCCCGGGTCATCGCGGTCTCGATGGCGACGATACTCTGCTTCAGCGGCGTGTTCGCGCTCGTCCAGCCGGACCCGCTGTACGGGACCCCGGTCGGCTACCTCGTCCTGAGCTTCCAGTCGTTCATCACGCTCGTCCTGGGCGGGGCCGCGGACGTCGGGGGACCCTGGATACGGCTGCTCGCACAGGTCGAGGGGTTCGTCGGCGCGTTCCTCATCGCCCTGTTCGTCTTCACGCTGACGCGGTCGATCCACCGATAGCCGGCCGGTCGGCCGAGGGTCCTGAGGTCGGCACTCGATAGCGGCCCTTCCGCTCGGCTCAGAGCCCCTCGCGCAACCAGTCCGGCATCCCCGGCCGGTCCAGTTCCCGGACCACGTCCGGAATCTTGTGTCGGAACGCACGGAGCGCGTTCTCGCCCTGCTCTGTCAACTCGACCTCCTTGCTGCGCCCGGCCTCGCGCACGGTGACGTGCCCCTCGTCCGTGAGGCGGCCGAGGGCGACGCTGTCGAGGGTCCGGTAGGCGGATTTGCGGTCGTTCGCGTCGAGGTCGTCGAACCCGGCGGCGGTGTCCGTGTGTGCGACTCCGTCCGCGTTCTCGACGATGCGGGCACCGACGGCGAGCGACCGGTCGAGCGCGAGCTCCAGCCCGACGAGGCGGTCGATGAGCCGTCGCTTCGTCGGCGCCTTCAGGTCGTCGTCCTCGACGGCGACGACCGCCAGCGTCGCCACCTGGCTCCGGGTCAGCGAATCGACGGGGTAGGTCGCGACCGGCCGCCCTCCCCCCGAGCCGGATGTGGGCTGTGCCGCGTCACGGGGCTCCTCGACCGTCGCGTCCCCGGCGGCGTGGTACGGCGTCGCGTCGGTCGCCACGTCCATGCACCCCAGGGCCGCGCCGATGGCGGCCAGCCGCGTGCCCGTCGAGACGTTGACGTACACCTCGTCGTCGGCGTGCCGGGCGGCGAGCGTGGTGACGAGCCCGAAGACGGCGTACACGTCGAACTGGTCGACCGGGTGGACGCTCACGTCGACGCCGGCCGTCCGGAGTTCCCCGGCGACGGTATCGAGCGCGGACGAGCCACCCGCTTCGGTTCCGCTCGTCTCCCTCCGGTCGGAGTCCCCGCCGGTAGCGTCCCGGGCGTCGGGGGAACCGTCACCCCCATCGTGCGGGAGGAGGTGGACGCGGTCGGCACGCTCGGCCAGGAGTGGTTCGAGCGCCCGCCGACGCTCGTCACGGAGCGGGACGACGTGGACCCGTTCGGGATGCATCGGGTGAACGACCGTCGCGGGCCCCCGAATGTGTTTCCCCCACGTCGGGCCGAACCGCTGCGCCCGGGAGTCGAGAGAGGATGGAGGCCGCCGGACGTGGCCTGGGCGGAACGGGGCCAGGCCGGCTCGAGCGGACGCGGCCGAGGGCCGGCTGTCGGCGGGGTGAGCGGCGAACGACAGGGTCGAGTACGCAGCGGGGGCGCCGGCTCGCCCGGCGCGGTGCATCCCCAGCGGGCTGTCGGTCCCCGAACGGGACCGCCCCCCACGCCCGCTTCGTGGTGGATGCGAGCCGAGTGCGACCCCGCCATCCGAACGGAGGGGCCGAGGGGACCCGAGTACTGCCCCGTGACAATCGTGACAGCCACCGAGCCACGAGCCGACGAGCGGGACCCGTTCCGGTCTGCTGACTGCTGCCCGGCAGAGGCCACACCCCCGGAAACGTTTACTCGTGCCGCTCACACACGGTCGCACATGTCCGACGACGCTGGGGGGCTCGTGGGGGTACTGCTACCGGTCGACCGGGGGGTCTCGCTCCGGGTCTCGCTGTTCGCGGTGGCCCTCTTCCTGCTGGGGCTGGTCGCGCAGGGGTTCATCTGGCTGACCGTGGCGCTCCTCGACATCGGGGGGATGGCGGCCATCGGCCGCCTGGTCGTACTGGTGCTCTGTGGTGCCGCCATCGTCGGCGCCGCGGTCAACGGCTACGCCAACGACGACCTGCTTGTGAGCGCCGCCATGGCGCTGGCACCGGTCGCCGGCCTCGCGGGGTTCAGCGTCCCCGTGACGGTGCTGGGCTCCGTCCCCGGGCTCCCGGCCGCTGGTCGGACGGTACTGCTCTGGGGTGGCGTGACCGCAGTCCTCGGGTCGGTCGTCGGCCTGGCGTGCGTCTTCGCCGGCCGCCGGTTCGGCGGGAATCGGTCCTCCTCGCCACCACCCCTCGACTGACCGGGCCGCGAACTGGAGACGCCGCGCACCCGGGTCCACTCCGTGATAGTGCCCGTGAACGCTGTGGTACACACCTGGCTACCAGCCCGTAGATAGTGCCATGCTCTCACGCACCACACGTTCGAATGGACCCCCGGATACCCGTTGTCGTAGTGTCATACGCAGCTGACAGGGGGTCCGAATCGAACCACGACCATGGTCTCACAGGATACACGCAAGGAACTGGAGGAATCACTCGGTCGGGTCCCGAGCTTCGTGGAGGCGCTGGCGCCGGCCGCCGCCGACCACAGCTGGGGCATCATGCGGGACCTCGAACTGGGCGAGACGGAGCTCTCGCACCGGGAGAAGGCGCTCGTCGCTATCGGGGCCGCCTCGGCCATGCAGTGTCAGTACTGCATCCACTTCCACCGCGAGGAGGCGCGGCTCCACGGGGTCTCGGACGACGAGGTCGGCGAGGCCGCGAACGTCGCCGCCACGGTCCGGTACTTCTCGTCGGTGCTTCACGGCGCGGAGATGGATCTGGACGAGTTCGAGGCCGAGACGGCCGCCATCATGGACCACGTGCGGACCCACCAGCAGCCAGCCGACGACTGAGGGCTCACCGCCCGTCGCCAGCCGTCGTCCCGTCGGGGACCACACGCTGGCGGTGTCGACCGACCGCATCGTCGACGACGCACCGTCGCGGGTGCGTCGTCACTGCTCGGGGTGGAGGACCATCGTCCGGTCGGACCGCACGGTGACCGACAGGCCGAGGTAGGAGAACGTCACCTCGACCGGGCTGTCCCCCTTCTCGTCCCCGGTGAGGAGCGTGTCCAGCGCGTCGGTGTCGATGGACTCGTGCAGCGACGGGAGGGAGGTCTCCTTCCGGTTCGTCGCGGCCGCGACCCGCTCGATGACTGCCGTCGTGGGGTAGGTGTAGTCGCGCCAGTTCGTCCGGATGGCCTCGCTCACCTGCTCGTTCCTGCTACCCTCGTCGTATCGAATCATGGTCGTATCACCCCGGACCCAGCCAAGACGGCCTCCCGTGGGTGCTTCCAGGTGAGTCTTCGTCCTGCGGTGGGATAGCAGGGACCATGAATCTTTTGTGAATTTGCGATTCAGGTCCTCGAACCCGGCGTTTCGGGCGTGTTGACGGGAGGCGACGGAGCTGACGAGGACGGCAAGGCGCACCTTACCCTGTCGGAGGGCCGGTACGGGGAACCTGTCGGAATGCCCGATGGGATGGACGGTCCTGCGGTATCATATCGTCGGGAGGTCGTCCCACGACTGATGCACATCCACGTCGCCACGTACGACAGCAGCTCCGATCTCGAGGGGCTCGAGTTCGCCCTCGATGTCGCGTCGGTCACCGGTGGGGACCTCAGGGTCGTCCACGTCCTGCGACCCCCCGACGACGCGGACACCACGGGTCGGGACGCACCCGCCAGGGATTCCGACCCGGCGGCGCCGGAGGCGGGGCCGCCCGATACGAGCCGCCCGAACCAGGCCGGGGCCACGGACGACAGCGGCTCCGGGCTGCGGATGGTCCCGGCCCGGGACCGTGACGCCGTGGCCGCGAGCGAGCGGATCCTCTCCGACGCGAGCCGGCTGGCCACCGACAGCGGTATCCCGGTCGAGACGGAGCTCCTCTTCGGTGACCCCGTCGAGGCCATCGTCTCGTTCGCGACTGCCGACGAGGCCAGCCTCATCGTCGTGGAACGACCGCGAGCGAGCAGACGGGACGATGCCCGCGGGATCGCGGACGAGGTCATGCGACGGGCCCCGATGCCGGTCGTGGTGGTCCCCGCCTGAGGGCCGTGCGGCCCGGAGTGACTGGACGCTCGTCGAGGCGCGTGGGACGTGACGTCCCCGCACGGTCTCACCGCGTGAGACTCGGTACCAGCTATATCCTCCCCCCTCGCCTCGGAGTCGGTGGTTGATTACAGATGCTGGACCCGGACCCGGAAGCGGAGCAGCCGTACAGGCGGTCTCGATGGCGGGGGCCGTGTTTCCGAGACCGAGCGGACGCTGGGAGGAGACTGGCAGCCGCCATCCCACCCGAACGAGTCCGTCCGGACGTGGTCGTGGCGCCCTCCCGGTCGAGCGTCCCGGTCGCCAGGGCGGTCGCGGACGAGTTCGGTGTCTCGCTGGAGGTCATCATCGTCCGGTGTATCTCCCCCCCAGGGGACGCGACGATGCCGATCGCAGCGGTGACCGAGGACGGGACCGAGTGGCTCGACGAGGCTCGCGCCCCGCGGTTCACGGCCGCCGCCGAGTACCTCCGGCGGGAGCTCGCCCGTGAGCGACGCGCCGCCCGGCAGGAGGCCGTCCGGGTCAGAGGGGACCGCGACTCGATGGACCCGGCGGGACGCTCCGTGCTCGTCGTAACCGACGGTATCGACTACCCGGCGTCGGTCGCCGCGGTCATCCGGCAGCTGCGGGCGGGCGGTGCTCGCGAGGTGACGGTCGGGACTCCCGTCGTGGCACCCGACTGCCGTGATGAGGTCCGCGCACTCGCCGACGACCTGTATCCCGTCGTGGAGCCCGCGCTGTTCGTCACGCTGGAACAGTTCTACGGCGCGCGCGACGAGGGGTCCGGACCCGTGGTCGCCCCGGCAGCCCAAGAGCCCGTCCGTCCCCGGTGAGTCCCACGGGCCGACGCCGTATCTCGCTGCTGCGGCTCGCCGGCGGACAGGCACGGGCGAGACCTGCGGTGCCCGGCGCGGCTTCGGTCGACCGGTAGGAACGCCGTACCACCCCTGGTAGGACGGCCATAACAATGCCGGCTCCGGGCGGTGCTGGACGTACGGGCGTGCACGGCCTCGCACCCGTGCCCCGGACAGCACCCATGAGTACGCAGGAACGCTCCCCGGAGCCGGGGCCAGACGACGGGAGAATCACGCTTCGGAGCTGCATCGTCGAGCGGGACGACGGTCCGGACGAGTGTACGCTGTTCCCCCACTCCGTGGACACCACGGACGAGCGGATGTCGGCCTGGATCTCGGCGCGAGGGGACGCGTTCGTGGACTGTCGGACGATGCTGTAGCAGCTATCTGTTCCGGTCCCGGACTGTGACTCCGTGCGATTCTGCCTCTGGGTCCGGGTGTCGCTGCGCTCGGCCGTGGTGCCTCAGTTCTCCGACGACTCGTCTTCGTCGCGTCGCCGCCGACGGAGCAGGAGGAACGTTCCGAGAGCGATCCCGACGAGAGCGAGGCGGCGCTTGCGTTTCATCGTGTCTCCGCCGAGGTGTGGGACCGAAATCAGTATACGCCGGCTACCGGCGGGAGCGCCACGACCGGACGGGCTGGCGCCCATGGGGACGGTCCACCGCTATCCACCCCGTGTTCCGGAACGCATCCGCTCCGACCCAGGGCAGAGCCCTGCGGTATCTCGGTGCTACCCCGGTGTAACGGGGAATTGAGTCGGATGTACGGTCGACAGGCTGATGTACGCTACTGGCCTCCGCGAGCGCATGCCCGCGATACTGCTTGCCACGGATGGGAGCGAGGACGCCCACCGGGCAGCCGAGTACGCCATCGAGCTGGCACGGGAGCGCGATGCGGTGCTCCACGTGCTCTGTGTGGTCGACCGGCGGACACTGGACGAGCCGGCGCTGGGCTCCGAGGAACTGGCGACCATCCTGGTCGAGGACAGCTGCCGGACGGCCATCGAGACGATCAGGGACATGGCCAGCCGGGCGGGGGTCGCGATGGAGTGGCGCTCGGAGCACGGCCTCCCGCACCAGTCGATCCACGAACACGCCCGCGACATCGACGCCGACCAGATCGTGGTCGGCCATCACGGGAGCCAGGGGGAGCATCTCGGTGGGGTACGCCGCCGACTGATCGAGCTGACCGACCGGGAGGTGGTGATCCCACCTGCCTTCGAGAGCGACACACAGTGAGGCGGCCCGGGACGGTCGGCGGTGTGACCGTTCGGTACCGGACGGTGCTTCGACGGGCACCCGATGCCGCATCGGCTGCTCGATTCTACATCGGATACCGGCTGTCGGCCTGCTCGGCGATCGAGAAGTAATGGAGCCGGGCGAGGGGGGGATTCAACCCGACTCCGGACACCCACGACCCGGCTCTCCGGAGCCGGACAGTGGGGGTGTGGGGTTTGGGGGGGTGGGGAGCGACAGACCGCCTATCATGGGGGCTGTGTTCGTCCCCGTTTCACCGATGGGGACAGGCCTGCATAGTTATTGACTGGTTTTCGGCCGGTACGTGTGGATTATCCGTTCCTCACGGCCGCTACTGCCGTCCACCGGAGGCCGTCCCCGGTACGAGCTGGTCGATGACGTCCTCGGGGTGGTCGGCCTCGAGGGGCCCATCCAGATCGTATCCGGATTCGAGCCTGCTCAGCCGGTCCTCGACGGTTCGGACCCGCTCCCCGACGGTGCAGGGGGCGACGTGAACCAGTTCGTCCCCGTCGAACTCCGCGAGCGCGCAGACCGGCAGGTCGACCACCGTGTACTCCTCGCCGGTGAACTCCGAGGAGGTGGTGGAGAACTCGAAGCACGGCTCGAGTGTCGCGTCGTTCCGCTCGGCCCACTCCCGGAAGCGGCCGAGCCGGTTCATGAACCGGCGACCGGGCTCGGTCCTGGCCGTGGCCCCCGAGAGGACGACCTCCCGGCCCCACACCTCCACCTCCGCCTGGTCCACGATGTCGCTGGCCTCGAGCCTGTGGAGACGATCCGAGAGGTCGCGCTGGGCCTGGAAGACGGATGGGTGGCCGAGCGAGCGGACCCACAGTTCGACGGTCGACGGTTCCCCCTGATGGCCCTCCGGCTGGGGTCTCATGCAGCAGCCTCGCGCCGGGTCGGCTATAGCAATAGAGAAGCTACCCGTTGGCGGGTTCGCCGCCGGTCAGCTTACCGGCGGAACCGCCGCCAGATAGGGCTGGAGTGAACCCCCCGTTCATCCCGGTGAAGCCACCGCGTTCCGGCAGCCCCTCCCGGTAGGCCGGCTATAACGAAACCAGGGGCGTCCGTAGCGACCGGTCATCCGCCGGTACACATGAAGGACCTCTTCCCAACCGATTCGCAGTCGAACTCAGTCATGCAGTCCCTCCGACACCCACCCGGTGACCTGCTTGCGGCGACCGTTCTCACGGCGGTCGCTGCCGGAATCGTACTCGCGGTCCCACCCCAGTCCGCCGGCCTCAGACTCCTCTCGGGCACCGTCCTGCTCGTGTTCCTGCCCGGGTACGCGCTCGTCGCGGCCGCGTTCCCCGGGTGGCGCGCCGTGCCGGTCGGCGGGGTCGGAACCCACGGGGACGACCGGAGACGGGCGTCCATCCGTGAGCTCGCCGAACGGCTCGCCCTCTCGGTCGGGGCCGGCGTGGCGGTGGTGCCGCTGCTCGCGCTCGCGCTCGACGTGCTCGGTATCGGGCTCGGGCTGGTCCCTGCGGTCGTCGGCCTCTCGACCGTCGTCCTGGTGGGGCTCGCGCTCGCCGTCGCCAGGCGCTGGGCGCTCCCGGCCCCGGACCGATTCCGGGCGGGGATCTGGGCCTGGCTCGGGACGCTTCGTCCGTCGGCGTCGGAGTCACGGGCCTCGGTCGCACTGAACGTGCTGCTGGCCCTCTCGGTCGTCGCGGCCCTCGCGAGCCTCGGTGGCGCCCTCGCGTTCCCCATCGACGGCGAGCGCTACACCGACTTCGCCCTCAGGACCGAGGGGGCGGACGGTGGACTGGTCGCCGGCGGCTATCCCGAGGAGCTCGCCCTCGGCGCGAACGAGACCCTGATCGCCACGGTCGAGAACCACGAACGCGCCCGGGCGAACTACACGGTGGTCGTCCAGCTCCAGCGCGTCCGCCGCGACGGCGACGGGATCCGGGTGATCGAGCGGCGGGAGCTCACCCGGGCCACGCAGTCGCTGGCCCCGGGCGAGCGCTGGCGCCACGAACACACCATCCGCGCCGAGGGGACGGACATGGCCGGGCCCAACCGCCGGCTGACGTACCTGCTCTACCGGGAGTCGGCGCCGACGGAGCCGCGGGTCAGCACAGCGTACCGGTCCCTCCGGCTCTGGGTCGATGTCGTCGGCTGACACTCGACGAGCCCTCGGATGGAGGCCCGGCTCCGACCGGGCGGAGCGTCAGGGTGACTTCGGCGGGGTTGGGTTCGGGCACGAAGTGTGGGTCCGGTCGAGATGCATCTCGGGCGCGAGGGGAAGCGGTGGCGGCTGCGGTGACCGGACCGGCCTGACAGCGGAACCGTCACCGGGGGGACAGGGGTGGTTGGATGTGGTCCGGTTCTGACCAGTGCGTCATCGACCTGGACCCGCATCCGCCAGGGGGGTCGACCACGCATCGAGTAATGGTAACGAGCCACTTACCGCGGACAGCCCTGGGCTACGCCACCACGGGATCGGCAGGGTTCCCCCGGTCGCCCGTCCAGGTCCGGTGCGAGCCCCGCTCTGACGGCCGGACGGGGAGCCGGCGTCGGAGAGATGGATTGTCGGTTCCGTGTCGGTTCCTCGTCGGATATCGTGCGACGGCAGGGCTGGCAACCGACGCATAACAAAGCCCGAACCACAGGAAGCCGGGGATACCGTGGCGTCAGATTCACACAGCAGACCGGAGCCGGAAGCGGGCCGCATCGGCCGGAACTGTCGGATCGCTCCGAACGTGGTACTGGGCGGTGAACAGGCGGGCAGCGGGGGAGACGTCATCATCGGTGACGGCGCGACCATCAGGTCCGGCTCGATCATCTACGGTGATGTCCGGGCCGGGGACGACCTCTCGACGGGCCACAACGTCCTCATCCGCGAGGGCACCCGCATCGGCGACGACGTGCTCGTCGGAACCGACACCGTCATCGACGGTGACACCCGCATCGGGAGCGACGTCAGCCTCCAGACCGGCGTGTACATCCCGAAGGGGACGACGGTCGGGGATCGGGTGTTCATGGGCCCACGGGCGACGCTGACGAACGACCCCTACCCCCTGCGGACGGCAGCCGACCTCGATGGACCGACCCTCTACGCGGACGTCTCCATCGGCGCGAACGCGACGCTCCTCCCCGGTGTCACCATCGGCCGGGGGGCGTTCGTCGCTGCGGGTGCCGTGGTCACGGAGGACGTCCCGGCGGAGACGCTCGCCGTCGGGTCACCGGCCCGCCACCAGCCGCTCCCATCGGAACTCGAGGGGTCGAACCAGCCATGAGCCAGCCAGCGACCGAGGAGCGGATCCCCCTGGCGGCGCCGGATCTCGGGACATCGGCCCGCCGCAACGCGGGGAACGTGCTTTCGAGCGGGCAGCTCGCGGAGGGGCCGCAGGTGGCGGCGTTCGAGTCGGCCTTCGCCGACTTCTGTGGCACCGACCACGCCGTCGCGACCAGCAACGGGACCACGGCGCTCCACACCGCGCTCGAGGCGCTCGGGCTCGGCGCGGGAGACACGGTCCTGACGACGCCGTTCTCCTTCGTCGCGACCGCCAACGCCATCCGGTTCGCGGGCGCCACGCCGGCCTTCGCGGACGTGGACCCGACGACGCTGAACCTGGACCCGACGGCCGCCGAGCGTCGACTGCGCGAGGGGGACGTGGACGCCATGATCGTGGTCCACCTGTACGGGCTCCCGGCGGAGATGGACCGGTTCGCCGCGCTCGCCCAGCGGTACGACGTCGCCCTGATCGAGGACTGTGCGCAGGCACACGGCGCGACCTTCGACGGCAAGCATGTCGGTGCCATCGGGGACGCCGGCTGTTTCTCCTTCTACCCCACGAAGAACATGACGACCGGCGAGGGCGGGATGGTCGTCACGGACCGCGAGTCGGTCGCCGAGCGCGCCCGCCGGTTCATCGACCACGGCCGGACGGGGCGGTACGAGCACGCCGAGCTGGGCCACAACTTCCGGATGACGGACATGGCGGCGGCCATCGGCCGCGCACAGCTCGACCGCCTGCCGTCGTTCGTCGCCACCAGACGCCGGAACGCCGACAGACTCGACGATGGCCTCGACCCGACGCCGCTGGCGCTCCCGGTCCCCGTCGACGGCGCCAGGCACGCGTACAACCAGTACACCGTTCGGGCACGGCGCATCGATCGGGACGACCTCCGGGCGGCGCTGGACGATGCGGGCATCGACACGGGCATCTACTACCCGACGCCCATCCACCAGCAGCCGGCCTACGCCGGGCATCGGGAGTCCTACCCGATCTCCGAGCGGGCCGCGACGGAGGTACTGTCGCTCCCGGTCCACCCCGGGCTCAGCGACGCCGACGTCGACCGCATCGTGGCGGCCGTCCGCGAGGTGACACGTGATGCGTGAGATGTGCGCGAAGGAGGTGTCCCGCGATGGCTGACCCGGTGCTCCGGGCCGGGGTACTGGGCGTCGGCACCATGGGCCGACATCACGCCCGTATCTACCGGGAGCTGCCCGGCGCCGAGCTGGTGGGCGTAGGCGACGCCGACGAGACCCGGGCCGCGTCCGTCGCGGACGAGTACGGGACCGAGCCGATGGCCCAGGCCGACCTGCTGGCCGACGTCGACGTGGTGTCCATCGCGGTCCCGACCCGCTTCCACGACGACCTCGTCGAGGCTGCCATCGACCGTGGCGTCCACGTCCTCGTCGAGAAGCCGTTCGTCGAGGACCCCCTGCGGGGGCGCGACCTGATCCGCCGGGCCCGCGAGCGCGGGGTGACGCTCGCGGTCGGCCACGTCGAACGGTACAACCCCGCCGTCCGGGCGCTCGACGAAATCGTCCCCGAACTCGATATCATCGCCATCGAGACCAACCGGCTCGGCCCACCGCTGGACCGGGACATCCACGAGGACGTGGTGCTGGACCTGATGATCCACGACATCGACGTGATCCTGTCGCTTCTCGACGCCAAGCTGACGGACCTGTCGGCCCGCGGGACCCAGGATGGGCAGTACGTTACCGCCACGCTGGAGTTCGGCGACGGGACCGTCGCGAGCCTGACCGCGAGCCGGGTCACCCAGGAGAAGATCCGCACGCTGTCGATCACCGCCCGCGAGTGCAAGGTCAACGTGGACTACGGCGACCGGACCGTGGACATCCACCGCCACTCCCTCCCGGAGTACGTCGTCTCTGACGGCGACGTGCGGTACCGCCACGAGAGCATCGTCGAGCGGCCGACCGTCGACAACGGCGAGCCGCTGAAGGCCGAACTGGAGTCGTTCCTCGCGGCGGTGCGTGACGGGACCCGGCCGCTGGTCGACGGCGAGGCTGGCCTCCGGGCGCTGGAACTGGCCCGGACGATCAGTGCCACGGCTGCAGGTGAGCCGACCTCGGAGGGGCCACAATGAGCTCGCTGTTCCGTGAGGGACCGTCCGACTCGACGCGCGACGACCGGCTCGCGACCGGCGAGGTGCCGGTCGCGGTGTACGGGCTGGGGAAGATGGGCCTGCCGCTCGCGGCCGCGCTCGCGGACGCGACCGGCAACGTCACCGGCGTCGACGTGGACGAGTCCGTGGTCGAGGCGGTGAACGCCGGCGACTGTCCGGTCGGGAACGAGCCGGGGCTGCCGGCGCTCGTCGCCGAGACCGTCGCCGACGGCTCGTTGACCGCGACGACCGAGGGCGAGGCCGCCGCGGCCGCCGCGGCCGTCCACGTCATCATCGTGCCGACCACGCTCCACGAGGACGGCGTGCCGGACCTCTCGACGCTCCGGGCGGTCCTCGGGACCGTGGGTGCCGGGCTCTCCCCGGACGACCTGGTGCTGGTCGAGTCGACCGTCCCACCCCGGACCTGCGAGGACGTGGTCGTCCCGTTGCTGTCGCAGGCGTCCGGGCTCGCCCCCGACGCGTTCGGCGTGGCGTTCTGCCCGGAACGGACCGCCAGCGGCCGCGCCCTGACCGACATCCGGGGCGCCTATCCCAAGGTCGTCGGCGGCGTCGACCCGGCGAGCACGCGGGCCGCCGCCCGGCTGTACGAGCACCTCACCGACAACGAGGTGGTGACGGTCGCCGACGCGACGACCGCCGAGGCGGTCAAGGTCTTCGAGGGGATCTACCGGGACGTCAACATCGCGCTCGCCAACGAGCTGGCGCGGTTCGCCGACGACCTCGCCATCGACACCCGGGAGGCCATCGAGGTCGCCAACACGCAGCCGTACTGCGACCTGCACGACCCCGGTATCGGCGTCGGCGGGCACTGCATCCCCTACTACCCGGAGTTCCTGGCCTCGACGTTCGGCCGCGAGGCACCGCTCATCCGGACCGCCCGGGATGTCAACGACGGGATGCCCCTGCTGGCGGTCCGAGAACTGGGCGCCGCACTCGCCGAGCGCGGCATCCCGCTCGCCGGAGCGGACATCCTGTTGCTGGGGCTGGCCTACCGCCCCGGCGTCGCCGAGACGCGGAAGTCGCCGGCCCGACCGGTGGCCGAGCGACTGGTCGACCTCGGCGCCTCCGTGTCGGCCGTCGACCCCGTGCTGGAGGACGCCGATGGGTTCCCGGTCGACCTGCTGCCGCTGGGCGCGGTCGGCGAGGGCTCGTTCGACGGAGTGGTGCTGGTGACCGCCCACGAGGCGTTCGACGACATCGACTGGACGGCGGTCGGTGACACGGTCGTCGTCGACGGCAGGGGAGTGCTGGACGCCGACCGCATCCCTGGACCGCTCCGGACCATCGGAGACGGACGCGCGCGGTGACGGGGCGCACACTGCCCGGCGGACGGCCGAGGCTCGTCGCGGGCAGTGTGGCCACCGTTTCGACTCCGTCTGGACGCCCTCGGGCGAATCCCCTCCGCAGTAGGTTCGCTTTACCCGGCTGGGAAGCCAGGACATAACAATCCACACGCTGGCCCAGCCTCTCTCTATGACAAACTCTGTCAGGGAGGTGGCGGTATGGGTCGCGTGGTGATCTCGGTCGACGCCGAGCTGGGCTGGGGATTCCACGACCGGAGTGCCCCCCCGGAGCGTCGGATCTCGGCCGCGCGGGACGGGTGGGCGACCCTCGTCGAGCTGTTCGACGAGTACGAGGTGCCCGCGACCTGGGCCGTCGTCGGCCACCTCCTCCGCGAGGACTGCGAGCCGTGGGACGACCTCGAACCCTGTCCCTGCGTGCAGTCGCCCGTCCTCGCGGAGCGCGCGCGCCGGTACGCGCCGGAGCTCGTCACTGCGGTCCGCGACGCGGACGCCGACCACGAACTGGCGTGTCACTCATTCTCCCACCCGGGGTTCGACGACATCACCAAGGAGCGCGCGCGGTCGGAGGTGGTGCGGAGCATCGCCGCGGCGCGCGCTCACGACATCACGCTCCGGTCGTTCGTCTTCCCGCGGAACCGGGTGGGCCATCGGGACGTCCTCGCCGAGCAGGGGTTCACCGCCTACCGCGGCGTCGGCCCAGCTCGCGGTGGCTCGCGGCTCCGCCGACTCCTCCAGACGACGACCGGCCGCTGGACGCCGCCACTGGTATCGCCCACCGTCGACGAGTACGGGCTGGTCGACCTCCCCGACTCGCTGTACCTGTTCCGGTTCGAGGGGTGGCCGCGCTCGGTCGTCGAGTCCGTCAGCGAGGACCCTGTCGTCCGGCTGTTCCGGCGTGGTGTCGACGCCGCCGCCGAGTCCGACGGCGTGTTCCACTGCTGGCTCCATCCCAACAACGTGGTCGCCGACCGCGATGTGAGACGGCTGCGCGAGATACTGTCCGTTCTGGACTCGCGTCGCGACGAGGTCACACTCTCGACGATGCACGAGGTGGCCGAACGAGCATCCGCTCCGGAGACCCGGCCCGTGGCCGATGCGGAGGTCGGTGAATCATGACCTCGTCCGGACAACCACCTGAGGGGGGGACCAGCCAGGTCGTCGACCGCCCCGGCCACAGCGGGGGAAGTCCATGAGCCCACCGGCGGCCTCGACCGGGTCCACGGAGACCGGGGAGACCGGGGAGACCGAGCCGGCCGGGTCGACGGACACGGGACCGGCCGACCTCCCGCTCGACCAGGTGTTCGACGTGCTGCGGAACGAGCGACGGCGGCTGGTCCTCCGGTACCTGGAGGAGTCGGAGGGGCCACACACCATCGGCGAACTCGCCGAGCACATCGCCGCACACGAGAACGACAAGCCCATCGCGCAGCTCTCCTCCGACGAGCGCAAGCGGGCCTACGTCGGCCTCTACCAGTGCCACCTCCCGAAGATGGACTCGATGGGGATCGTCCAGTTCAACAAGGACCGTGGGCGCATCGCGCTGGGCCCGAACCACACGCTGGTCGAGCCGTACCTCGACCTCGGCGAGCAACCGACCGTGGCCGCCGAGGACCGCTGGCCACGACGGTACCTGTCGCTCTCGGCGGTCGGCGGGGGCGTCGTCCTGCTGTCGGCCGCCGGCAACCAGACGGTCACCTGGCTGGCCGCTGCACTCGTGGTCGTGCTGTTCACGGCCGTGAGCAGCTACCACTGGATGCTCGACAGGTCCGAGGAGGACGACGACGGGCCAGTCCTGGCCGACTCGCTCGCCAGGCTGCTCCGGCGCTCGGATGCGGACCCAGTGGCCGACTAGGCAGCGGGGCCCACTCTTCCCGGAGGCGGAACCCACGTACCTGGTGCGGGAGGTCGGCTGCCCGGCCCGGGAGCCAGGACGGTCGACACGGTTCCCCGGCAGGTCAGGCCAGGTTCTCCTTCTCGATGGTGTCCCAGGTGGCGCGACCCTGGTCGGTGACGCCGTAGACCCGGCCCTTCTGACGGCTCTCCGACACCAGAAGGTCGACCAGTCCGTGGTCGCGGAGTTCCTGGAGTGCGCGGGAGGCGTGGGCGATAGAGCACTCCCCCTCGCGGGCGATCTGCGAGGGGGTGGCGGGGCTCTCCGCGAGCCGGCGCAGCGCCAGTACTCGGTACCGCGAGCTGATCACGTAACTGACCTCGTCCCAGTCGTTCATACTTGTCTTTCGGAGTGTCCGTGGCCGGTCGTCTGTCTCCCAGGGCCTCTTCGGTCGATGGTCGGTGCCAGCGGGTCGCCGTGGCCGACTTCGGGGGACCGATGCGTGACGGATCGGCCCCGGATGTCTGCATGGTGCCTGCCAGTTGGCCACTCAAGTCCCTTTCGTCCGTTTCGACCGGTATCCCCGGCGAGAACGCCGGTAAGCCGGGCATAGGGGTGGCTCATCGGAACGACCGCTCGGAGATCTCCTCGGGTGTCGGGCGGTCCCGGTACCGTCGGTACAGCAGCTGGGCGACACCGGAGATGGCGAAGGCCACGGTCACGGCGATGCCGACCGCCAGTGGCCCGAGGGGGCCGAGGTCGGTGAACACCGCGAGGAGCAGCAGTCCGCCGCTCGCGAGCGCCAGCCCGAGGTAGTGGTAGTGCCAGGGGTAGCCCCCGGTGTCGTCCGTCGTGAGATAGCTGTCCATCCGCCGTGCCCGGTCGGTCAGCTGGACCTCGCTGGTGTCCTCGTCGTACTCGATGACGCCGGCCTCGGCCAGCTTCGGGACGTGGGTCTGGTACAGCGAGACGTAGACACGCTTTCGCTGCTGGCGCGAGAGCTCCTCCGCGGGGATGTCGTACTCGAGGCTCGCGATCTCCTCCGCCAGCTCGGTGACCGTCGAGCTGCCGCCGTGCTCCCGGAGGTAGTACAGCGCCATCCGGCGTCGGGGGCTGCTCAACAGATCGAATATCAGGTCCGGCGACAGGTCCTGATCCGTACTCGCGCCCGAGCTCATTGTGCCAACTCACCGCCTACCCGCTGCACCCGCACCGGGTCGGTACCTGTCTGGACATCGGGATATCATGTGTGTCCAGCAGACTCCGTAACGGCTTAGTTACGGTCGGAATATCCCCGCTAACCACGGCATACTCCCGATTCAGCGAGATATCGTGGATGAAACGTCGACACCACTATCCGCCCGGCTTCCCAGGTACGCTCAACCCCGTGGGGCGACCGGGGGTGACCGGGGGCCCCACGACTGCCACTATGATTAGCGAACTCGACGAGAGCCCGGACGAGGGGACCGGCGACCCGCCGACCGATGAGACGGCGCAGGCCCGACCGAGCGCGACCCCTGGGGGGGGAGCTCGGCCGTCGCTCGACGGGATGTTCGGCGTCCTGCGCAACGACCGCCGCCGCGCGGTCCTCCGGTACCTGGACAGCCGGGCGGCGCCGGTGGAGATCGGTGCCGTCGCCGAACACATCGCGGCGCTGGAGAACGAGAAACCGCCCGAACTGCTCCACTCGCTCGAGCGCAAACGGGTGTACGTCGCGCTCTACCAGTTCCACCTCCCCAAGATGGCCGATGCCGGCGTCATCGAGTTCGCGAAGGACCGCGGCCGGATCACGCCCGGGCCGGACTTCGAACGGGTGCGGCGCTACCTCGACGGCCACCACACCGGGCAGGACGACTGGCCCTACCGCTACCTGTTGACCGGCGTCGGACTGCTCGCGGTCATCACGCTGACGTGGCTGACGGGAACACTGGCGATGGCCACGACGGCCGTGGTCGGGGGGACGCTCCTGCTCTCCCTCTACAGTGCTGTCAACTGGCTGGAACACGTGCTGACCTGCCGCCACCCACCCGGAGATCGCTAAGCGCGACGCCCGCGTGCGACGGCGGCTATCCCAGGCGGAAGCTCCGGCTCTGCTCCCGGGGCGGCCCTCAGGTCCACTCCGACCGTGCCTCTCCGAGGCAGATGGTCCCGCTCACGACGAGCAGTACCGCGAGCCCGAACGTCGCGGTCGGAACACCACTCACGGTCTCGGCGGCCAGGCTCAGTCCGAGCAATCCGGCCGCGAGCACGGTGGTGCCGACCCATCGGTACATCCCCGACCCCTCCTCCGACGTGGGGGACGGCTCCGGGTCCGCGGGCGTCAGGAAGCGGTCGAGCAGGTCCGCGTGCTCCCCCGGGGCGACGAGGCCACGGTCCTTGTTGAACACCACGACATCGGCATCGTGCATCTTCGGGAGGTGACACTGGTAAAGCCCGACGTACACCCGTTTGCGTTCCTCGGAGGTGATCTCCTCGATCGGCTTGCTGTTCTCCCAGGCCGCGATGCGCTCGGAGAGTTCGCCGGTGGTCAGGTCGCCGGTCGCCGCCGACAGCTCCTCCAGCACTCGGCGCCGACGCCCGTTCTTGAGTATCTCGAAGGCGATGTCGAGCGACAGCGGCTCGGTGTCCGTGGCCGCGTCGCTCCCACGGCCCGCGCCCGAGGGCCCCCCCGAGCTGCCCTCGGTCCCGGACTCGAGACCCAGACTCTCGAGGACGGCTGTGGCGTCCCCCGCGCGGTCGTTCCGGCCCTCCGCTGGCTTCCGGCTCGCGTCCGTGTGGACCCCGATGGCACCTGCGAGCCGATCCGGTATGTCAGCCATCGGCCCCGCCCCGGTCCCCACGACGGTCAATCCCCCTACTCCCCATACGACGTGTCGGATTCCTGTAGCGGCGATGCATAGTATCACCCTGTCATGTCACACGACCGTACCGTTTCCGTAGGTTTCGCGCAAGGACTCAGCACCGTCGGCCTTATATACGTTGTGGCCAGTCTTGTTCCGCACCATCGGTATCGGAAATATTGACACCTCTCGGTAACAGAATGTGAATTCAGGGCCCGGAGAAGACCGGAACTATCCATCCAGATGCCCATCCCGTCGTACGGATTTCGGGCGTCCGGTCCGGTACGCGAGGCCCCGGCCAGAGGTAATAGATACTTGTTACTTCATCCGGGATCCGTGACAGAGATGGGATGGTGTGTCCCGGAGCGGGGACGTGGGCTCCGGGATGGGCCACCGTGAAGTCGGCCCACTTCCACCAGGCCGGAGGCGGCCGGGTCACGCTCGCGACGGCGGGTAGCCCCCGTTTAACTATGTCCCGGCGACCCTTCCCCCGCGCCATGACCAGCGAGACAGGGAGCGGGGGCGTGGTCGACCGCACTGGCACCCAGGGCCTCCCGCCAGCCCTGGCCGACCGACTCCCGCGAGGGCTCCGTTCGGACGAGCAGTACCGGGCGGTCCTCCTGACGCTCGTCGAGTTCGACGGGGCGTGTTCGCTGTCCTCGCTGACGCGGGCGCTGGTCGAGGAGCGCGGGTGGCCACGCGACCCCGGAACCAGCGGGGACCCCTACCGGGCGACCCATCTCGCACTCGTCCGCCAGTACGTCCCCGTCCTGGCCACCTTCGACGCGCTCGACTACGACGATGAGCTCGGCCGCGTCTCGCTCCCCGGGGTGGCGTCCACCTCGGGTGGGGCCGAGGGCGGAGAGGTCTGACGCCTGGCCGTCGCGGTAATCGGTATATAACTAATCTCACACGACTGCTAGCCGACTATGCACACGAGGCCGGGATCTGCCCGGGTCACCGCCCTCGTGGGCTCACACAGCTCGCTGGGATTGCTCCCTATGCATCCCATTCTTTGGTACCTGAGACCGTCCGTACAGGGTGACCGCTGCGCCGGCCAACCGCTACGATGCGGCGAGGCTCGCCCATCGGCGACTGGCCCCCACGTTCCGACGGCCGGAGGCCGCCCTGCCCGGCCGAGACGGCCGACGGGCCCGTGATCCGACCACCGTAGTCGGACGGTACGGCCGGGCGGCTCCGTACAAGCTCAGCATAACAAAACGATAACCCGACCCATTCCGGCCAATGAGCTCGCTTACCGGAGTGCGTGTGCTCGACATGACGCGAGTACTCGGGGGGCCGTACTGCACGATGCTGCTGGCCGACATGGGAGCGGACGTTGTGAAGGTCGAACCTCCTGGCGGGGACCTGGTCCGCGACGTGCCGCCGTTCCTCGGCGAGGACGACCCGTACGGCGGCTACTTCCAGAGCATCAACCGGGGCAAGCGGAGCCTGGAGCTCGACCTCCAGTCCGACGCCGACCGCGAGGCGTTCCTCGACCTGGTCGACCGCGCGGACGTGCTGGTCGAGAACTTCCGCGCCGGGACGATGACCTCGCTCGGCCTGGGATACGAGCGCCTCCGCGAGCGCAACCCCGGCCTGGTGTACGCCGCCATCCGTGGCTTCGGCGACCCACGGACCGGCGCGACGGCCCGCCAGGAGATGCCCGCCTACGACCTCATCGTGCAGGCGCTGTCGGGCGTCATGCAGGTGAACGGGCAGCCCGACGACCCGCCGACGAAGGTCGGACTGGGCATCGGCGACATCTTCACCGGCGCACTCAGCGCGGTCGGCATCCTGGGGGCGCTGCACCACCGCGAGCGGACCGGCGAGGGGCAGTTCGTCGACACCGCGATGTACGACAGCATGATCAGCCTCTGCGAGCGGACCGTCTACCAGCACTCCTACACCGGCGAGGTGCCGGGGCGACGGGGGAATGCACATCCGACCCTCTTCCCGTACGACGGGTTCGAGACCGTCGACGGCCAGGTCGTCATCGCGGCCATCGGCGACAACCACTGGTCGGCACTGTGCGACGCCATCGGCCGCCCGGAGTGGACCGCCACCTACCCCGACAGCCAGGCCCGCCTGGCCGCCCGTGACCGCATCCGACCGGTCATCGCCGACTGGACCCGCAGCCGGACGAGCGAGCAGGTCTGTGGGGCGCTGGGCTCGGATGTCCCCTGCGCGCCGGTCCGTGACGTGGCCGAGGTGTTCGCCGACCGGATGGTCCACGACCGCGAGATGCTCCACGAGGTGACCCAGCCCGGCAGCGACCGGCGTGTCCAGGTCGCCGGGTCCCCCATCAAGATGACCGAGACCCCGCCGGCACCGGGGGAGCGGGCACCCGTCCTCGACGAACACCGCGAGGAGGTCGGGCCATGGACCGAGGGCTCGATGCCCGACGGTGCTGCCACGGACCCCACGACCGGGAGCCGTGGCGAATCCCCGGCGGTGGGCGGCGGCAATCCCGCCGCTGGAGACCAGGGTGGGGCGGTCGACGACCGCGTCGGGGGTGGCGAGGACTGATGCCCGTCTCGACCCACGGGCAGGACACCTCCGGCTACGAGGTGCGGCCCTTCGACCTCGAGGCGGGTGACCGTGCGGGGTTCCTCGACCTGTACGGGGAGGTGTTCGGCGGCGGGAGCCGGGCGTGGTTCGACTGGAAGTACGTCTCGGACCCGTACACGGCGCACGTCCCCATCGTCGTCGCGACCCACCGGGGAACTGTGGTCGGCGCGAAGGCCGCCATGCCGTTCGAACTCTCCGCCGGCGGGGCGGGCGAGCCGCTCCCGGCGCTCCAGCCCTGCGATACGATGGTCCACCCCGACCACCGGCGGCAGGGGCTCTACTCCCGGATGACGGAGCTGATGGTCGAGCGCTACGCCGACCGGGAGACCGCCCTGCTGTTCAACTTCCCCAACAGCGCGACGCTGGCCGGCAGCCTCAAGCACGGGTGGAAGACCGTCCGCCGGGTCCCGACGCACTACCGGATCCAGCGGGCCGGCGCGTTCCTCGACGCCGGCCGTGGCCTCGGCCGGCTGGCCGACGCCGCGGCGAGTGTCACCCTGCGTGCCCGGGACGCGTTCGCCAGCGCACCCCCCGACGACGTGACCGTCGACTCGCACGGGGCGCCACCGGTCGGGGTGCTCGCGTCGATCGCCGCCCGTGCTCCCCCGGCCCGGCTCCACGCGCACCGGGACGAGCGGTTCTACGCCTGGCGGCTCCACAACCCGACCCGGGAGTACACCACGTACGTCGCGCGCCGTGGTGGGAGGCCACGGGCGGCTGCCGTCGTGGGGACGGACCCCGAGGAGCCCACGCGTGCGGCAGAAGTGGTCGAGCTGTCCCCACTGACGGTGGCCGACCGCGAGACGGGCGTGCTCCGTGGACTGCTCCGGGCCGTGGTCCGCGACCACGCCGACGCCGACGTGGTCGCCATCTCCGGGCTGGGGCTCCCGGGGGGCCTGCTCCGGGAGCTGGGCTTCCTGTCGGACCTGTTCCCGCCGCTCTCGGCGGTCTCGGACCCGAGCACGCTCGTCGCGTATCCGCTGACCGACCACCCTGCCCTCGGGGCCGTCCACGACCGCGATGGCTGGGCGTTGCGCGGACTCGAGCAGGACACCCGGTGACCATGGGCCGGACGCTCCCGCGGACGGTCGTGGTCCACGAGGCACCCGGAGCCGGCCGACTGGCCGCGGCCATCGAGGAGCGGCTCCCCGATATCCGGGTCGGGACCCTGCAGCCCGACGACCTGGAGCCGACCGACCTCGACGACGTGCGCGTCCTCGTCACGTTCGAGCCGCCCCGAGACCTGGGCGTCCCCGAGGTCTCGCCGCGGTGGATCCACGCCCTCACCGCGGGTGTGGACGGGTACGACATCGGCGGACTGCGCGAGCGGGGGGTGGTCCTCACCAATGCGTCGGGGGTCGGGGCCGAGCCCGTCGCCGAGCAGGTGCTCGGGTACCTGCTGACGTTCGAACGGCGCCTCCATCGGGCGGTCCGCCAGCAGGTCGAGGGGGAGTGGGACTGGTTCGGGGGGCGCGAGCTCCGGGACGAGACCGTCGGCATCGTCGGCGTCGGCGCCATCGGCGGCCGCGTGGCCGAACTCCTCGATGCCGTCGGCGCCGAGACGCTCGGGCTCAGCCGCCACCCGGCGTCGATGCACCCGGCCGTCGACGAGGCGTACGGCACCGGGGACCTGACGACCCTGCTCGAGCGGTCGGACTACGTGGTCCTGACCTGTCCGCTGACCGACGAGACCCGGGGACTCGTGGGGGCCTCGGAACTCGCGAGGATGCGCGACCACGCCGTCCTCGTGAACGTCGGCCGCGGCGGCCTCGTCGACCAAGACGCACTCGTCGCGGCGCTCCGCGAGGGGACCATCCGCGGCGCGGCCCTCGACGTGTTCGAGCGCGAGCCGCTCCCGACGGACTCCCCGCTCTGGGAGCGCTCCGATGTCGTCCTCACGCCGCACAACGCGGGCTCGACCCCCAACTACTGGCGGCGCAACGCCGACCTGTTCGCGCGGAACTACCGCCGGTTCGTCGCGGGCGACCTGGACGACCTCGTCAACCGCGTGGTCTGAACGCGCGCCTGGCGGCTCGTCGGGCCTGGTGGCCCAGCACAGTGCCGCGAGCGAGCCAGGGGGGCACCTGTTGGCCGCGGTAGCCGCCGCCTACCAGCTCTCCACGCTGGGTTCGCCGGGCATAACGAAGGTGACAGCAGCGGCGACTTCCGTACCGAGAGATGACACGCCGAGGGGCCGTGTGTGGGGGCGACTGAGATGGCGACGGACCTGCGGGACCGACTGGCCACCGGGCTGCGGGCCTCGCTGCTCTCGGCCGTCGTCCGCTCGCTCGCCAACGCTGCGCTCGTCGTTGTCCTGACGCGGTACCTGCTGGAGCCGGAGCGGTACGGCCTGCTGTTCCTCGCCCTCTCCGTCGTCGGCGTGGTCGGCTTCCTCGGGACGCTCGGGCTGCCGAAGTCGACCGCACGCTACGTCACCGAGTACGGCGAGACGGCGCCCGGGCAGATCCCGCACCTGCTCGTCCGGTCGGCGGCCCTCCTGATTGCGCTGAGCTGCAGCGTGGGGCTCGTCCTGGCCGGGGTCAGCGGGCCGCTGGCGCGGCTCCTGGGCGAGCCCTCGTTGACGCCGCTACTGGTGGCCGGTGGGGGCTACGTGGTCGCCCGCTCGGGGTACAGCTACTGCAACGTCGTCTTCCAGGGGTTCAACCGCGTCACCTGGAGTGCGGTCGTCTCCATCGTCTCCAACCTGGGTCGGCTCGTGGCGGTCCTCGGCCTGGTGCTGCTGGGCTGGGGAGCGCTCGGGGCCATGCTGGGCTACGTCGTCGGGTTCGCCGCCGCGATGCTCGTCGGGGGGTACGTCCTCGTGACGCGGTTCTACCACCCCGCCGACGGGCCGGAGGCGCCGTCCGAGGGGCTCCTCCGCCGCCTCGTCGAGTACAGCGCGCCCCTGACCGCCACGCGCGCGGCCAACGTCCTCGACAAGCGGGTCGACACCATCCTCGTCGGCGTCATCCTCTCGCCGGTCGCGGTCGGCTACTACACGGTCGCGAAGCAGGTGGCCGAGTTCGCCGCGGTCCCGGTCTCGGCGTTCGGGTTCACCGTCTCGCCCGCGCTCGGGGAGCAGGCCGCCGCCGGCAACGTCGAGCGGGCCGCCCGCCTCTACGAGGAGTCGCTCCGTGGTGTCCTGCTGCTCTACCTCCCCGCGGCCGCCGGCCTGGTGCTGGTCGCCGAGCCGCTGGTCCGGCACGTCTTCGGGACCGACTACCTCGGCGCCGTGCCCGTCCTCCAGGTGTTCGGCGGCTTCGTCGTCGTCAACGCGGTCAACAAGGTCACCAACGACGGCCTCGACTACCTCGGCCGCGCGCGCGAGCGGGCCGTCGCGCAGGGGTCGATGGCCGTCGCCAACGCCGGCCTGAACGTGCTGTTGCTGCCCCTCGTGGGCGTCGTGGGGGCGGCCATCGCGACGGTCCTCACCTACAGCGTCTACACCGGGGCGAACGTCTACGTCATCCGGGCCGAGCTGTCGCCGTCGCTGGCGCGGCTGGCGACCGACACCGGCACCATCCTCGTCGTGACCGGCGGCATGGCGGTGCTGGTCCTAGTGCTGTTGCCGTACGTCACCGGCATCGCCACGCTGCTGGCGGTCGTCGCCGCCGGCGGCGCGGCGTGGGCGCTCCTGTCGGTCCTGACCGGGCTGCTCGCCCCGCGGCGCGTGGTCTCGTTGCTGTCCTGAGTCGTGTTCTAACCTGACTGGAAGTATATTGGAGTTGTAACTCAACTCTGTGAGATATATTCCAATCTGACCGGTAATATGCGGAATTAGTCCAGCGGAGTGGTGGTTTGTCACCACTGTCTCGGGAAGCCAGTTCGGGAGCGCCCTGGCCCCACCGGCATCAGGATGGTCGCTCGGCAGTCCGTCGTCTCACTCGGCAGCCAGTCGCTCGTAGATGGGTTCGAGGTGGGCGTGGCCGACCACGGCGACGACGGCCCCCTCGGTCCGCAGGGCGTCGATCCGCGACGACATACTCGCCTCGCGGAGCTCGTCGACGAGTTCCTGCCCCGGCGGCGGCTCGAGTGCGCCCAGCAGTGCCCGGCTCCGAGAGAGCTGTCGGGCCTCGTGGGCGGCCTGCGCCGCGGGCGGGTCGGCAGTGGAACTGTCGTGGGAGGCCGGCGTCTCGACGGTGGGGGACCAGGGTGTCACCGTGCGGATCGCCGCGCCGACGGCACAGGCGACGGCGTGTCTGGAGACGGAGATGGTGTCCCGGATGGCGGAGACGGCCGCCTCGCGATCCGTCTCCCGTGAGCGAAGCGCCTCGACGAGCCGCCGCGCGTACGCCCAGTTGGGGGCGTCGATCCCCACGACCCGTCCGTCGCCACTGGCTGCCAGCGCCGCGGCCATCTCGCCGCCGTCGTACTCGCTGGCCGTGCGTCCGTCGCCCGACCCCGCGTACTGTCGATAGAGTGGTATCACGAGCGGGGACAGCTCCAGGGCCACGACTGCCGGTGTGACCCCTTCGACCACTCGCCGCGCCCGCTCTCGGCTCGCCGGGTGGTCGTGTGTGACGCCGACCAGGACCACGGTCCCGCCCGTCTCGGTTCCAGGCACGACTCGGAGATAGCTATCGTCGAGTCGTGGGTCGTCGAGCCGCGGATCATCGAGTGGCCGACCATCGCACGGTGCGTGGTCCTGTGGGTGGCCGCTCTCCACGTTTGCAATCGCGTCAGTTCCTCCATGCTCGTCCGTCTGGTCGTGCTCGGTCATTGCCCGGGTGTCCGCCCGCTTCGACCGCGAAGCGAAGAACTACCTCCGGTAGCGGTTCTCTATACAAAGCCCTACCGACCGGTGCGTCCGCAACGTCCGGTCGAGCTGTCGCTACCGGATTCCGCGTCCTGCCCGGGCGTCGGAACACTGCCCGACTCGCCGGACCCACTCCGGCGCTCGCACATCGCGCCTGCTGGAGAGCGGCCGCTGCAGAAGCTCACGGCTCCGTCCGCTGGTCTGGAACACCGAACGTCGTCGCCTGGCCGCACGACAGCGCCCGTTGTCGTCGCCTGGCCGCACGACAGCGCCGGATGTCATCACCTGGTCGTGGGCGCGTGAATCCGACAGGCAGTGCTCCCGGAGTGCGGCTGCGAGCAGAAAAAGAATCGGCAGTGAACAGGGACGCGGGACCGCGAGCTACAGGTTCTTCTTGAGGCGGATCTCGTCGTCCGTAATCGTGTCGATACGGCTCTTCTGCAGGGCGTAGTCGTCCTTGTCGGCGTCGCCCCAGCCGAGCTTCGATCGGATGGTGTCGGTGATCCCCGGGTCAGCGTCAACGTACGCGGTGCCCTCCCTGACCTCGGTGACCATCCCGATCTTCTTCCCGCTGGAGTCGACTACGCTCTTGCCCTCATCGTCGTCGGTTACGTGCATTCGTGCCATCGCGTTCCGGACTGGACACCCGGACGGCATTGTTATAGAGGTGGTATCTCCCCCGGGTCGCGATACCTCCGCGTTACCGGGTTCTGGGCCTGGAACGGGGACCAGCGGGAAACTGTAGGACCGGCCATCCGTCCCGGCGTTGTCGGACTACCGCTCGCGGCCGATCCCATCTCCGACTACCGCGAGCTGCTTCCCCCGACATCGGGCTCGCGACCGCCCCATCCGGTAGTGTCGGTGTCGCTCACTCCGATGGTGACACCGGCTCGCCGTCGGTCATCGCGCCGTCGCTCCCGGCCTCGACCGCTGCGCCGTTGCCCTTCGTGCGGTCCTCGTCTGGCTCTACCGTCTCGGGGGGCTCGTGGTCTGCCCGCCGGACGATCACGTCCAGGTCACGGTTCTCCGCCCGGTCGGCCGCCATCGCGGACAGCAGGCAGGCCGTCCCCAGGACGAACAGGACGGGCGCGTTGCCCCGCCGGCGCTCGGGCTCGCGGAGCCGGTCGGCGAGCGCCGCCCCGAGCGAGCCACCCGTCGTGGCGGCCCCGAGGAGGTACAGCCCCGCGAGCGGGTGGGTATCGTCGACGACGTACCGCCGGCCGAGGCGCCACAGGAAGTCCCGGAGCAGGAGCGACGATACCAGCGGGATGTACGTGCGGTAGCTGATGTGGCTGGTCTCGTCCTCGTACACGGCGCGCCGCTGGACGTCCGCCACCCGGATGCCGTGGACGTTGCACCGCACCAGGATGTCGTTGCAGTAGCCGTACCCCTCGTAGATGGCGTCGATGTCGATGGCTGCCAGCGCCTCGTGGGAGATGGCGGTCGAGCCGTTCTGCGGGTCCAGCACCCGCCAGTACCCGCTGGCGATCTTCGTCAGGAGCGAGAGGATGCCGTTGCCGACCTGGCGGTGGCGCGGCATCCGGGAGCGGTCCGCGCCGAGGAGCCGGTTCCCCTTCGCGTAGCCCGCCTCGCCCGTCGCGACGGGCGCGACGATGCGCTCGACGATGTCGGGCTGGGTCTGGCCGTCGCCGGCGATGACCGCCGTCACGTCGACGCCGTCCGCCAGCGCACGCCGATAGCCCGTCTTGATCGCCGCACCCACGCCGGCGTTCGAGGCGTGCTTGACGGGCAGGACCCGCCGGTCGAACGGCGCTTCGCGGTCACGGGTCCGGTCGTTGACCGCCCGTGCGTGCTCGAGGATCTCCGCCCAGGTCCCGTCCGTCGACCCGTCGTCGACGACGTATGCGCGGTCGACGAACGGCGGGAGCGTCTCGATCACGTCGCCGACGAACCCCTCCTCGTTGTAGGCCGGTATCACGGCCCCGATTGTCTTGCCGTCGTACATGGTCAGCCCTCCCGCCCCGCCGACTGTCGGTGTGCGAGACGGGCAGGTAGCGGAGATATGGTGCGGTTTGTTTTGGTTATCCCCGCCATATCGGATTGAAAGGAGGAGTAGGCGCTTCCTAATTCGACCATGAACCGTTCGAACGGAGATAACCGGAGATTAAGTAGGGAACGGTCCGAAACGCTCAAGATAACTCCTATCCCATCGCGGACGAATGGCTGAAACCGATATGCGACGAGACGAAGCGCGTGAGACTGGATGGGTGCGGGCCGAGTATGACTTCTCGAAGGTTAGCGCGACGACTGCAATCGTGGAGACCGTCGCGACCGCCACGGGCCAGGATGAACTCGCGATGCAGCCGCTGGCCGAGACGATACCGCCGGATCCGATAGACGACCTGTTCCGGACCGACCGGAAGAGGGCAGCCGACAGCGGCGCGGAGTTGACCGTGACCTACAGCGGGTGCCGCGTGACCGTCGAGAGCGACGGGACCGTCGTCGCCCGCCCGACGTAGCGTCGAACTCACCCGACGGCCGCGCTCCGGAGTTCGAGTATCGCCCCGAGGCGCTCCGGGCGGCCCACCACTTTGCCGTCCTCGACCTCGTAGCTGAGCAGCCCAGCGGCCGCCAGCCGCGGCAGGTGAACGTGGTGGAGGCGGAGCAAGACCTCCTCGCGGTCGACGGACCCGCGGTGACGGTCGACGACACAGTCCGCCAGCGCCTCCAGCGGCATCGGTCCGGACTCCGAGGCGAGGCACACGATGACGTGCCGCCTGCCCTCCACGGTCAGCAAGCGGAGCTGCTCGTCGAGTCCGATCTGGCTCCCGGTCGGGTCCGTCCAGGTCTGCCATCGGTCGGTCACTCCGTGCGTGTCGAGTCGCTCGGTCGCACTCGCCGAGTCGTTCCACCGGTTCATGGCCGGTCCGACGGTGGCACTGGGTAATACCATGCCGCCTAGTCGACTAGTGCCGGCCAATCGAAGGTCCTCGATCCGACCTATCCTACTAGCCATCGTCTGACGGGCGGCTGACAGCGCCGGACCGCGTGCGCCCCGCTCGAGGGACTCGCGGCCGGGAATCACCGCCCGTGGTCGTCCAGCGTGGCGCTGTAGCCGGGGAGGATGTCACCGTCGTCGAGTTGCTCCAGCAGGCGCTGTGTCGCGCGCCGGACGTGCTGGTAGAAGGTCGGCGAGGAGATGCCCAGCATGGGCGCGAGTTCCTCGCCGGTCGAGTGCCGTGGGGACTCGAAGAACCCGCTCCGGTAGGCCAGCTCCAGGGCCTCCCACTGCCGGCCGGTCAGTGCCCTCCGGATATCCGTCTCGATGCTCCCGGTCCCCCGAAGTGGTCGTTCGGTGGTCCGCTTGGCGACCAGCTCCGTCTCCGGGTACAGCGACGTGACGAGCCCGTGCACGGTGTACGGGTCGGACTCCGGGGAGGTCTCGATGACGAGCGTCGCGGTACCGTACTCCGCGACGATGGACCTGATGCTGGCACCCTTCGTGGAGAGCGCCGCGGCGACTGACCGGCCGACGCGACACTCCACCGTCCCCCGGTCCTCCGCGGAATCGACGACCCGGGCCACGTCGACGGCAGCGTGCTCCGCCTCGAAGTAGTCGGCGACAGCCGCCGGGTCGCATCCCTCGACCGTGAGGTAGGAGATGGTGCCACCACCGGCCGCCGGCAGGAACGCTTCCAGTTCGAGCCGGCAGTCCAGCGCCCTCGTCGCGCCGACCATCGGGAAGGATGCATCGGTGATCCGTGACTCCAGTTCGACGACCGTGCCCCTGTTGAGCAGCCGTTTGCTCGCCGCGGCATCGATGGCGTGGCCCACCCGCTCGCCGAGTTCGTACAGGAGGTCGCACTCGTACTCATCGAAGGCGTCGGCTCGGCCGGTTCCGACGAGTATCACGGCGTGGACCGTCCCGTCGAAGGACACCGGGACCGCAGCGACCGCCTTGCAGCCCCACTCGGTCGCCAGTTCGTGCCAGGATCCGGACGGCGGGTCCTCCAGCAGGTCGCCGGTCGTGCGGACCCCCCGGGCCGTGACGGCCCGGGCGACGAGTCCATCCGGGGTCCGATCATCGGCAGACGAGAGGTCGAGCTCCGGCAGTGATGGGGTGTCGATCCCGTCGCACTCGGCCGGAACGAGCCGCTCCTCGACCGCGTCGTACTCGCCGTAGCCGGCGAACTGGTAGATCTCCGAGGACGCGAGTTCGCGCACGAGCAGCGTCTGGATCTCCTCGGACGTGGTCGCGCGCGCGAGCCGCCGGTTCAGCGGTCGGAGACTGCGTGTCAGCTGCTGGACCCGCTCCAGGGAGTTGCGCTGCCGGGCGAGGGTCCGCTCGCGACACTTCCGGTCGGTGATGTCGCGAGTGAAGCCGGCGATCCTGTCGGGCGGCCCGCCGTCGCTCCTGTCCCCGTCGAACACGGGTGTCGCGCGGATCCAGGCCCACCGACCGAACTCCTCGCGGGGGTTGACCCGGATCTCGATGTCGATCGGCTCCCCCTCGGCAAGTCGCTCCACGGCCTCCATCGCGGTCGTCCTGTCCTCCGGATGGATGGCGTCGAAGAACGTGAGCGGGTCGTCCCGGACCAGTTCGACGGGGTGGCCCCACATCCGCTCGTATGCGGCGTTGATGTAGAGCAACTCGTCGAACGCCCCCCGGAACAGCCAGAGGATGTCTGGGGAGTGTTCGAGGAGGTCCGTCAGTAGCTGCTCCCGGAGCGCCGCCTGCCGGTGTTCCGGGGTCACTCCGGAGTTGTCGCGGACGATGGCGGTGACCAGTCCCCGTTCCTCGTGCTCGTGGAGCCGGACCTCGACTGGGACCTCGTGGCCGTCGGCGTGCAGCGCCGTCAGGGGAGTGGGGTCACCCACGCCGAGACCCCTATCACCGCCCCGGACGTAGCGTTCGAAACCCTCGCGGTGGCGAGCCCGCAGCCGCTTCGGGACGAGCTGGGGGAGCGGTCGCCCGACGAGTGCGGTGGGCTCGTAGCCGAGAATCCGCTCGACCGCTTGACTCGCGTGGACGACGGTGCCCTCCTGGTCGACCGTCAGGAAGGCCTCGGCGGCGTCCTCGACCAGTCCCCTGTAGAACGACTCCCCCTCGGGAACCGCGGGCTCGACGCCAGGTTCCCTGTTCTCGACGCCGCGTTTCATCGCATCGTGTTCGCGCTTCGAGAGCAAAACCGCTCCGGTGTTCGGACCCCGGCGGCCGGGAGGGCTCGACGCGGGGCCGTGGAACTACCCGCCATCACCCCCAGCGGAGTCGGAGTGTGTCGACGTTGCGCTGGTACTGGGTCGGTGGGAGGCCACTCTTCCGGACCCGCTTGCTGGGTTCGATGAGCCCGACCGCCTGGAGCTGGTTGAGCTTGCGGTAGACGGTCGCAC
Organism: Haloglomus litoreum; assembly: GCF_029338515.1. Taxonomy (GTDB): domain Archaea; phylum Halobacteriota; class Halobacteria; order Halobacteriales; family Haloarculaceae; genus Haloglomus; species Haloglomus litoreum. The sequence continues at coordinate 2,283,829 of NZ_CP119988.1, read as the reverse complement.
GTGGGATGTCGCAGGTCTCGACCAGCTCCATCGCGGTCATCGGGGTGTCCGCAGCCGCCAGAAGCGCACGGCAGTCCTCGTCGCTCAGCAACTCGATGACGGTCCACGTGTCGCCGCTGTCGGTCCCGCTGAGGTCGATTGGGAGGCTATCCGAGTCCGCGGACGCTTGCTCGGGGGATTCTGTCTGAAGCATGGCTGTGGTTCGGCACACCGGGGCGGGTCGCGTGTCCGTGCCGGGCAGCTCAGAGCGGATCGTCCACCGGCTCTCACGCGCCCCGCCAACGGCTCTGTGGCTCATTGCCCCGAGGGTTCCAACATAAACCCCGATATCAGTTCTGACGCCGTTTCAGAGCGTTAGAAGGCTTCTAACCCAGTAGGAGTCGACTACCGATACGGTCCACGATGGCCGTTCCGCCATCTCCAGGTGCCCGGCCCCGTCCCGTGACTCCACCCGGGACGAGCCCGCCAGCGGTCGCCAGCACCGGGACCGCTGGCTACGGACACGCCCGCAACTGTGACCTCCGGACTGGCGGCTCCGGTGACGCGTACGGGGCACCACCGGGTAGCGACCTGCGTGCGGTCGAACCGCGTGGGTGGTCCCCTCCAGCGCTGGGACCGTGGCCCTCCTGCGGGGTCACGGCTGGCGCCCTCCGGGCGCGCCTGTCGGTCACACCGCTCGATTCCACCTCACAGGCCAGCCGCGGGCGGGAGCAGTCGTCGCCACCGGTGTCCGTCCGACCGCCCCCGGTGCTGCTCATGGGTGGGGGTGACGGGAGATCGACGGGCCATCGACCGTAAGGACGGACGGGCGTACATGATACTTGAGTGTTACATGGTAGCACGTCACTATGGTCTCGGTAGCATGAGGTTTCGTCGGGCAGGTTCGCCCCGTAGTGGTTGATTCGCGACTGCTACGTGCCGCTCGGGGGAGGGACCGGTGCCTATCACGACCTGGTGGGAACCCGAGGACGCCCGGAACTGGCCGTTCGGCAGTACCGAGAACATAACTATCCCCCCGACAGGCTTGGGTCGCGATATGGCAGACTGCCTATCAGAGAGTGACCGTGCACGTATCACCGAGTTCGTGAACACACCCCGGTACCAGCGGAGCCCCGACCAGCTCCTCCCGGAGGACGAGGAGAGTGACGCGGCCTCGGATCGGGGCCCCCAGAACGAGTGAGAACGCGATCGTACGACGGAACTTACCGGCGGTGGGACGCCTCCGGCGTCCCGCCCGTCACTCTTCTTTCGGGTGCCACCACGACCCCCGTGAGCCGGCACTGGAGCCACCGGACCGGAATCAGCCAGGTGGGAGACGACAGATGCCGGTTTCTCCGAGGCCGTGACCGGTAGCAGGCAAATATCAATACCTCCTCCCCACCGGGGGCCGGTGTCCATGATGTCACTCGACTCGGGGCCGACCGACGACACGACGGGCGCTGCACTGTGCCGTGACTGCGGCACGTACGTCTCGAAGCGCTTCGCGAGGGTCTTCGGTGACAACGAGCACCGTGTCTACGGCTGCCCCTCCTGCTCGACGTTCCGCGAGCGCTCCGAGGGCGGGGCCACGGACTCGGACGCGAAGCGCTGGTGGTACTGAGCTCGGGAGCGGCGACCCTCGGCGGCGGATGCGGTGGCGGACTCGGGAGAGGAAGGTTGCGAGCCTCTTGGCCCGGCCTCTCGAGCATCCTGACGCGGCCGGCCCCCGTCCGATACACCAGCGGGAGAATCAGGTGGTGGTTATCCGGTAGCAACCTGAGCATAACGAAGGCCACGCCACGGTATGGGTTGGTATCCATCCGTCGGTGCGCGGTCACCTCGGGTGGGCGTTCCGACACCACTTCCATGAGACCAGCAACGATCACGGTCACGATGCTCGATGCGGTACCGACGCGTGCGTACGCGGCACCCAGACCACCGCGGCCCGTCCGGCCCCCCACGTCGCGATGGCGACCCGGCACGGGGCCGGACGAACGGACCCGGTCCGGCGGGGGTGAGACCTGATGTGTGGCATCATCGGGCTCGTCGGACACGACGACGCCGTGCCGGCCGTCCTCGACGGACTCGGGAACCTGGAGTACCGGGGCTACGACTCCGCCGGCGTCGCGATGCGGAACGGCCACGGGCTGGAGGTCGCGAAGCGTGCCGGCGAGATCTCCGATCTCGCTGCCGACCTGACCGACGCGCTCCCGGAGGGCGAACTCTGCATCGGCCACACGCGCTGGAGCACACACGGCGCCCCGACCGACGCCAACGCCCACCCGCACACGGACTGCACCGGGAAGATCGCGGTGGTCCACAACGGCATCGTCGAGAACCACGCCGAGCTCCGGAGGGGCCTCGAGACCCGGGGCCACGAGTTCGACAGCGATACCGACACCGAGGTCATCCCCCACCTCGTCGAGGAGCACCTGGAGGAGACGGGCGACGTCGGCGCGGCGTTCCGGCGGACCCTGGCGGAACTGGAGGGCAGTTACGCCATCGCGATGGTGGTCGCGGACGGGTCCAGCATCCACGTCGCTCGCCAGGGGTCGCCACTCGTCATCGGGCTGGGGGACGGTCGGTCGTTCGTCGCCAGCGACGTGCCGGCGTTCCTGGAGCACACGGACCGCGTCATCTACCTCGAGGACGGCGACGTGGCGGAGATCTCCGCGGGCGGCTATCGCATCGCCACGGCCGACGGCGAGCCGGCCGACCGACCCGTCCGGACCGTCGACTGGGCCCCCGAGGACGCTCGCAAGGAGGGGTACGACCACTATATGCTGAAGGAGATCAACGAGCAACCCGACGCGATCCGGCGGACGCTCCACGGGCGGCTGTCGACCGACCCCGTCGAGGTGGACCTGGATCTCGACGACCGCCTCGACGGGGTCGAGCGGGTCCACCTGGTCGCCTGTGGTACCTCCTATCACGCCTCGCTCTACGGTGCCCACCTCCTCTCGCGGTACGGGACCGATGCGGGGGCGTGGCTCGCCAGCGAGTACCCCGGCCGGATGCCGACCATCGAGGAGGGGACGCTCGTCGTCGGCGTGACCCAGAGCGGCGAGACGGCGGACACCCTGAGCGCACTCCGGCACGCCGCCGACAGTGGCGCCCGGACGATGGCGGTGACGAACGTGCTGGGTTCGACCGCGGCCCGCGAGTGCGACGAGGCGCTGTTCATCCGCGCCGGGCCGGAGATCGGCGTCGCCGCCAGCAAGACCTTCTCCTCACAGGTCGTCACGCTGACGCTCCTGGCGGGCCACTTCGCGGCCCGCACCGGCGGTATCGGGCCCGAACTGGCGGAGCTGCTGACCGCGCTGCCCGCGCTCCCCGGGCAGGTCGAGACGGTGCTGGCCGGGACCCCGGCCGAGGGAATCGCGCGCCGGTACCACGACCAGCGGGCCCACTTCTTCATCGGGCGCGGGACGGCGCACCCGGTCGCACTCGAGGGCGCACTCAAGTTCAAGGAGATCTCCTACGAGCACGCCGAGGGGTTCCCGGCCGGCGAGCTGAAGCACGGTCCACTGGCGCTGGTCACCGAGGAGACGCCGGTGGTCGCCATCTTCACCGGGCGCGACGACGAGAAGACGCTCGGGAACGTCCGTGAGGTCCGCGCCCGCGGGGCCCCCGTTATCGCCGTCGCCAGCGAGCGGACGAGCGTCGGTGCCGAGGCCGACGAGATCCTCTCGGTCCCGGAGACGCATCCGGACCTCCAGGGGTTGCTGGCGAACGTCCAGCTCCAGCTGCTCGCCTACCACGTCTCGGACCTGCTCGACCGCGCCATCGACAAGCCACGCCACCTCGCGAAGAGCGTCACCGTCGAGTGACGCGTTCGGCTCGCCTCCGGCAACGGGCGAGACGTGGTCCCCTGCCTCCCCTCAGTTCCAGTCCGCCAGCGAGACGAGCGTCTCCGCGTCCGCGACGATGAACTCGTCGTCGTGGAGCTGTTCCTCTTCCGCGGGAAGGAGGATGACCTGGCCACCGTGGTCGGGGCCGTCGATGATCATGAGCGGGTCGAGCTGGTAGCCCAGGTCCGCCTCCAGGTCGGGGTTGGTCGGCTGCTCCTCCCAGAGTGTCCGTAGCGCGGCCGTCATCACTCCACCCTCCTGCTGCCGGTGGCCACCAGGCTCGCTCCTATACGATGATTACTGCTGCATCGCACACCGCGGGTTCCTACCATGCCCGGTAACACCGTCTTACTCCTTATGAGGGCTCTCACCACCGGGGGTCCAGATACGTACCAGTTCCCGCTGGGATACTGTCCAGAACGCCGTCGGGAGTCCCACAGGCCCGTTCCCGAAGCGCCGCCGCCCGGTCGCGTGCGGGCCCTCGGTCGGTAGTGTGTCTATACTTCTCGCACGAGTGACATTCACACGCACTTCTACCCGCCGCTCGAACGGCGCACCCGCGGGCGGAGGACGCTGCCGGCCACGGCGACGACCAGGACGGGAAGCGTGACCGACCAGAGGTCGACCGCGGGGAACCACCCCGCCAGCACCGCCTGGCGGAGGTCGTGGACGGCGTCGAGGAGCTGGACGGTGGCCCCGAGCCAGGCGAACCCGAGGACCGCCCGCCGACTCACGCCCTCCGTCCCGAGGAGCAGGTACCCCCAGTACGCCCCCACCAGCACGCCGCCCCTGGCGAGCACCATCCCGTCGAAGCCGACGGCCTCGATGAGGAACCGGATGGTGGGGTTCAGCTCCACCGCGCCGGCACCGACGTACACGGTCGTGAGCCAGGAACTCGCGAGACTGGCGCTCAGCGCGACGGCGTACGCCGCGCGGAACGGACGCCCGGGCCGGAACCCGCCGTCGTGGTGGGACATGCCCCCGGATTCCACGGGTCTCCGGTTTACTACGCGGTGGTTTCGAACGGTACAGTCGGACTATCCCTCGGGCAGGCGACCCCCTCCCGACCTGTCCGGACCGACGTGTCGCCGGGCGCCGGAACGCCCGGTCGCTGAACGAACGTTCGGCCCCCCGTACAGAGTGTCTACCGACAGCGAGAGCCCACAGCCGCTGAGAACCGGCGTCCCGGGGCCCGGCCGCGACAGGTCGACGACCGGGGAACGGCGTCCATAACAAAGCCCGATATGGGGTAAGACCGAATTATGTCGACGGAAGACTGCGACAGGTGCGGACGTGTTCGGACGAGCGACCTGCAGGCCGGCAGCCGCCGCGAACGCGTCGGGGGCACCGAAGCCACTGCCTGCACGAGTGAGCGAGAGCGGGGCGACAGCTGCACGGGTGAACGAGCCGTCGGGGCCAGGGTTGCCGTCCCGTCCGTGGGGGGAGTCCGATGACGGGGACCTGGTGGAGTCGGGCCGGGGCGGTCGCGCTGGCGCTCCTCGTGGTCACCGCGATGGGTGCGGCGGTCGCGTCGACGACGGACGCGCCAGCGAGCCGGACAGGCGCCCCCGCCCACGGCAGCGTCGACGTGGTGTTCGTGGTCGACAGCTCCGCCAACGCCGAACCGCTCGGGGAGGCGCTCGAGGAGGAGCTGCCCGGGGTCGCCACCGCGATGGAGGAACGGGGCCTCGACCCACGGTTCGGGCTCGTGACCTACGAGTCCGACGCGACAGTCGTGACCGGGCTCTCCGACGACGTGGGGGCCGTCGAGAGCGGGCTCGCGGGCGTCGAGTACAGCGGGAGCTTCGAGAACGCCTCCGAGGGCGTGATGGCCGCCTCCGGACTGTCGTACCGGAGTGGTGCCGAGCGGTTCTACGTCGTCCTCACCAACGAGGACGACTCCAGCTCGACCGCTGACCGGGCCACGGCCGACGAGGCGCTCTCGGGCCGCTACGCGACACTGTTCGCTGCTGGGCCTCGCCCCTGGGAGCGCCGTGCCGACGCGGTGGGTGGGACCTGGTACGGTGTCCCCGCGGCCTTCCAGTCGGGGAGCGCGGACGTCGCGGGAGCGATGGACCAGCTGGTGGACACCGCCGAGACGACGGCCGAGCGCCGTGTCCAGCGGGTACAGGCACCGAGTCCCGACATCGAGATCACCGACGCCACCATCACCCCGGAGAAGACGGTGGTGGGCTCGCCCGTCGAGATCGCGGTGACGGTGACGAACGAGGGGGACGGCGACGGGACCTTCCGGCCGCAGTTGCGGAGCGACGGACGGATGGTCGGGGGGAACGCCGACCGCCGGTCCATCCCGGCCGGGGAGTCACGTACCTACCGGTTCACCCACACGTTCGACGAGCGCGGCTCGTACGTGCTGAGCCTCGACCACGACTACGTCGGTCAGGTGCGGGTGGCGGATCCCGGCCCCGTCACGACAGCGGTGACCCGGACGGAACTGGGCATCAGCGCGCACGTGAGGAACGCCTCCGTCGCCCACCCGGTGACGGTCGACCTGCCGTCCGACAGCGTCGCCGACACCACCGGCGTCGCGTTCGAGCAGCTCGGCATCCGGGCCGCGGAGTACGGGGACCTCTCGCTGCGACTGAGCCAGTCCGCACGCCCGGACGAACTGGCCGCCTCCGATGGCGTCAGGTCGCTCTCGACCGTGATCGTCGATAGCGACCCATCGGCGGCTACCGGGAACCTGAGCGTCCAGTTCAGTATCAACCGGACGATGTATCCGGACCTCCGTGGGTCGTCGGTGTTCGTCGCCCGCCCGGGTGGCTCCGATGGGCCGGCGCGGATCGAAGCGGAGCGTGTGAACACCACTGCCACCCGGTACGTCTACCGCTTCGAGACCGCCGACGAGTTCCCGGCGGTCTACACGGTCGCGACTGGGACGCCCGCGGTGTCGGTCGAGCGGGCGGCGCTGAGCCGCGACTACATCCGGACCGGGGAGGTAACGACCGTAACCGCGACCGTCCGGAACGATGGCTCCGGGGGCACCCTCTCGGCAGTCCCACTCCGGCTCGACGGTGACCTCGCTGGAGTCAGGCTCGTCCCCATCGGGGCCGGCGAAACCCGGACCGTCACGTTCACCGTCTTCCTCGACAGCCCGGGGCGCTACAACGTCTCCGTCGGCGACGCGGCTGCGGGAGACCTCATGGTGGGAGCGGAGTTCCTGCCGGAGCACCAGGACGAACCGACCGGACCCGGGGCCGACGGTGACGGTCCCACCGGGACGACTCGCGCACAGTCACGGTAGCCGCTCTCCCGGACCGGCCACCGGGGAGCGGCCACCGGCGTACTCGGCAACGAGGGGAGGTCCGCTGCTCCCCCGGTCGAGGACACCGACCGCAGCCCTGTAGTAGGCCACTACTTCCCGTGAACGGACCATCACAGCCATTATCAGGACCCGCAGACCGTCGGCCGATGTCGCTCCCACACTGCGTGTCCCTGTCGTCCCGTGTCGTCTCGCTCAGGCAGCTCTCGCTCGGAGGGGACCGCTGAATGTGGCCGTGGGGACACCTCGCCGTCGCCTACGTCTGCTACTCGGTGGGTCGTCGTGTGCGCCGCCGGCCGCCACCTGCCGACCTCCCGGTGGCCGCGCTCGCGTTCGGGGCGCTGACACCGGACCTGATCGACAAGCCACTCTCCTGGGGGCTGGGGCTGTTCCCGACGGGGTACGCACTGGGTCATTCGGTCTTCGTCGCGCTCCCCGTCGGCATCGCCGTCCTGCTCGACGGGTACCGCCGCGGCCGGGCGGAGCTCGCAGCCGCCTTCGTCGTCGGCTACTGGTCGCACCTGCTCGGGGACGTGGGGTCCGGGCTGCTCTTCGGCGACGGGCTCTCCGTCTCGACGGTCCTGTGGCCCGTCGTCCAGCGGGAGCCGTACGGGGAGTCGCTCGGGCTGTTCGGCCGGAGCTGGCACTACCTCCGCGAGTTCGGCGGCAGCCTGGCCGCTACCGACCGGCCCGCGATGCTCCTGCTGGGCGCGGCCGTCCCGGTGGCGCTCGCGCTGGCCCTCTGGCTCCTCGACGGGGCGCCCGGCCCCGGGGTCGTCCGGCGGCGCTGGCCCCGTTGAGCGACGGCGGGGGCGAGGCTCCGCTCCAGGGACCCAACCGACCGGCCCCGGTATGCGGTCCATTACCATTACCGTCTGGCGGCCACGACCCGGTATGATAGACGAACCACGCCGGCCGCGGTCGGGGCGCCCGGCGTCGAACCACCCCGTCCCGCACGGCTGCAGGCGTGGTGTACCAGCCGGTAGCCTCCCGGTCCCGCGTACCGACCGCTGCTGTCCGACTCCCCGGTCGCTCGGAGGTGGACCGTCGTGGGCGACGTGACGTTCACCTACGACTGGTACCGGGGGTTCCTCCGGACGCTCCAGGACCGGGGGTACCGGTCGCGCCGGTACACCGAGCCCCCGAGTAGCGGCGACCTGTACCTCCGTCACGACGTGGATTTCTCCCCCCGGAAGGCACTCCGGATCGCATCCATCGAGAGCGAGGCTGGGCTGCAGTCGACGTACCTGTTCCTGGTCACGTCTCCCGCCTACAACCTCGGCTTCAAGCCGACCCGGGAGATCGTCGCCGAGATCCAGGCGATGGGTCACGACGTGGGGCTCCACTTCAGCACGCACCAGTACTGGGATGCCGACCCCGGCCGACGCGAGCTCCGCGAGCGGGCGGCGGCCGAGTTCGACATCCTCTCGGGGGTGGTCGAGCGGCCGTCGCGCGTCCTCTCCTTCCACCGTCCGCCGGAGTGGGTGTTCGGCCGGAGCTACGACGGCTTCGTCAGCACCTACGAGCCCCGGTTCTTCTCGGAGGTGTGTTACCTGAGTGACTCGAACATGCGGTGGCGCGACGAGCCGCCGCTGGCACAGGGCGGGACGCCCGATGCGCTGCAGGTGCTCACGCATCCGGGGCTGTGGGGCGAGCGGGACGCGTCCTTCGAGGACAGGCTCCGCTCGGAGATCGACCGCGAACTCGGGCGAATCCGCCAGTTCATGCTCGATCAGTTCGTCGAGAAGAAGTACAACGTCGACGAGTACTGCTACACCCCGCCACGGCGGACCACTTCCGGGAAGCCACTCGACGTTGACTAGCCGCCTCCGGGAAGCCACTCGTGGAGGGCCCCGGCGATCCCTTCCGCTTGAGAGCCCGCCGTGCGTTCTCTCGACGACGAGCCACAGGAACAGCCTACCCCGGCGACGACGAATAGGGCCGGTCTACCCCCGGTACAACGGGCATAACAATGCCCCGTGGCCGCCGTCTCCGCACGTGAGCGACCGTACCGAGGACCCTATCGACCGCCGGACCCTGCTCCGTGGGCTCGGCGCTGCGGGGGCGACAGCTGGTCTGGCGGGCTGTTCACTCGTGGAATCGAACGAGGAGCCGCCGACCGAGACCCCGACCGAGACCCCGACCGAGACCCCGACCGGTCGGGGGACACCCACGGGAACGGACGCCGAGCCGACGCCGACGCGCCGGGAGGACATCCCGTACGTCGACGAGTACGGGACGGTGGTGGACCTCGAGCGTGCCGGCGCGGACCCCACCGGCAAGGAGGATATCATCCCGCTGTTCGAGGAGCACGCGGCCGACGACACCCTGCTGTATCTCGCCGAGGGGACCTACCTGATGGCGGACGACTGGTTGTTCGACGACTTCGAGCGGTTGGCCATCGTCGGGCCGGAAGCGACGGTCCGGCCGCCGGACGGCTACCGACGGACGATGTTCCTGTTCAACGACGGCCGGGACCTCCGCATCGAGGGGCTGACGTTCGATTTCCGCGCCGAGTCCACCGGCGCACGCCCACTCAACATCCGCATCGCCGACGGGATGGTCGTCCGCGACGTGACCGTCCGGGGCGAGCAGGACGTCGACCAGGACATGATGCGGTTCGACGTGATGGACCCCGACGGCTCCGGGCTGGTCGAGCGCATGCACCTCCCGGACGGCGCGAGGCGAGACCTCCCCATCACGGGCTGTCTGGTGACCGGTGACAGCGAGGGGTCGCTGACCTTCCGCGACTGCCGGATCGTCGGCTTCCCCGACAACGGCCTGTACGCCTCGGCCGCGACGGGGCCGGTCACCGTCGAGGGGGGCTACTACGCCAACAACGCCATCGCGAACGTCCGGGTCGGCGACGGGGCCGTCGTCCGGGACGTGCACGTGCGCGCCGACGGGCTCTCGGAGAAGGTGGAGAACACGCGGGGCATCCGGCTCCGGGAGGGGACGGAGGCGCTGGTGGAGGGCTGTACCGTGGAGATGCTGGAGGTCGCCGCCAGCGACGGGGCGATCACGGTCTCGACCCACATGCGCGAGGCCGAGATCCGCGACACGACCATCCGTATCGACGCCGACGGGGTGGCCGCGGTACTGGCGAAGAGCCCCATCGACGAGTACGAGGACGACGACGACATCTCGACGGCGGTCACGCTCCGCAACGTCGAGATCACCGGCGCCGCCGCCGGCGTCGCGGCGGTCAACGTCGTGGACCGGAACGACTCCCGGTTTGAGAACCTCTGCATCCAGCAGACCGGGGACTCGCGCGACGGGATCCGGCTCCTCCGCTCGAACGACAACCGCATCAGCGACGCCGGTATCGACGTGACGGGCGAGGCCATCGTGCTGGAGGAGTCCACCGCCGAGACCCGGGATGTCGAGGACACCTGCGAGGCCACGACCACCACGGGGACCGCCAGTCGCCTGGCCCGCCGAGGACGCCTCACCGACCCCCGGGCCGGTACGGGAGCGGTCCGGAACGGCCCGGCGACCAGTCGGCACGGGACGTTCCGGTAGCCGGCGGGTAACGAAGCCCTCCAGCGGGGTCCTCTCGGCCATGTGCGACAGTACGTCCGTCAGCGCATCCCGGTCGGTGAACCGACGCCAACCGCGGGCCTGCGACCCCACACGGAGCGGCCGACCGCCCGCGACCGACGGTACGGGGTCGGGAGTGGAGCGATGAGTGCGGCCGAGCGCGACGCCGTGGTGATACCGACCGGCCACGTGGGCTGTTATCCGACCGTCCGGTCGCTCGGACGCCGGGGGCTCCACACCATCGTCGCGTCCGACGACCGGCGGGCGCCCGAGTTCCGGTCGCGCTTCTGTGCCGAGGCCGCCCACGTGCCGCCGCCGGACGAGGACCTGCTCGCGTACCGCGATGCGCTCCTCGAACTGGCCGAGCGTCCCGCGGTCCGGACGGTCGTCCCGATGCGGGAGGAGGACGTGTACGTCCTCTCGAGGTTCCACGAGGCCTTCGCGGAGCACGTCGACGTGCCGGTCCCGACACCGGCCCAGCTCAGGACCGTCCACGACCGGCTGGAGCTGGCGGCCGCCGCCGAGGCCGCCGGCGTCCCCGTCCCCGACACGGCCGAACTGACCGACGTGACCGACTGGAGCGGTGAGCGGATCGTCAAGTCGCGGTACAACCTCCTGGTCGACACCTACGTCGACGACCTCGCCCCGGGCGAGACGGCGACGGTGAAGGAGGTCCCCCACCTGACGCCGAACGAGGCACCGGACGTCGAGGCGTTCCGCGAGTCGATGGGTCACGTCCCGATCACGCAGGAGTACATCCGGAGCGAGGACGAGTACATGGTCGCGGCGCTGTACGACCAGGGCGAGCCGCTGGTGACCTTCCAGCACCGACAGATCCGCGGCAACTCCTACGTCGGCGGTGGCGGCGTGTTCCGCCGCTCGGTCTACATCCCGCGGCTGGAGACGGTCGCACGGAAGCTCCTGAACCACCTCGACTGGCACGGGCTGGCCTGCATCGAGTACATGCGTGACGCCGAGACGGGCGAGTTCGTCCTCACGGAGATCAACCCCCGGATGTGGCAGTCGCTCCCGGCGACGGTCCGTGCGGGCGCCGACTTCCCCCACGACTACTGGCTCCTCGCCTCGGGGCGGCCGGAGGCCATCGACCCCTCGTACGAGGTGGGGTCGGCCAGCCATCTGCTGAAGGGCGAGCTCGGCTACCTCCGCAGCATCCGTCGCGACGACTCCCCGCACGTCGCCCGGCCGTCGCTGCTGCGCGAGGCGCTGGCGGTGGCCGGCACCTGTCTCACCGACCCCAGGTTCGACCACCTCCGACTCGACGACCCGGGCCCATTCGCCCGGACCGTGAGCGACGCGCTCCGTGGGCGGTAGGCGGCGAGCGGGTTGGTGCGGACGGGAGACGGTGGGCGGGCTGGAACCACCGGGCGCGCTGTAGCGGCCAGTAGGCGGCGTATACTCAGGGGACTGCGGAAACCGGTTGCCCTATGAGCGACGAGACAGCCGCGACCCCGAACGAGCATCGGTTCCGTGGTCCGCGGGGGCAGTTGCACCTCCCTGCCTGGCGGAAGGACTGCTGGCGCGGGCGACCGGCGGGCTGTTGCTGGCTCTGCTACCTCCGGCTGTTCCGCACCGCGCTTCCCCCGTGACCTATCTCACTGACCGGGACTCGGTCGTGGCTTCATCTACCAGTTCGACGACCGTTCGACCACCCTCCGGCGCCGCTCGGCCCGGGGGGACACATCATGACCGCAGTCAAGATAATCAAGGTACTGGGCACGTCCGACGAATCCTGGGAGGCGGCCGCCGAGGAGGCGGTCCGCCGGGCGTCGGCGAGCGTCGACGACATCCGCGGCGTGGAGGTCGAGGACTGGACCGCGAGTGTCGAGAACGGCGAGGTCGTCGAGTACAAGTCGACCGTCGAGGTGGCCTTCCCCGTCCACGAGGAGGTCTAGACCACGGCGACCTCGCCCACCGCGACCTCTCCGCGGGCCACGCCCGAGCATCGCACGACGACCACCCGCCAGCGGCCTCGAGGGGGCCGCCGCGGGTCCCGCCCGGGTGGCAGGTCGGCGCCGGGCGGCATCACCACCTCGCAGGCTCCCCGTAGCTACCTGGCGAATTGGCTTATTCCGCCAGCGAGCGACGGTTCCCACCGAGGGATCCCCATGGCCATCACCGATGTCACGGAGCTGGCGGAGGTACCGACCGAGCGCCGTGCGCTCGGCGCCGGAATCGCGGGCATCACCGCCGGAGCCGTCTTCGGCCTCTACCTTCAGGCCGGCGGCACCATGCCAACCATCGCCTCGCTCGTCGGGTCCGACTCGCTCGCGGCGGGATGGGCCGTCCACCTGCTCGTCAGCGTCGTCTTCGCGTTCGGCTTCGCGGCGGCGGTGACCGGTTCGCGGCTGTCGGCGTTCGTCGGAAGCCGGGGCGGTGGTGTCGTCCTCGGCACCCTGTACGGGGTGCTCCTCTGGGTGGTCGCGGGGGGCGTCGCGCTCCCGCTGTGGCTGGGCGCGGTCGGCGCGAGTGCGCCCGCCATCCCGAACCTGACGATGGAGTCCCTGGCCGGGCACGCCCTCTACGGGCTCGTGCTCGGCGGGCTCTACCCCACGATCACGCGCCTCCTCACCGCGGGATGGGGCGCGTTCGAGCAGCCCTCCTGACCACGGCCGCGCTCCCGCGAGCCCATCGAGCCGGGGGTATCGCCGCCGCTCTCCTCCATGGCCCGGTGGATGCAGCCGCCCGCCGCGATTCGTCGTGTCCGCTCACGCCGTCGCCACATCCTTGGTCCTCACCCTCCGCCTGGGTTCCAGGGCCCCCTCGGTCACGGCCCCCAGGGTCGTCGCCTCCCGCCCGAGCCCACGGAGCGTCCACCGTGTCACCATCTGACGGGAACCCGCGAGCGTAGGGGTGCCTGGCACGCACGGCATCGACGCCCGACTCCGAACGCGAATCCGGTGTCGAGAGCCGTTCGCGGGAGGGCCGCCCGGGATTCGGGCCCGGCGTTACCTGGCCCCATCCCGTGATGGGAACGACCCGCCCTGGAGGAGAGAGATGCGGCGCCGACGTACTCGGAGGACGGCGCGCGCGGCGGGCCACGGCGACCCGGGGCAACCCACCGGGCGACCGCTGCTCGACAGGCGACGCGCCGACGGGTCGTGGCGCCGGCCCGGCTGGATACGGAGTGACGAACCGGTATCGTGACGTGGAACCGTGACAGCCCATGCTTTTCCACCTCGATGCCCAGTATGTGACTTGCTGGCCAGATAACGAGTTCCAATGCAATCCATATGAGATATCTGGCCCGAAACTGCCACCTGTCCTGGATATTCCGCTGAGTGACTCCTCGCCGCGCGGCCGGCCCCGACGAAGTATCGGATTACCGGTGTTGCCGGACCGGTTACGGGGTGATTACGACGGACATCGGTGGCTCTCGCGGTACCTACCGGTCACCACGGTCACGTCGGCCCCTCCCACCGCGCGCCAGCTGAACAGGGGTTTCCCGGCGATATCCACGTATCCCGCTGTAAGTCGTGCCTACTGGCCGAAATACGGAGATGCCGAGCATCTCTCGTCGCGGTAGACACTCACTAACGCGAACGCTGGCTCTGGTAAGTAACCGGCAGTATCCGTAGCTAACCGGGGGCGATTCGGTGGGGATCTGGTGAGGAGTTCGTCAGTTCAATTATACGAGTAACACCGTCCTACCCGGCCATGGCAGAACGCCAGGGAGACGATACGGATGAGAAGGTCGCAACTACCGGGCAGGAGCGAGGCGGTAAGGGCTCGTTCAGCCGTCGGTCCCTCCTCAAGGCGACCGGCGTGGCTGCGGTCGGTGTCGGGCTCTCGCAGGCGCTGGGTTCAGTGTCGGCCGCCACGAGGGTGAACCTCGGCGACGAGGGCCTCGCCCCCGGCGACGAGATCGACCCGTATCTGGAGGAGTTCTTCGAGGACGGGAACGAGGTCGTCATCCCGGCGGGGGAGTACGAGTGGAACGGCGACGGCATCGGGGGGAGCTTCGCGGACGCGGGTCTCGTCGGCGACGGCCAGGTCGTCCTCCGGCACCCGGACGGGATGCACCGTGCCCCGACGACCCGTGCGACGGGCGGGACCGTCGAGTTCCGGAACATCACCATCCGCGGCGAGTGCGACGGCAACGACAGCCGCTGGCGGCTGGAGGCCGCCAGTGACGCCGACCTCGTGCTCGAGAACGTCGCGCTCCCGGACGGCATGGAGGGCCAGTTCGGTGACGCGACCGGTATCTACGTCCCGCCGGACCACGCCGGGACGCTGACGCTCCGGAACGTCCACCTGGAGGACTTCTCGAACAACGGGCTCTACGCCAGCGCGCCGGGCAAGCCCTCCGACGGTCAGCAGGGCCCGGTCTACGTCGAGGGAGGCCTCTACAAGAACAACAACGTCGCCGGCGTCCGCCTGGGCTCGAACAACAGCCACGCCATCGGCGTCACCATCGTCAACGACGCCGAGTCGACGGACATCGGGGACGATGGGACCGCGCAGCGTGGCCTGCGTATCCGCGAGCCTGGCGACGACATGCTCGTCGAGGACTGCGACATCTACCACTCCTGGGACGGCGCCGCCTCGCCGATCCAGATGCACCCCGAGGCGGACGGCACCAGCGGCGTCTTCCGGGACGTGCGGGTCTACAACAACTCGGGCGCCACCGCCATCAGCGGCGACACCGCCACCGACGGCTGGACCTCGGAGGGCATCTCCATCACGGGCGACGGCGACCTGAGCTACCCCTCCAGCCTGGAGGACGTCTGCGTCGGGGACAGCTGTCCGACCGCGGACCCGGACCCCTCGGACGGGACGGACGGGGACGACTCCACCAGCACGTCGACACCGACCGCTACGTCGACGCCCACCCCGACGCCGACGGCCACGGCTACCCCCACCCCGACGGCCACAGCGACCCCGACCGACGATGGCTCCACGGACGGCGGCTCCACGGACGGCGGCTCGTCAGGCGGGAGCGACACGACCGGCCGCCTGTTCGTCGTCGAGGCCGTCGACGGCGGCCCGAAGTTCAGCTACGAGTTCACCGCGACGGGGCCGGTCACGAAGGTCCAGGACGGGAGCACGCTGGAGGCCGACGGGAACGACACCATCACCGACAACGGTGACGGCACGTTCACGGTGACGGGCGAGACCGGCAACGGCTACGGCGACAGCTTCCGGGTCGAGGGCGAGTTCGCCGGCTTCGGTGCCAGCACGGACGCCGACAACTACACGCTCCTGCTGGACGGCGACGAGGTGACCGCCGACATGCTCGGTGGCGGGGGCGACGACGACCCTGCGCCCGCCAGCACCCGGCTGGAGATCGTCGCCGTCGAGAGCGGCCCGAAGTTCAGCTACGAGTTCACCACGGACGGCGAGCCCACGAAGGCCGCGGATGGGACCCGACTGAAGGCCGAGGGCAACGACACCATCACCGACAACGGCGACGGCACGTACACCGTGGCCGGTGTGACAGGCAACGGCTACGGGGACAGCTTCGACCTCACCGGCGAGGTGACCGCGTTCACCGCCAGCACGGAGGCGTCGAACTACGTCCTGCGCTACGACGGTGCCGAGGTGACCGTCGACGAGCTGGTCGCCGGACCGGACCTCCCGAACACCATCAGCTTCGACGGGATGGGGTCGGGCGACCCCGCGACCTACCGGTTCGAGGTGAGTGGCGAGGTCTCCGCCGGCACCGGCGACTCCCTCGAGAGCGAGGACACCATCTCCGGGACCGTCGTCGAGGGGACCGTCGAGACGGGGACCGACACCTACCGGTTCTCCGGGGACCTGCTCGGCTTCGACCTGGAGGGGAGCGCGCTCGCCACCATCGAGGCCACCGAGTAAGGCGACCATGCGGTGCCCTGCCGTGGTAAGCCCAACGTACGGCGCGCCGCTCGGGTAGGGACCACATTACGAGGGTCCACCGGGATGCAGTCGGACCTGGTGCCGGGCACACGACCGGCGGCAGTCCACCACCATACCGCCGCCGGCCGGGTGCGGGTCAGCAGTACGCTGCCCGGCACCGCGACACTCCTCTCGCGACGCCGACCGCCGGAGCACCGCCCTCCGTCGAGCACAGGCGACGCATAACGAAGCCGCCCCCGTCGGCTACGATGGCCATGTTCAGCTCACGGTGGACACCACGAGGGGCGCCGGCGCCGGAGGGACCACGATGCGGGTGATGGTCGCGGTGCAGCATCCGGCACACGTCCACTTCTACCGACACGCCATCGACGAGCTGCGGAGCGCGGGCCACACCGTCCGAGTCGTCGCGCGCGCGAAGGACGTGGCCACCGAGCTGCTGGCGTCCCACGGGATCGACCACGAGGAACTGGCCCGGGCGGGGCGGACCCTGCCGGGGCTGGCGCTCGGGCAGCTGCAGTACGAGGCCCGCCTGCTCGCCCGGGCCCGCTCGTTCCGGCCGGACGTGCTGACCGCCATCGGCGGGCTGTCGGTCGCGCACGTGGGGTGGCTGCTCGACGTGCCGAGCGTCGTCTTCATCGACAACGAGGGGGTCGCCTCCACGCGCGCGACGACACCCTTCGCCGACGTGGTCTGTACGCCGCGTGGCATCCGGGACGACTACGGCGACGGCCACCGACGCTACGACGGCTACCACGAACTGGCCTACCTCCACCCCGACCGGTTCCAGCCCGACCCGGACCGCCTCCGCGCGTTCGGCGTGGACCCGGACGAGCGCTACTTCGTCTGCCGGTTCGTCGGCTGGGGCGCCCACCACGACGTGGGCGAGTCCGGCCTCTCCCGCGAGGGCACGACGGCGCTCGTCGAGAGCCTCGACGAACGGGGCGAGGTGTACATCACGACCGAGGGCCCGCTCCCGGACCGGTTCGAGCGCCACCGGCTCCCGGTTCCGGCGGACCTGGTCCACGACCTGCTGGCGGGCGCCGATCTGTACGCCGGTGACTCCCAGACGATGGCGACCGAGGCGGCCGTCCTCGGGACGCCGGCGGTCCGGTCGAACTCCTTCGCCGCCGGGACGGACATGTCGAACTTCGTCAACCTGGAGACGCGGTACGGGCTGCTGTACTCGCGGGGCGACGAGCGGGCCGCGCTCCGGCTGGTCGAGCGCCTGGCCGACGACCCCGACACCGACGAGCGCTGGGCCGAGCGGCGCGAGCGACTGCTGGCCGACACCGTCGACGTGACCTCGTACGTCGTCGCGACGCTGTGCGAGGTCGGCGGCGCGGCCCCGCCGGCCGGGATGGAACAGGCGACGGACGGGCGGGCCGCTGACGGACTGGCCGTGGACGAGCAGTCCGACGAGGGACGGCCATCGGGGGCGACCGGTGGGGACGACGCGCCGGAACGACCGGCCGGGCGCGCCGATGCCGCCGGAGGTGATGACTGATGCGGGTCCTCACCGTCGTCGGCACGCGGCCGCAGTTCGTGAAGGCGTTCCCGGTCTCGCGGGCCGTCCGGGAGCGCCACGAGGAGGTACTGGTGAAGACGGGCCAGCACTACGACCCGGAGCTGTCGGCCGTCTTCTTCGACGAACTGGGCATCCCGGCACCGGACCACGACCTCGCGGTGGGGTCCGGGAGTCATGGGGCCCAGACGGCCCATATGCTCCGGTGTCTGGAGACGCTCATCGAGCGCGAATCGCCCGACGTCGTCCTCACGTACGGCGACACGAACTCGACGGTGGCGACGGCGCTGGCGGCGGCGAAGCTCGACCCGCCGCTGGCCCACGTCGAGGCCGGGCTCCGGAGCTTCAACCGCGAGATGCCCGAGGAGATCAACCGCGTGGTGACCGACCACGTCTCGGACCTGCTGTTCGCCCCCAGCGCGACCGCCGTCGACAACCTCGCCGCCGAGGGCATCACCGACGGCGTCCACGAGGTCGGCGACGTGACCCACGACGCGTTGCTGTGGGCCCGTGACGCGGCCGCCGACCGCTCGACCGTGCTCGCGGACCTGGGGCTGGAGCCGGACGGCTACGTGCTGGCCACCGTCCACCGTGCCGGGAACACCGACGACCCCGAGCGGCTCGGGGGAATCGTCGAGGGGCTGGCGACCGCCTCGTTGCCGGTCGTGTTGCCAGCCCACCCGCGGACGACGGCTGCGCTGGCCGACGCCGGGCTGGAGGCCCGCGCCCGTGACGCCCTCCACCTGACCGAGCCCGCCGGCTATCTCGACTTCGTCCGGCTGCTCGACGGTGCCCGGGCCGTCGCGACCGATTCGGGCGGCGTGCAGAAGGAGGCGTTCTTCCTCCGGACGCCATGCGTGACCCTCCGCGACGAGACGGAGTGGGTCGAGACCGTCGATGCCGGCTGGAACACGCTGGTCGGCGCCGACGCCACGGCCATCGAGCGGGCGCTGGAGCGGGCGGTGACCGGCGCGGGCGTCCCGGCACAGCGGCCGACGCCGTACGGTGACGGGACCGCGGCCCCCCGGATCAGGGAGGTGCTGGAAGGTGTCGTCTGAGCCGGGGACGGCCCTCGGGGACGGGGAGCTGGCGGCGGCGCTCGACGGCCACGAGTTCGCCGTCTGTCTCACCCACGACGTCGACCGGGTCCACAAGACGTTCCAGACGGTCTACTACGCGGTCCGCGACCGCGACCCGGGCCACCTCCGCGCGCTCCTGCCGGGCGTGGAGCCGTACTGGCAGTTCGAGACGGTGATGGAACTGGAGCGCGACCTCGGGGTGCGGTCGGCGTTCTACTTCCTCGACGAGCAGCCCCTCCGGGAGCGTCCCGTGCACGAGTGGGTCGACCCGGAGCGCTGGAAGCTCCACACCGCCCGCTACGACGTCGAGGCGCCGCGCATCGCCGATACCATCACCGCGCTCGACCGTGGCGGCTGGGAGGTGGGCCTCCACGGCTCCTACGACTCCTACCGTGACCGGTCGCTGCTGGCCGAGCAGAAGGCGACCATCGAGCGCGTCCTCGGCCACCCGGTGACGGGCGGCCGGCAGCACTATCTCAACCTGGAGGTGCCCGAGACCTGGCGCCGGCAGGCCGACGTGGGGCTCTCCTACGACGCCAGCCTCGGCTCCAGCACCCGCTACGGGTTCCAGCACGGCTACGGGCCGTTCCGGCCGTTCGAGGACCGCTTCGTGGTCTTCCCGCTGACGCTGATGGAGGTCGCGCTCCCCGACCCCGCGCCGGGAGCGCGCGATGCGGGGACGGGCTCCGGAAGGGGGCGGTCCGCGGCGGGCGCATCCGGCGCCCGGCGTAGGAACGAGGGCGTCACGGCGACGGACGGGGGGGCGTCCCCCGCCGTGAGCGCCGCCGCGCGCGAGGTCTGCGACGACCTGCTCGACGAGGCCCGGCGGAACGGTGCCGTCATGACCGTCCTGTGGCACCCTCGCTACTTCGCCGCGGAGTTCCCCGGCTACCGCGAGTGCTACCGGTACGTCGTCGAGCGGGCGCTCGAGATGGACGCCTGGGTCGGCCCGCCGGGCGAGCTGTACGCGCGCCTCCCGCACGGCTGATTGCCCGGCGCCGACCGGCGGCCGGTCCTTCGGCCGAGTAGTCCGAGGATAACGAAGGGAGGATGGGCCGAGCGGGCGCTCAGGAGATGAACCTCGAGACGATCTCGCTGTCGGACTGGGACGACGCGCTCCCCGAGAGGGGGTACGAACCGTTCCACACGGCGGCCGCGCTGGAGGTGGTCGCCGACCACGCAACCGGCGACCTGGAACTGCTATGTGGCTACAAGGGTGACCGTCCGGTCGCACTCCTCCCGCTCGTCAGGCGAGACGAGCGCGTCGGGGAGGCGGTACTGTCACCACCGCCGTCGCTGGGTATCCCGCGGCTGGGGCCGCTGCTGATGCCTGCCAGTCCGAAACAGCGCAAGCGCGAGTCGCTGAACCGGGCCTTCACGGAGGCGGTGCTCGACCACGTGGGCGCCGACGGCCGGTTCACCCTCTTCCGGACCATCTGTCCGCCCGGCTACGGCGACCCCAGGCCCTACGAATGGGCCGGCCTCACCGTCGAGCCGACGTTCACCTATCGGCTGGACGTCGCCGGGCGCTCGCTGGACGACATCCGCTCGGGGTTCAGCCGGAGCCTCCGCCGCGAGATCCGCGACGCGGAGGACCTCGACCTGACCCTCTCCCGCGAGGGCATCGACGGCGCCCGCGAGGTGTTCGAGGCGACCGCCGAGCGCTACGCCGACCAGGGGCGCAGCTTCCCGATGGCGTGGGAGTACGTCCGGGACCTCCTGACCGCGATGGACGAGCACGCGCGGGTGTACGTCCTGCGCGACGGCGACCGGTTCCTGACCGGCATCACGGTGCTGTACTCCGCCGACCGGGCGTACTTCTGGCAGGGCGGCGCCCGGACCGTCCACGAGGGGGTGAGCGTCAACAGCCTGGTCCACTGGGACGTCCTCCGGGAGCTGGTCGAGGACCCGCCCGCCGGCGAACCGACGGCGTACGACCTGATGGGGGCGAACACGGAGCGGCTCTGCCGGTACAAGAGCAAGTTCGGCGCGACCCTGGAGCCGTACTACGTCGTGGAGTCGGCCGGCCGGTCGATGGAGGCGGCGAAGCGTGCCCACGGCCTCCTCTCGCGCTGATGCGGGTCTGCAATCTGGTGACGAACGAGCGGGCGCGCTTCTACGACCTCCAGCTCGACGCGCTGGGCCGGCACGGTGTCGACCACGAGACCGTCGCCATCGGGGGCAAGCGGGGGGCCGACGGGCGGACGCCGCTCGCGTACGGGAGCTTCTACCTCCGCGCACTGCGGGCCTCGCTCGGCGAGTTCGACCTCGTCCACGCCAACTACGGGCTCACCGGCCCGCCGGCAGTCCTGCAGCCACGGCACCCCGTCGTGTTGTCGCTGTGGGGGACCGACCTGTTCGGGCGGTACGAGCCAGTCAGCCGGTTCTGCGCGCGTCACAGCGACGCCGTCATCGTCATGTCACCGGGGATGGCCGAGGCGCTGGACACGCCGTGCGAGGTGATCCCCCACGGCGTCGACCTGGACGTGTTCCGGCCGGCCGACCGGACGGCGGCCCGCGAGCGGGTCGGGTGGCCGACGATGGGCCACCAGGTCCTGTTCCCCTACCCGCCGGACCGGCCGGTGAAGAACTACCCCCGGGCCCAGCAGGTCGTCGCGGCCGCGCGCGACCGACTCGACGCCCCCGTCGAGCTCCGGACGGTCCAGGGGGTCCCACACGACCGGATGCCGGACTACATGAACGCCGCCGACGCGCTCCTGCTCACCTCCGACCACGAGGGGTCGCCCAACGCCGTGAAGGAGGCGATGGCCTGCAACCTGCCGGTCGTCGCGACGGACGTCGGCGACGTGGCCGAACGGCTCGACGGCGTCACCCCCTCGTCGGTCTCGGACCGCGACCAGGGGCTGGTCGACGGGCTGGTGGCCGCGCTCGAAGGCGGCCGGTCGGACGGCCGGGAGGCCGCTCGCGAGGTGAGTGTCGAGCGGATGGGCGAGCGGCTGATAGATGTCTACCGGCGGGTGCTCGATGGGCAGTAATCGCGGGCTACCCGTGGTCGGGAGAGCATAACCAAACGTGGCGGGGCGCTGCATGCGAGCAGCATGGGTGGCAGATACGACCCGAACCGGCCGAGGGGGTGGCTCGCACGTGTGGCACTGCTCGTCGGCTTCAGTGGACTGGCGGTCGGCGTCTGGATCGCTCACCGGACGCCCGCGACCGGATTCGAACTCTCCATCTACCGGGCGACACCCACGGCGTTCTGGGTCGCCGTCACCGTCGCGGTGCTGGCCGCGCTCCCGGTGCTCCTCCTCGAGCGTGCGGGGGCGAGCAGGCGGCTGGGCCACCTCCTGGCGGGGCTGGCCATCGCCTCGGTGCTGGCGCTTCCCCTCGTCCGGAACTACCACTTCTTCGGCGCGGGTGACTCGCTGAGCCACCTGGGGTTCGCCCGCGCCATCGACGCCGGGCAGCTCGCGGCCGAGCGGTTCCTCTACCCCGGCGTCCACACCACCGCGCTGCTGTTCGAGGACCTGACGGGCGTGGCCCTCCCGCGAGCCTTCGAGTTCGTGGTGCTGCTCTTCTTCGTCGTCTACCTGGTGTTCGTCCCGCTGTGCGTGCGGTTGCTCTCCGAGCGCCCGCGGGCGCTGGCCATCGGCACGGTCGCGGGCCTGCTGGTGCTCCCGCTCAACAACGTCTCCGTCCACCCGATGGTCCACCCCTCCTCACAGGCCATCCTGTTCACGCCGTTCGTCCTCTTCCTCGTCCTGCAGCACGTCGCCGACACCCCCGACATCACGGGGCTGTCCGGGGCCGCGGGGGCCGAGTGGTCCGGCGAGGGGCGGGCGCTGACGGACGGCGGGGCGGCGACGCGCCTGCCCCGCATCGGCGCGAGTGGACTGCTCGTGCTGGCGGCCGCTGCGACCATCCTCTTCCACCCGCAGCAGGCGCTGAACCTGTTGATCGTGATGATCGCGTTCACGGCGCTACAGCTCTGGGCCCGGCGGCGGGAGATCGGCTGGCTGTCGTCCGATCGCTCGCTCGCGCTCCAGACCGCCGTCCTCGCCGGCCTCTGGATCGCCTGGTCCGCACGCCACGAGCGCGTCGGCAGCTCCATCGGCGGCGTCCTCTCCGGGCTGCTCGGCGGTGCCGCCCCCGGCGACCAGGTGGCCCAGCGCTCGGGGTCGCTCGCACAGGTCGGCGGCAGCGTCTCCGAGCTGTTCCTGAAGCTGTTCCTCGTCAGCGCGGTCTTCGTGGTGCTGGCGCTCCTGATGGTGGTCGTCGTGCTCCGGCACTGGGATGCGCCGAGTAGCCCGCGGCTCGCCCGCCGGCGCTACCTGGTGGCCGCGCTCGTCCCCGTCGGTGGGGTGTTCGCGGTCTTCTTCGTCGCCAGCGTCACCACCCAGTACTTCCGCTACATCGGCTTCGGGATGGTCCTCGTCACCATCCTCGGGGCCATCGCACTCGACGAGGGGACCGCACGGCTCGGGGCGGCGCTCCCATCCGGGACCGGACGGGTCCTGCTGACCATCGGCCTCGTCGCCGCCGTCGGGCTCCAGGTGCCAGCGATGTTCGACTCGCCGTACATCTACCAGTCGAACTCGCAGGTCCCCGAGATGCGGCTGTCGGGCTACGGGACGGCGTTCGAGGAGCGGGCGCCGGCGGTCCCGTTCACCGGCATCCGCGGTGGCTCCGACCGCTACGTCGAGGAGCACTACCTCCCGACCTCGGAGACAGCACGGACGTTCCCCGGGAAGGGGGCGGTCATCCCGCCGCCGGTGTTCAACACGAACGCCAGCACCTACTACGACGGCCAGCGCTATCTCGCGGTCACGCGGGCCGACTTCAGCCGCGAGGTCCGGTTGTACGACGGGTTCCGCTACTCCGCGGCGGGGTTCCGGGCGCTGGAGACCGAGCCGGGCATCGACCGGGTCCAGTCGAACGGCGGCTTCCGGCTGTACGTCCTGCCCGGGGAGGACCCGGAGCCCCTGGCCGCCGTCGACGATCCGGGTGCGACGGACGGTTCGGCATCCGGCACGCCGACCATCAACTGGTCCGTCGGCCCGGATGGGGAACTCTCCACGCCGACCCCGAGGCCGACGGCCACGCCCACGCCGGACCCGCTGGAGGGACTGAACCGGACGACCACACCGACCCTCCCGACCGGGACTTCGACCCCCACGGGGACGACGTCGACCCGGACCCCCACGGCCACGGTGACGGCGACGACCACATCCCCCACGTCGACCCCGGCGACAGCCACCGCCCCTCCGTCGACCGCTACGACACCCACATCGACGACGCCAACCTCGTCCACGTCCCCAACCCCCCCCACGTCCGCTTCCGCCACGCCGACGCCGGGGACGACCACGGGCACGAACACGACCGCTTCCGCCACGCCGACCCCGACACCGGCGGCGGGGTCCGTCCTCACGTCGCCCCCCATCTGAACGAGCCGGGTGGGTCGTCCGGAGCCTGAATCGACGCACAGGATAGCTGTCGCGCCCGTCCGCACGACGGATGGTCCGACCGGTGGCCGCGCCCGGTCGGCATCTGCTCGTAGATTTTCACCCGAATACTCACAAAAACCTTACCGGTGGCAAGGCGGTACCTCTCCTCGGACACCGCGCTCCGCAGCGGGGCGACGAAGGGCGCACCCGTCCCCCTGCAGACGGGGTCCAGTCCCCCACAACCCCATGCCACCCGATTCGACGGAAGACCCGCGTTCGGAAGCCATCGACCAGCTCGAACACCTCGGGCTGAGTACCTACGCCGCGCGGACGTTCGTGGCGCTCGTCGAGCTCGAGTTCGGCACGGCCCAGGACGTGAGCGAGGTCGCGGACGTCCCCCGGACCCGTGTCTACGACGCCGTCGACGAACTCCACGGCCGAGGACTGGTCGACGTCCAGCAGTCCTCGCCGAAGGAGTTCTACGCCATCTCGGCCGACACCGCCGGCCGGAAGTTCGACCGCGAGTTCCGGGAGCGGACGACCACTCTGACGACGGCGCTGGACCAGCTGGAGCCGCGCGACCGGACCGAGGAGGTCCGCGGCGTCTGGACGGTCGACGGGAACCAGTCGGTCACCGACCGGGTCGTCGACTTCCTCGGGGACGCCGAGGAGGAGATCGTCTACATGACCGTCGAGGAGCTCCTCACCGACGAGATCGTCGCGGCGTTACGCGACGCGTCCGACAGGGACGTCACCATCCGGCTCGCGGGGCTCTCGCCGACGGTCCAGGAGCGCATCCGGGATAGCGTCCCCGAGGCCGAACCGTTCGAGTCGCTGTGGCTCTGGTCGGACACGCCGGCGGGTCGGCTCATGATGGTCGACGGTCGGAAGACGCTCGTGAGCGTCCGCACGAACGGCGACGACGAGCCCCCGGACGCACCCCGGTCCGAGACCGCCATCTGGGGCGCGGGTGACGCGAACGGGCTGGTCGTGGTGCTACGGACCATCTTCACCTGGCGGCTGGCCGACTCGCCCGGTTCCTGAGGACGGACCGTCGGTCCGCCCGCGAGGTGCCGGGCAGTGAGCGTCCCCGTCCGTGCTGCGAGTAAGGGCTCCATTACGAAGGGGCGGCGTCGGCTCCCGACCGGTAACGACCCCGAGGGGACCGGTCCCGAGCGGGGCCACACCAACGATGAACGAGGAACACGCGGAGACGGCGGTGTCGGAGCGCACCAGGGCGTTCGTACTCGGACTCGACGGTGTCCCGTGGAACCTGCTGGAGCGATGGGCCAGCGCGGGCGAGCTTCCGAACTTCGGGCGGCTGCTGACCGAGGGAGCCGCGGGTCCGCTGGAGAGCACCACGCCGGCGACGACCGCGCTCGCGTGGCCGTCGCTCGCGACGGGCGTGCGGCCGGACAGGCACGGCTCGTACGGCTTCCGGCGGCTCCAGCCGGACTACACCCACCGGATGACCACCTCGGACGACATCACCGCCACGCCGCTCTGGGAGCGGCTCTCCCCGGCTGTCGTCGCCAACGTCCCGATGACCTACCCCGCACAGCCAATCGACGGCGAACTCGTCAGCGGGATGATGACCCCGCGGCTCGACGAGCGGGCCACGCACCCCTCCAGCCTCGCCGAGACCGTCCGGGAGACGGTCCCGGACTACCGCATCGGTCTCGACTGGAACGAGTACGCCGACCGGCCGGACGACCTCGTGAGCGACCTCGAGGCCGCCGTCGGGGCGCGGCGGGAGCTGATGCGGCTCCTGATGGAGCGCGAGGACTGGCGGCTGTTCTTCTTCGTCTACACGGCGCCCGACCGGCTCCAGCACCTCGTCTGGGACGAGGACCGTATCCTCGAGCACTACCGGCTGCTGGACGAGATCCTGGGCGAGGTGCTGGCGTACGTCGAGCGCCACGACGCGACGCTGTTCGTGGTCTCGGACCACGGGTTCGGCCCGGTCGAGACCATCGTCAACGTCAACACCGCGCTGGAGCGAGCCGGCTACCTCACAGCAACCGAGCCATCCGGGGCCCGCGGAGCGCTCGCCCGGCTCGGTATCGGGAAGGCGTCCGTCCGTGACACCCTCGAGCGCCTCGGGCTGGACGAGTCGGCCGTCCTGCGACGGCTCCCGACGACCCTGGTCGAGCGGGTCGCGTCGACGGTCCCTGGCGACCACGTCCTGTTCGACGTCGACTACGGGGAGACACTGGCGTTCTGCTACGGCGCGGGACTGGTCTACGTCAACGACACGGAGCGGTTCGCGGAGGGCACCGTCCCCCCCGAGGACCGGACCCGGATCCGCGACGAGGTCGCCGCGGTACTCCGCTCGCTCCGTGACCCGGCGACCGGCGACCCGGTCGTCCAGGTCCACGAGGGGTCGGCGCTGTTCCCGACCGACGAGCGGGCACCGGACCTCGTGGTCCGGGGTGCCGGCGACTACCACATCGGCACCTCGCTCACCGAGACCGTCTACACGGCCCCCGAGTCGCTGAACGCGACACACCGGAGCGAGGGCATCGCCCTCGTCTGGGGGCCGAGCATCCAGCCGGGGACGCGCCTCGCGGACGCGACGGTGTACGACCTCGCCCCGACGCTGCTGCACACGGTCGGCGAGCCGGTCCCCGCCGACACGGACGGGCGAGTGTGGACGGAGGCGTTCGAGCCGGGGTCGGACCCGGTGAGTCGTGCGGTCGAGCTGGGGCCCCCCGCCGACGCGAGCGAGGAGCCGGGGTCCCGTGACGACCCGGATGCCGACGGGCCGGAACCGACGGACGACGAGGAGGCGGCGGCCGTCGAGGACCGCCTCCGGGGCCTGGGGTATCTAGACTGATGTCGGGGCACCAGTCACCGGTGACCGACAGCCGGGTGCTCGTCACCGGCGGGGCGGGGTTCGTCGGGAGCCATCTGGCCGCCGCGCTGCTTCCCGAGAACGAGGTCCGCGTGCTGGACGACTGCTCGACCGGCACGGCCGAGGCCGTTCCCGCGGAGGCGACGCTGTTCGAGGGGGACGTGGCCGACCCGGAGGCCGTCGCCGAGGCCATGGCCGGTGTCGACCTCGTGTTCCACCAGGCGGCGATGGTGAGCGTCCCACGGTCCGTCGAGGCGCCGGTGGCGTGCCACCGCACGAACGCGACCGGGAGCCTCCAGGTGCTCGACCGCGCCCGGTACGAGGACGCCAGGGTGGTCCTGGCCTCCAGCGCCGCCGTCTACGGGGAGCCCGCGGCGGTGCCCGTCACGGAGACGGAGCCGCTCGTGCCGGAATCACCATACGGGGTGAGCAAGCTCGCCGCCGAGGCGTACGCCCGGACGTACGCCGACCGCTACGGCCTGGAGACGGTCGCGCTGCGGTACTTCAACATCTACGGGCCGGGGCAGGCGGCGAGCGACTACAGCAACGTCATCACGACGTTCCTCCGCCGGGCCCGGGCGGGCCGCCCGCTGGCGATACACGGCGACGGCGGCCAGACACGCGACTTCGTCCACGTCGATGACGTGGTGCGGGCGAACCTCGCCGCCGCGACCGCCGACGGCGACGCGGTCGCCGGCACCCCCATCAACATCGGGACCGGCCGGTCCGTCACCATCCGGGAGCTCGCCGAGCAGATCCTGTCGGTGACCGGCTCGGACTCCGATATCGTCCACACGGACGCCCGCGAGGGCGACGTCGAGGACAGCCGCGCCGCCATCGACCGGGCCCGGCAGCTGCTCGGGTACGAACCGACCGTCGACCTGGAGTCGGGACTGGGGACACTGGTCGACGGAGGAACTCGGCGATAGCACGGCAGGCGCGGTCACCTGCCGAGCGCGGGGGCGCAGGGTCGCGATTCTCGAGGTCGGGGGACCGGCGCTAGCCGTCGGCGATGTGGATCCGGCCGCCGCGCTGGACGGTGATCTGCCGCCCCTCGAACTGGAAGGAGACGCTCACACCTGCGCTCCCGGCGGGTCCGGCGACGAGGGTCTCCAGGGCGTCGGGGTCGACCACGTCGAACAGCGGCTCCATGTCGAGCGGGTCCCGCCCGGTCACCGTCGATGTGGCCTCGACGACGGCTTCGGCAACCGGTTGCTCGCCTGCCTCGAATACGTGACCGGTCGGAGAATTCCCCCCGTGAGACCCATCAGTGGTCGACCTTCGTTCGTTCATGTATCACCTCCATCGTGTCAATACTATTTAAGTCACAGGAACGTACCGGGACACCTCGATGCGCGGGGGAACGCTGGACCCCGTGCGCCGGTCGAGGCTGTGGAGTGGTTCCGCGGACGTGACCTCCCGCTCGGACCGTCTCCCGGCCATCGCCGGCGACTGCCCGTGGACGAACCCTCGGCTACGACGAGCTGCATCCACCAGTCGCAACATCGACGAAGACTCGCGGATGTGCTTTCGGATACGGATATATCGATACAATATCTGGGTTTGAGAACTAATATCCGGGGCAGAAGGATTATCGTTCCCACTCATCCGTATCGTGGAGCAGGCCCCGGACCTGCCACGCCCACCAGCCCGGACGAACAGCGCGCTCACACGGCGGTCGCCCCGGCCGGCGGGTCGGTTGTGGAGCGGACCTGTTGTCGGGCCGGTCAGTTGTCCGGCGGCTCCGGAATCGTGGCCTCCGCGGTGCCCTCGGCGGTCCGGACGTCGGCATCCGCGGCCTGGTCGGTCCGCTCGCGACCCGCCGCCTCGCGGACCGCTTCCATCAGCCGGAGCGTCCACACCCCGTCGTCCAGCGGGACGAGCGGGTCCTCGCCGGCCAGGAGGCGCGCGGCCTCGCGGTCGAACTGGTAGTAGTGGGGGTTCCGCAGGCGCTGGTGGTCCCAGTCGTCGTGCCGGCGCGCGGTCACCGCGTCACGGACGTTCTCGACGGTCCCACGGAGCCGCCCGGCCGCCCGGTCGAGGTCGTTCCGGAGCCGGGCCAGCGGCGAGGCCTTGTAGTCGCGGTTCAGGCGAACGACGGTCCCGGAGACCTGGTCGACGACCAGCGAGGCGTCCGTGCCGTGGATGTCGACCGTGCGCTGGGGCACCGCGCCCGCCAGGACGGTCACCCCACAGAGGGTCTCCTCGGCGGTCGGGTACTGGATCGACAGGCCGTCGTAGCTGAACCCCTGCTCGTACGCCCCGTGACGGCTGGTGACCGCCTGCACGCTGGCCTCGTCGACCGGGAAGCCGCCGGCGCCGAGTGCGAGGTAGATGGGGTGCGGGATGCCCTCCTCGAACTCGCCACCTGGGAGGTCGAAGGTCCACGACCCCCGGTTCACCTCGTCCGGCCAGGTGTTCCCCGTGTAGGTCACCTCGACGGCACGTACCTCGCCGAGGTCGCCGGCCTCGACCGCCGCCGTCGCCTCCCGCATGGCCGACGTGAACCGGTGGTTCCGGACGACCGCGACGGGGACCCCGTGTTGACGTGCGAGGGCGCGGAGCTGTTCGGCCTCCGCGGCCGTGTCCGTCACGGGCTTCTCGATGAGGATGGGGACGCCCGCCTCGATGATCGTCTCGGCCAGCGGCAGGTGGGTCGCGACCGGCGTACAGAGGTGGAGCCAGTCGAGGTCCTCGGACGCCAGCAGGTCGTCCAGGTCCGTGTACGGCAGGATGCCGTACTCGAGTGCCTTCTCCCGGGCGGTCACCTCGTCCACGTCACAGATGGCGACCAGCTCCGTCCGGGGGTTCTTCGCGACTCCGGAGAGGTGGATGTCCGAGACCGCGCCCCCACCGACGACTGCAGTGCGGAGTGTCATCGACTCCATCGAGCCGCGAGCCGGTCATTGTTATCCCCGGCGTACGCCCGGGCGGACGCGGGTAGGCGCTGCATTACAACCTCCACAGCCCGGCAGCCCGGCCCATGCACGGGACGCAGTCGAGCCGCTCGGTGGCCTCCACGACGGTCGCGCGGTACCTCGATGCGCCGCACGTGGGCGAGCCGACCCGCCTCGACGACATCGAATCGCTGGGTGCCGCCGGACCACGCGACCTCGCGTTCTCCGTCCACGCGGACGCGGCACCGGTCGAGGCCACGCACGCGGGCGCGGTCATCTGCCGGCCGTCGGTCGGCCACCTGGCGGACCGGACACTGATCCACCACGACCGTCCGCAGCTGGCCTTCGTCCGCGCCGCCCGCGAGTTCCTCGCGCCCCCGCCCGAGCCGACCATCCACCCGAGCGCGACGGTCGGCGACGGCGCCACCGTCGGTCGCGACTGCCACGTCGGACCCGGGGCCCACGTCGACGACTGCGTGACGCTGGAGGACGGCGCCAGCGTCGGCGCCGGGGCCGTCATCGGGACGCCAGGCTTCGGCTACCAGCGCGACGGGGCGGGGGACCTCCACCACCAGCCACACGTCGGCGAGGTCGTGGTCGAGGCCGGCGCGACCGTCGGTCCGAACTGCGTCGTCGACCGGGCCGTCTTCGACCGGACGGTCGTCGGGCGGGGCGCCAAACTCAGCGGCGGTGTCCACCTCGCACACCAGGCCCAAGTCGGCCCGCGGACGACGCTGGCGTTCGGGAGTGGCCTGGCCGGCGGGGCGACGCTGGGCGAGCGGGTCACCGTCCACCCGGGCGTCACCGTCGCCACGGACGTCGTCGTCGGCGACGGCGCGGAACTGGGGATGCACGCGACGGTGCTCGACGACGTACCGCCGGACACGCGGGTCGTCGGCTCGCCGGCGCGGGCCGTGGGCGCGGCAGCCGAGGGGCCCTGAGACGGGGCCGCAAGCCGAACAGGTGCCCCGCCCTGCCGACGAGTACAGCCCCGGAAAGCGGTCCATTACTATCGCCCACACCCGCCAGCACTCGTCCGCAGACCATGTACGAGATCCACTGCGAGGCCTGTGGACGGATCGGGTTCCACCCCTCCCGGACCGCTGCGGAGTCGAGGGCCGAACGACACGCCGCGACCGCGGCCGGGCCCGGAACCGGAGACCACAGCTGCGCCATCCAGCCCATGCAGGTCTGATGGATGGGCCCGGTGTCCCCTCCCCCCGCTGGGACTCCCAGCGTCGGCTGCACATCAGCCCGCTGGGGCCGCCTGCATCGGCTACCCGGCACCCGCATCGGGTGCCAGCCGCTACTCCGGGGTGCCCCGGCGGTAACGGACCTATACTATAGTCGGCTGCCGTCCCCCGGTCGGGTACCATGCTCCATGACGGCGCAACGGGCTGGCACGGGCAGCCGTCGACCTGTGATGAGCGCGATCCACGGCACGGCGTGACCGCCATCGACGGTGTGCCGGCCACTCCCGCACGGTCCACGGCGGCTGCCGGGCAGGGGTGGTCGGGATGAGTGGAGCGACCTCCGGCGAGGACGCCGCCCGCCGCCTCCGGTCGTTCGCCGCGCTCTACGTCATCTACGTCGGCTCGGTCGCACTGTTGATCGCGTGGGTCGCGATCACCATGGCCTACTTCAACGGCGACTGGCGGGTCGTGCTCGACTTCAATCGGCTCGGCGAGGGGCCGCTGGAGCTGGTCGCGCTCACGCTCGTCGTGACGATGCTCCCGCTGGGCTGGATGGCGCTGCACGAGACGATGCGCCGGGACTGAAGGCTCGCTGTCCCCACATCCAGTCGAGGTCGCGGACAGCAACCGAACACCGCGCCGTTGCTCAGAGCGGGTCCAGTCGGTCCCCGTCGTCGGTGATGAGCGTCCGGATCGCCTGATCACGGTCGCGGCTCTGCTCCTCGATGCGGTCCTGTGCGGCGACGGCCTGTTGCTGTATCTGCTCCAGTCGCGGGACCCGCGTGGGGTTCGAGAGGAGGATGGCCACCGACAGCCGGTCGGCGTTCCGGCGAGGGTCGTCGCCGGCGAGGACCTCCACGCTGCCGGTCTCCTCCTCGAGCCAGCGGCGGCCGCTCTCCAGCCCCTTCCGGGAGAACTCGCCGGGTGGCCCGGAGAGGACGATGAGCGAACGCTCCACGGAGCTCACGTCGGCCGAGCAGGTCAGCCTGGACTGGACTGCCTGCCGGATGAGCCCGCTGACCTTGGTCGCGCCGTCGGCGCCGTTGCCGGCCTGGTTCGAGCGGAGGCTCCCCAGTAGGCCCTGCTGCCGCCGTGTCTCGGCCTCGAGTCGGGCCTCCGCGTAGGCGATGGAGCTCACGCCACCGGTCGCGAGGGTCCGGCGGATGTCACTGGCGTCCATCGCGTTCTCCGAGAGGGTCGACCCGTCGACCTCGCCCGCGGAGAGGAGTGTTGCGAGCCGGGTGACCATCTCGCGGTTCGTCCGGTCGTACCCCGACTCGATGGAGTCCGAGCCCCCACGCCACGCGGCGTTGTCGAACAGGATGAGGTTCGAGGCCGCCTCGGTGAACGACCGGAGCGACCGGGCGGCGTTCAGCGCCGCACGGCCGCCCTCGTCCTCGCTGGGGAGGATGCCGAGCCCGTAGACGGGCTCCTCGTAGATCTCCCGGAGGTGTTTCGTCAGTTTCGGGGCGCCGCCGCTCCCGGTGCCGCCGCCGAGGCCGGCGATGACGAGGAAGGCATCGATCTCGTAGAGGGGGACCTGGTCGAGTGCGCGGTCGATCTCGTGCATATCGGCCTCGGTGATGCTGGCACCCAGGTCGGGGTCGCTCCCGACGCCGTGGCCCTTGACCCGCCCGTCCGCCTGCCCGACGAGCACCCGGTAGCTGTCCGGGACCCGTTCGAGTCGCGCCAGGTCGACCTTCGCCGAGTTGATCGCGAGTGCCGCGCTCACCATCGCCCGCCCCGTATCGTCCTCGAAGGCGAGCAGTTCGTCCAGGACCTTGCCGCCAGCGTTGCCGAACCCGACGACAGCGAGTTTCATATCTCCGACACACGCCCACTCCGACTTTCGTTATAGGCAGCTTAGGCCCCCCCGTCCGTGCCGACCGCTGGAATGGGTTGCGCCGGGCGACGAGATGGGCGACGCTTCGAGAGCCTGTCGCCCCGGCGCTGGCGGTCGGGGGGCCCGTCCCGTCGGCACTGGTTCGGTGGAGGTACGCGGCGGCTACTAATGGTCCCGGACGGTGGCAGTCGGCCCATGGTTTCCCGCGACGGTACGTCTCCCCACGGCGACGAGCGGTTCGAGGGCTCCAGCGGTGACGCTGGGCGCGACGTGCGGCGGGTGAACACGCCGAGCAACGACCGCCGGCTGCGAACCGGGGTCAAGGCACTGGTCACGGGCGCGGACCGGGCACTGCTGGTCAAGGAGCGTCACGACGACGGATCGACGTTCTGGACACTCCCCGGCGGTGGCCTCCGACCGGACGAACGGCCCGCCGACGGACTTCGGCGGGAGCTCGACGAGGAACTCGGCTGTCGGGTCCTCGTCGGCGAACCGCTCACGAGCGTCTGGTACCACCACCGCCACACCCCGGCGGTCACGTGCTACGAGGTGTTCGACTGCTCGCTGCTGACGGAACCCGCTGCGGAGCGGATGGAGGGGGTCATCGGGTACCGCTGGGTACCGTTCGAGTCAGCGCCGGCGTCGACGCTCCCACAGGTCCGGTGCCTCCTCCGGACCACCGCTCGGCGCTGAACCACTCCCTCGCCGGCCTGTCCTGGAGCCACGGGTGGCCCCGGCCGACCGGCCGGGGGCCCCGGTTGGCTGGTCGAGTGCAATCCCCGTCGACCGGCCGGGAGTGCCTCCGGCATCGGTCGTGCGTCCGGGTCATCGATGGTGGTTCGGTCCCGGATACCCGATGGTACGTATCCGTAGCTACCCGGGGGACCGTCGGCGGGCACACGGTACGAAGCCTCAATTGAGTAGCCCGACCCTACCCGATAGGACGACCCCTCAATGCAGGACAACGATACGCTTCCAGGTCCGCCCGGTACGCTCGCGCGCTGGCTCCGGCTCCTGAGCAGGTTCCCCCGTGGTGTCGTGACGTGGGTACAGGCGGTCGCGTTCTGGACGGCCGTTGTGATCCCGGCGGTCTACATCCCGTTGCTGCTCCGGGGCCTTTCGACGACGGCCGATGCCGTCACGCTGGCGCAACTCCTCGGCATCAACGCGGTGGCGCTGGTCGTCGGGCACGGGCACCTCGGGCCCGACGACCCGCCCGAGTGATCGGCCACACCTGATGCCGAAGGCTCCGCTTCACTTCCACCCGGGTCGCGAAACCCCTTTTGTCGCATGGCGGCAACAGCGAACCAGGATGACACCCGCGAGCGGGGGTTCCCGGGACCGAGGCGACCGTCGGAACCCGGAGAGCGGTCGGCCCGGCGACCACCCGGTCACGGACGGCGGGGAGCCGCCCACGGCCAACCCGACCCCGACGCTCCCGCCGGCGAACGGGCGACCGGCCCGACTCCTCGCTCTCCCGGGCGACCTCGTGTCCGCGTATCACCGTGACACCGTCGCCGCGATGCTCGACGAGGTCGGACCGGACGCCATCGTCGCGGTCCAGCCCCGGGCCGGCATCGTCGACGCCGGAATCCCGCCGGACACCGAGGCTCCCGTCCTCACGCCGTCGCGCTCGCACCGCCCGGAGTCCGTCACGGCTGCCGGCGACACCCTCGTCGCGACGATCCCCGATGGTGCGGACGGACTCAGCGCCGGCGACGTACGAGGGCGTCGCGGCGACGACCTCACCGATGCCGGCGTCGGCGCGGCTACCGGCGACGCGCTCGACACAGCGTCACACCGGGTCTGTCTCACCACCGCGGTCTCCCTGACCGTCGACCCGTACCGGCGCTCGACGTCGTTCGACGGCCTCGAGGCGTACCGCGCGCGGCTCCCGCAGGGCTGGCTGACCGGCCCCACGACACACTGCTCGACGGCGCTCCGGGCGGGCTACCGGACGACGACGACCGTTGACGGCGGAGCCTGCTCGCTGGTCGGGATCGGCCGGTCGGAGGCCTCGCTCGGCGCCGGTGCCGGCGACGAGGCCGTGCGGACAGCCACACTCGTCGAGGTCTACCGCAACGGGGCCGTCGGCGTCGAGACCGTCGACCCCGAGACGTTCGGTATCCGGGGAACCACCGGCGTCGGCGAGAAGCGGGCCGAGACGCTCCGCGCGGCGGGCTACCTGACGCCCATCGACATCGCGGAGGCGCCGCCACACGAACTGGCCGACCTCTCCGGGCTGGGTCGCTCGACAGCAACGAGCATCCGGGCCGCCGCGAGGGCCCGGGCCCACGACACCGTCGTCGCGACGGGTGACGACTCGCTCCCGTCCGGCCAGCCGGTGTTCGTCGACATCGAGACCGACGGCCTCGAACCCTCGTGTGCGTGGCTCGTCGGCGTCCTCGACGGCGGCGGCGCCGACGGCCACTACATGGCGTTCCGCGAGCGCGAGCCCGGCGACACCGGACATCTCGAGTCGTTCCTCGACTGGCTGGAGGCCAACGCGGGCGGCCGGCCGCTCGTGGCGTGGAACGGGTACAACTTCGACTTCCCGGTCCTGCGGACGCAGATCTGCGACCACTGCCCCGGCTATCTCGACGCCTGGGAGGACACCTACCAGTTCGATCTGCTCTGGTGGGCCCGGGACCGGAACGGCGGCAACGCCGCGCTCCCGGGGCGGAGCAACAAGCTCGAGGCCGTGGCCGAGGCGCTGGGCTGGCACCCGGAGACGACGGGCATCGACGGCGGCGTCGTGGCCCGGGTCTACACCGCCTACCGCCGGGCGTACCTGGCGGCCGAGGACTCCCGGCGCGTCGACCAGCCCGACTGGGACCGCCTGGAGCGGTACTGCGAGGACGATGTCCGCGCGCTCGCGACCATCTACGACGCGCTCGCCGACGCCGCCCGACGCGAGCCGGGCACCACCTCGGATACCGGGGACGGCGGCACCCAGGGCGCGCTCTCGGATTTCACCTGACCATGCACGACGACATCCTCTCGCAGGACGCCCTCGAAGCGAGCTACCCCGACTACCGGGAGCAGGTCCGACACAGCGAGCGCCTCGACGAGCGCGACGGGGAGTTCGTCCCGCCGTCGGAGGTCCTGCACCCGGAGCTGGCGGGCCGTCTCGGATCCGACCTGTACACCCACCAGGCGGAGGCACTGGCGCACCTGGCCGACGGCGAGAACGTCGTCGCCACCACCAGCACCTCGTCGGGGAAGACGTGGATCTACGCGCTCCAGATGGCGCGCAACCACCTCGACGACCCCGATGCGACGGCGCTGTGTCTCTTCCCGATGAAGGCGCTGGCCCGGGACCAGGAGGCGGCGCTCAACGACCTGCTACGCGGCGAATGGGGACTCGACGCCCACATCGGCGTCTACGACGGCGACACCGACAGCGACCGGAAACGGCGCATCCGCGAGGAGGCGAACGTCGTCCTCACGAACCCGGCGGGACTGAACGTCTACCTCCCGCGGCACAACCGGGACCGGGGCTGGCATCGCTTCTACAGCAACCTCGAACTGGTCGTCATCGACGAGGGCCACGAGTACAGCGGCGTCACGGGGACACACGTCGCGTTCATCCTCCGGCGGCTCCGGCGGCTCCTCGACCACTACGACGCCGACCCGCAGTTCGTGATGACGACGGCCACCATCGGCAACCCCTCGCACCACGCCAGCCAGCTCACGGGCGCCGAGTTCCGCGTGGTCGAGGAGGACGGCTCGCCCCGGGGCGCCCGCGACATCGTGCTCTGGGAGCCGCCGCTGGACGAGGCACAGCTGGACGACGACGCGGCGGACCCGCTGGCCGACTTCGAGCAGGCGCGGCGCTCGACCGGCGCCGAGGCCGCCTCGGTCACGGCCCACCTCGCCGCGAACGGTGTCCAGACGCTCCAGTTCTGCAGCGCGAGACAGGGGACCGAGATCGCGGCCAAGCAGATCGGCCGGGCCGCACGCGACAATCGGTCGGGCCGCCACGTCACGACGGACCCGTACCACGCGGGCCTGGGCAAGCGGGAGCGGCGGGCGGTAGAGACGAAGCTCAAGGAGGGGGTCGTCGACGCCGTGCCGACGACGAACGCGCTCGAACTCGGCATCGACATCGGCTCCGTCGACGCGACGGTCACGGCCGGCTACCCGGGGACGAAGCAGTCCTTCTGGCAGCAGGTCGGCCGCGCCGGCCGCGGAACGAGCGACGCGCTGTCGGTCCTGGTCGGCGG
This sequence comes from Haloglomus litoreum, assembly GCF_029338515.1. GTDB lineage: Archaea > Halobacteriota > Halobacteria > Halobacteriales > Haloarculaceae > Haloglomus > Haloglomus litoreum. The sequence continues at coordinate 2,246,307 of NZ_CP119988.1, read as the reverse complement.
GATGGACGCGATGGACGCCTACATCTTCGACAACCCCGGCTACCTCTTCGCGAGCGACGAGGTCGAGGACGCCGTCGTCTCCGTCGACAACGACCGTGTCTACGCGGACCACCTGCTGGCGGCGGCGTCCGAGCGACCGCTCCGGGCCGAGGACGCCGCGTTCCTCGGCGACGAGGAGCGGTTCCGCGAGATGGTCGGGATGTGGCAGGATGCCGGCCTCCTGGAGGCGACCGCCTCGCTCGACGCCGGCGGCGTCACCTACACGGGCGCCCCGCGGCCGCAGGGTCGCATCTCGCTGTACGGCACCGGCGGGACCGAGTTCACCGTCGTCTGCGAGGACGGCGACATCGACCACGACCCCGTCGCCGAGGAACGCGCGTACCGGGACTACCACGAGGGCGCGCTGTTCCTCCACGCCGGCCAGGAGTACGAGGTGGTCGACGTCGACGAGGACGGTCACCACCCGACCATCACCGTCCGGGAGACCGACACCCGAGAGTACACGCAGACCACCTCGACCAAGCGCATCGTGGACCTCGAGGTGCGTGACCACACGCCGCTGGCTGGGGAGTACGACCTCTACTTCGGCGAGGGGACCGTCCGCATCAGCTACGATAGCTACCTCGTCCGGGACGTGTTCACCGGGGAGGTCGTCCGGGGGCCCCTCCCGACAGGCACGCCGCCGCTGAACCTCCGAACGGAGCTGCTGTGGGTGTCGCTCCCGGCCGACCACATGCACCGGACGCTGGCTCGACTCGACGAGCCCCTGCTCCAGCCGAGCGAGCGGTCCGAACGGGACGCTGCCGTGCCGACCGAGGAGGAGCGGTACACGTACGGCGGCGGCCTGCACGCCGCCGAGCACGGCGTCATCGGGCTCGCGCCGCTGGAGCTGCTCATCGACAACGCCGACATCGGCGGCCTGTCGACGCTGGCCCACCAGCACGAGACGGTCCCGGGCCCGGTCTGGTTCGTCCACGACGGCATCGACGGCGGCATCGGCTTCTCGAAGGCCATCTACGAGGGGTTCGCGACGCTGGCCGAGCGCACCCGCGAGCACATCGCCGACTGCGACTGTGGCCGCCGGCGCGGCTGCCCGATGTGCGTGATGAGCGAGCACTGCGGGAACAACAACGACCCGCTGGACACCCTGACGGGGACGATGATACTGGACGACGTGCTCGGGGCCATCGCCAACGCCGATTCGGACTGACCGCGAGGGGACCCGGACCTGTCGCGTCGGTTCGTCTCCACGCTCGTCGTCAGTTCCAGTCCCCCAGCCCTCGCTCCAGACACTCCAGCACCCGCGGCCAGGAGTCCGCCGCGGCCCGGGCGGTGGCGCGAGCGGTCACGTCTCCCGCCTCGACGCCCGAGAGCGGGACGTACGGAACCCCGACGAGGTGGCCGCAGCCGTCGTAGGTCAGGTGGTCGAAGGCGTGGGGGAACTCGTGGCGCTCCAGCCGCTCGACCGCCACCGCGGAGAGTCGTCGTGCAGGCCACACCCGGTCAGCACCGCCGGAGAGCAGGAGAACGGGCCCGTCGACGGCCTCGACGGCGATGGTGGCCGCCCGGCGTTCCTCCTCGGACGCGTTCTCGAAGCCCCGCTCCAGCACGGGCCGGGTGACGACCTCGCCGTCGTCGGTCCGCTCGGGTGGTCCCTCGCCCGAGAGGTGCGGGACGGCCTCGCCGTCGGCGACCCACGCCGGCGTCCCGTCGGGCGTGTCCCAGACGACGCCGCTGCCGGCGTAGGAGACGACGGGCCCGACCCAGTCGCGCCGGGCCCCGAGGAGGAGCGCGAGCTCCGCGCCGCGGGAGGCGCCCACGACGCCCAGCCGGTCGCCCCTGGCTGCCGGCCGCTCCCGGAGCCACTCGGTGGCCGCGTCGAAGTACGAGAGCGGCACCCGCGCCAGGCCGTCCGGAAGCGGCTCCGTGTCGCCGAAGTACTGCAGCGAACAGACGAGGAAGCCGTGTGTCGCGAGCGCCCGGCCGAACCGCTCCGACCCCGGCCCGGCGGACCCGTGCAGGTTCAGCACCGCCGGGTGCGGGCCGTCCCCGGGCGGGACGAACAACTGGCCCACAAGGTCGGGATGCTCGATGTCGGTCGCTTCGACACCCTCGTCGTACACCACCCTCATGATGGTGCGCTCGGCTGTCGTTTCCCCGGTGCTGGCCTGCAGGTCGACCTCGAACGTCGGGCTGGCACCGAGACTCGCGAACCGCGCCTCGGCGTCCGTCCGCATCGACCAGAGCCAGCCCATCGGCGCCACCCCGTCGTAGCTGCCCGTCTCGGGTGCGTCCTCGGTGAGGTCGACCGTCCCGCCGCCCCCCGCGTCGAAGGTCGCAGACGAGGTCCACTCCACGCCCTCGTTGTCGACGAGCGTGGCCGTGAACTCGACGGTCACCCCCGCCGGCGCACCCGTGACGCGGACCGGGATCGCCTCGTCGTTCGGGCTCCGGTCCGGGGCCTCGATTCGTAGCGCCTGACCGCTCCCGATCTCGCCGTCCGTGTGTTCGTTCCCGTTCATCGTGGGTTCCAGAGCGTCAACTCCGGACATGGGGAAAGAAACTGCGAGATATTAATCTTGTCGATGGATTATATGAATTATACTTGCTCAAGGAGTCGAAACCGCGGCACAAGAATCTTGCGGCACTGGGCCCGGGGGCAGTGCCAACGGGCCCCGCCGAACGCTTAACCGGGCGCCGCTCGCGGAGGTGAGCATGACAGGCAACACGGAGCACGTCGCCATCCTCGGTGCGGGCACGATGGGTCGTGGAATCGCCCATGCGGCGGCGGTCGTCGGCCACGACGTGACGATGCGGGACGTGGACGAGGACGTACTGGTGGCGGCGGCCGAGGCCGTCGACGGGACCATCTCGGGGGCCGTCGAGCGGGACAAGCTCGACGCCGACACGGCCGCCGCCGCGCGCGAGCGGGTGCGCACGACCACGGACCTGGACGACTGCGCCGACGCGAGCATCGTCATCGAGGCCGTGCCCGAGGACCTCGACCTCAAGACCAGCGTCCTCGACGAGGCCGTGGCCGCCGTCGGCGAGGACGCGCTCATCACGTCGAACACCTCCTCGCTCCCGGTGACGGAACTCGCCGCCTCGCTCGACGACCCGTCGCGGTTCTGCGGACTCCACTTCTTCAACCCGGCCTACGTGATGGGGCTGGTCGAGGTGGTGACCGCCGAACAGACGAGCGACACCGCCCGCGAGCACGCCGTCCGGTTCGTCGAGTCCCTGGAGAAGGAGGCCGTCGTCGTCCGAGACGCACCTGGGTTCGCCTCCTCGCGGCTCGGCGTGACGCTGGGCGCCGAGGCGATGCGGATGCTGGAGACCGGTGCCGCCGCGACGGCCGACATCGACGCGGCGATGGAACTGGGCTACCGGCACCCCATGGGGCCGCTGGAGCTCTCGGACGTGGTCGGGCTGGACGTGCGGCTGGACATCCTCGAACACCTCCGCGAGGAACTGGGCGAGCGGTTCCGGCCCCCCGAGATCCTCCGCCGGAAGGTCCGAGCGGGTCACCTCGGCCAGAAGTCGGGCCGCGGGTTCTACGTCTGGGAGGACGGCGAGGCCGTCCGACCCGTCGACGAGGCGTAGGATGGCCGAGGACCCCGACGCTGACCCACCGACCGGCGGGTCCGCCGATGCGGCGACGGCCGGCGAGGAGCTCCCGCCGCGGCCCCTCGGGGACCCACCGCCGACCGCCAGCGACGTACTCGACGAACTGGAGGCACTGGCTGGCACCGTCGACGACCCCGAGGAGCGCGAGGCCGTCGAGCGTGCGAAGCTCGTGCTCGGGGAGATGCAGGCGGGGCCGTTCGGCAACGTGGTCTACGGGTTCGACCGCGCGGACGCCGCCGAAGCGCTGCTGGGGGCGCTCCTGTTCGGCATCCCGATGTTCGTCGAGGGGGGCACGCTGGAGGTCGGCACGTTCGTCGCCGCCAACCCCCTCGCGCTGGTCGGGACGCTCGGGGCGTCCGTGGCCCTCACCATCGGCATCCTCTACGTCGCCGACTTCCAGGACGTGCGCGTCTACCGACCGCTGCTGGGATTCATCCCGCGGCGACTGGCTGGTATCCTCGTCATCTCGCTCCTGACCGCGCTCGTCGCGATGACCGCGTGGGGCCGGCTCGACTGGTCGCGACCGTGGCTCTCGTTCTGTCAGGCGTCGGTCGCGCTCGTCCCGATGGTCATCGGCGCGGCGCTCGGTGACCTGCTGCCCGGGTCGTGAGCCCCGGGAGGTACATCCCGGGAGAGTACACGGCTCCCTGGTCGAGTCCTCCACGGCGACCCGACCGAACTCGTGCCTCCCTTCCCGCTCGGCGGTGACCGGGCTTCACGGGCCACCGGACTCGCGACGGCCCGACCGTCTGTGTCCCGCTCCGGTGGCGTATGTACCGCTCCCCATCGATGCCAAACGGCCGCGACTGGTACAGAATGACGCCGAACGGTACCGAACGATGTTTTCCTGCTGTACCGATATTATCCGTCGAAACATACACATAACCCTCATATATACGTTGATGTTCGAGAAACAGCAGCGTTCACTCGATGTCTTCCAGACGACGGTTCCTGATCGGTACCGGTACTGCAGCCACCACCGCACTCGCCGGGTGTACCGGTGACGGCGGTGACGGCGGGGGTGGCGGCGATGGCGGCAGCGGGAGTGGGGAACAGTACGAGGTCGGCCACGGCGACTTCCAGAAGACCGTCAACGCGTCGAACTTCCCGGACAAGCTGTTCGTCTACGCCGTCCAGACCGGGTGGTCGAACTGGGGTGCGCTGATGGAGGCGTTCCAGAACCAGTACGGCGTGGCGCTGAACGACGACCAGCGCTCCTCCGGGGAGGCCCTGTCGAACCTCCGGTCGAACGCCCAGGACCCCACCCACTCCGCCTACAACGGCGGCTACACGTTCGGCATCCTCGCGATGCAGGACGGGCTCACCCAGGCGTACAAGCCGAAGGGCTGGGAGAAGGTGCCGGACAAGCTCAAGACGGACAACGGCCATATGACCGCGACCCGACGGATGACCACGACGGTCACCTACCGGAAGGACCTCTACGAGGAGAAGGGCCTGGAGCCGCCCGAGACCTGGGAGGACCTGAAGCGCGAGGAGATCGCGGCCAACACCCAGTTCCAGCCGCCCAACGCCGCCGTCGGGCTGGCGGGCGCCCTCTCGATCAACAACGCCTACGGCGGGTCGCTCGACGACGTCCAGCCCGTCATCGACTACTACACCGAGATGAAGGACAAGGGCGCGGTCTTCGCGGGCAACGTCGAGCAGAAGTTCACGAAGGGCGAGGTGACGACGTTCGTCGAGTACGACTACACGGGGCTGGACCTGAAGTACAACGCGGACGCCATCTCCGAGGACAAGGTCGGTGTGAAGCTTCTCACCGGCCCGAACGGCGAGAAGGGGGCGTTCAACCAGCCGTACGGCTACGGGATGCTGAAGGGTGCGCCGAACCCCGAGGCCTGCAAGCTGTTCATGGACTACGTCCTCTCGCTGGAGGGACAGAAGAAGTTCCTCGACGCCTACGTCCGTCCCATCCGGGCGCCCGAACTGGAGATGCCCGAGGAGTTCCCGGCCCAGTCCCGATACGAGGAGACCCAGTTCCAGGTCGACTACCAGCAACTCGTCGAGAACCAGGAGGGTATCATCGAGGATATCGGCGAGGGTGTCGGGCTCACGGGGTACTGATGTCCACGCTCGAACGGTCACCGTTCGCCCGGCTCCGGGCCCGACTGGCCGACGCAGTCGGCGCCGAGACGGAGGCCGACCGCGAGCGGCTCCGCATCCGACTGCTGTCGGTGCCGTTCCTGGCACTCGCGGCGTTCGGTGCGTTCGTCCCGCTCGCGGAGATGATCCGGATGAGCACCTCCACCTCCAGCTTCGCCATCGAGGGGTTCACCCTCGACGCGTACGCGGAGATCTTCACCTCCATCGCGGCGTTCCTCCCCGGGACCGCCATCGACGCGAACCCGGTCTACGGGTCGGTGATCTGGAACTCGCTGTGGTTCGGCACCGTCACCACGCTCGCCAGCGTGGCCGTCGGCATCGCCATCGCCCACGGCCTGGAGAAGTACGACCTCCCGCGCGAGGGGCTGCTGGTGACGCTCATCTCCTTCCCCATCAGCCTGCCCGGCATCGTCGCGGCGTTCATGATGATCGTCCTGTTCGGGAAGACGGGGCTGCTGACGAACTTCGTCACCTTCCTCACCGGCGCGGAGGCCAACGCTGTGAAGCTGACCGGCCAGCCCTCCGGGACGACGCTGGCCATCCTGGGCCTGTTCCTGGGCTACTGCTACTCGATGATCCCGCGCGCGACGTTCATCCTGCGCGGGACCTACGCCGAAGTCAACACCGACGCCGAGGAGGCCGCCCGGTCGCTGGGCGCGACCCCCTGGCAGACGTTCCGGTACGTGACGCTGCCCCAGATCCGGCCCGGTATCGTGGGTGCGCTCATCCTCACCTTCCGGACCGCTCTCGCCATCTTCGGGACCGTCCTCGTCCTGAAGGCGCTCTCGGTCGTGACGTTCCGGTTCAACCAGGAGATCAGCGTCGGCTTCGACCTGCCGATGGCCTCGGCGCTCGCGACGCTGTTCTTCGTCTTCACCGTGCTGTTCACGTTCGCAGGGCTGCGCTTCACCAGCGCGGAGGTGGCGGCATGAGCGACGAGAACGCCACCAGCAGGGGTGAGACACGTGCAGACGGCGGGGCCGCGCCTGTCCGGAGCGGGCAGGTTCCTGCCCGCGATCCCGGGGCGGCCTCCCGGCTCGTCTCGCGGCTGAGTCGGCCGCTCGTCACCCTGCTCATCGCCGTCACGGTCGCCTTCCTCATCGTGCCGGTGCTGGTGACGTTCCTCGCCTCGTTCGCGGCCGAGTGGACCGGCCTGTTCCCCAGCGGCTTCGTCACCTTCGAGAACTGGCTGGCCGCGCTCGGGCTCGGCGGAAGCGGGCTCGGCGCACAGCGGGGCCTCGGCGGCGCCACGGAGCTCCCGTTCGTCGGCCTGACCATCCCCATCCCCGAGACCATCGGGTTCAGTATGCTGCTGGCGCTGGGTGGGGTGTTCATCAACCTGCTCGTGGGGGTCCCCATCGCGTACGCGGTCACCCGCTACGACTTCTTCGGCCGCAGCTGGCTCAACACGTTCGCGGTGCTCCCGGTCGTGCCCGGCATCATCCTGGGTATCGCCTTCCTGCGGACGTACCCGAACCTCCCGAGTGCGGTCGCTCTCATCATCGGCTACTCGCTGCTGAAGGCGCCGTACATGGTGCTGGCGGTGCAGTCATCCTTCGAGTCGATGGACCTCCGGCAACTGGAGGAGAGCGCCCGCTCGTTGGGCGCGTCCTGGCCCCGGACCTTCCTCACGGTCATCGTCCCGAACGCGAAGCGGGGCATCGTCGCGGGGTCGATCATCTGCTGGACGCTCGCCGCCGCGGAGTTCAACTTCTCGTACATCGTCTACTCCCGCGGCCCGAAGCCGTTCTCGCTGTTCCTCTTCGAGAACATCTCGAACAACCCGTTCCTGCGTGCCTCGGCGGCCATCTCCATCTACTTCTGCATCGTCGTCGCCGTGACGGCGCTACTGCGGGCGACGGGCGAACGCGGCTTCTCTGTCGGAGGTGTCAGATGATGGCAGAACGAGTCGAACTCACGGCGGTCACGAAGCGGTTCGGGGAGACGCTCGCCGTCGACGACGTGTCGTTGACGGTCGAACCGGGGGAGACGGTCGGCCTGGTCGGCCCCTCCGGCTGCGGGAAGACCACGACGCTCCGGACGGTCGCGGGGTTCGAGACCCCGAGCGAGGGCGACGTGCTGTTCGGCGGGGAGACGGTGACCGACACCCCGCCCGAACAGCGTGACGTGGGGCTGGTCTTCCAGTCCTACGCGCTGTTCGACAACATGACCGTCCGGGAGAACGTGGAGTTCGGCCTCCGGATGCGGTCGATGCCGGCCGACGAGCGGGCCGACCGCGCGGCCGAACTGCTCGACCTGCTGGGCATCGGTGACATGGGCGACCGGGACCCGACGACGCTGTCCGGCGGCCAGCAACAGCGCGTCGGCCTCGCCCGGGCGCTGGCCATCGAGCCGCGCGTCCTCCTGCTGGACGAGCCGATGACGGGGCTGGACGCGAAGCTCAAGACCCGGCTCCAGGAGGAGATCGGATCGCTGCTCGACGAGATCGACGTGACCGCGCTGTACGTCACCCACGACCAGGCCGAGGCGATGGTGATGTGCGACCGCATCGCGGTGATGAACGACGGCCGCATCGAGCAGGTCGGACCACCCGACGAGGTGTACGAGTCCCCGGCCAACGCCTTCGTCGCGGACTTCATCGGCACCTCCAATCGGCTGCCCGCGACCGTCTCGGACGGGAAGCTGGACCTGGGGCACGCGACGGTCGATGCCCCGGCGAGCGCCCCCGACGGGGACGTGACCGTCGTAGCCCGCCCGGAGGCGTTCGAACTCGGGGGGCCGGTCACGGCGACGGTCGAGGACCGGTTCTACCTCGGGGACCACGTCCGAGCCGCAGCGAGGCTCCCGGACGGGACCGAGGTGACGCTCCGCTTCGATCCGACTGCGGACCCCCCGGGCGACGACGTCTCGCTCTCCGTGAACGAGGACCGGGTCCACCTGCTCGACGCGTGATGCCGCCGGAGAGCCGGAGCGATGACCGAGCCGTCGAGAGCCGGGGCCCCGTGCTCGCCCATCTCCGCCGTCCGAGGGTGCCGTCACGGGTCCGGCTCGCCGTCGTGGCGGACCCGCATCTCGCCGTCTCGGGGGTCGGAAGCTGGAAGCTCCACCACCGGAGCCGCCGGCGGTTCGCTACCGCGCTCGATGATGCAGCGGCGGCCGCGGACGCCGTCCTCCTGCCCGGCGACCTGACGTGCGACGGACGGCACGCGGAGTTCGACGCCGTCGACCCGCTGCTCGCCGACCTCGGGGCGCCCTGGGCTGCGACCCCCGGCAATCACGACCTCCCGAAGGCCTTCGACGAGCACGACGGCATCGGCCGCTCCGGGTTCCGCCGGCGCTACGCACCGGACGGGCTGCCCTGCGCGTTCAGCGTGGGCCCGGTGACCGTCCTCTGTGTGAACAGCGCGGGTGCCGACGGTGACCTCCGCGACACCTGGGGCGGGCGTATCGGGGACCGGCAGCGGGAGTGGCTGGCAGCACGGCTGCCCGATATCGAGACGCCGGTCCTGCTCGCTCACCACAACCTCGCACCGCTGCCGGAGAACCCCGGCGGGAAGTGGTCCGGGTTCCCGGTGCGCGACGGGCCTGCGGTCCGTGAGTTACTGGCGAGCCACGACGTGCCACTGGCGGTGACCGGCCACCACCACGTCCCTGCGGTGGCGCGACACGGCCCGACGACGGAACTGCTGGCCCCGGCCACCTGCTCGTTCCCGCAGGCGTGGCTCCTGCTGACGGTCGGACCAGAGGGAACGACGGTCCGCCTCGTTCCGGCCGCCGACGGACCAGGCCAGGCCGAGGCCTATCGCCACGCCGTAACAGGGAAGCCGCTCGGGCGGGGCATCGCCCGGATGGCGGCGGCTCGACTCGGACGGTTCCCGCTCCTCGACGAGCGGTGAGGGAGGGAGTGTATCGGGATCGGGGACTCAGTCGTCGGCGGGCGGCGCCGCGAAGCCCACGTCGATCTCGCCGCTGTCGAGTTCGGCCTCGACCTCGCGCGCGGCCTGGACCATGTTCTCCATCTTGCCGTACGCGATCTCGCGGGGCAGCAGCTTCAGGCCGCAGTCCGGCGAGATGGTCAGGCGCTCCGGGGGAACGATCTCGAAGCCCTTCTTGATGTTCTCCTTGATGACCTCGACCGGCTCGACCTCGGCCGTGTGGGCGTCGACCACACCGAGCGCGAGGTCCTTGGTGAACTCGGGGTCCTGGAAGACCGGGACCTGCTCGTAGTCGCCGTTGGCGAGTTCGAGGTCGAACTCGTGGACCGGGAAGTCGAGGATCTCCGGGTAGATGCGCGAGTAGTCGCCGTAGCAGACGTGGAGGCCGAGTCGGACGTCGGCGGGCACGTCGTCGACGATACGCTCGAGACACTCGCCGACGATTGCGTGGTCGTCCGGGGTCGTCGCGAGCGCGGGCTCGTCGATCTGGATGTAGCGCGCACCCGCGTCGACCAGCGCCTCGATCTCCTCGTTGACGAGGTCGGCCAGCTCGTAGGCCAGCTCCTCCTCGTCGTCGTAGTGCTCGTTGAACGACCAGTTCGCGAGCGTGTACGGCCCCGTGATGGGGACCTTCACCGGGCGCGAGGCGACGCCGCTGGTGAACTCGAACTCCTCGACCAGCCACTGCTCGCCGTAGGTGACCTCGTCCACGACGGAGGGCTTGTCGAAGTAGTTGTGGCCCCAGACCTTGACGGGACCGTTGAACTCGTAGCCGTCGATGCGGTGGGCGAAGTACTCCACCATCTCGTTGCGCCGCATCTCGCCGTCACAGACCACGTCCAGCCCCGCGCGCTCGTGCTCGTTCGTGATGAGCCGCGCGGCGTCGTCGTGGGCCTCGTGGAGGTGCTCCTCGTCGAAGTCGTACTCCTCGTCGTCGACGAGGTCCTGCGAGCGGTTGAGCCACTTGGGTTTGGGGTAGGAACCGACCACGGTCGTCAGGAGGAAGTGATCGGTCGGGTGGTCGTCGGGGCGGAACTGCTCGCGCACGTCGACGCCACCATCGGGGGCGGGCGTGGGCGCACTGCTGCGTGCGTCTCCGCTGCCCTCGCCGACCTCGGGCCAGTCGCTCATGCTGTCACCTCCTCTTCCTCGGCGGCGGCACGCGCGAGCACGGCCAGCTTCTCGCGGGCACGGTTCACGGGCAGGTAGAACAGCTCCGTGTTCGCGGAGAGGTACGTCGTCTCGAACGACTGCGAGGGGACCTGCTCGTTCACCCACTCGACGCGGTCGCGGACCGTCTCTACGGACTCGACACGGGTGTTCTGTCCGTCGACGAGACCGAGCGCGATGTCGTCCTTCGTTCCGTACTCCGTGATGTTGTAGAGGTTCGCCTCGTGGTCGCTCACGAAGTCGAAGCCGACGGCGTCGAGGTCGGCGTCCATCAGGTGGGCGTACGCCTTCTCCGGAACGGCGCCCCAGTAGGTGTGGCAGACCACGTCCGCGTCGGTCGCCGCGGCCACGCGGTCGATAGCGGCGCTGGCCCGCTCGTCGACGCCGTCCTCGGGCGGGTTCTCGACGAGCGAGGGCTCCAGGAGGAACAGCGTCTCCACGGCCGGGAACTGCTCGACCTCGGCGACGAGGAAGTCGGCGACGGCCTCGAGGAACGCGGCCTCGTCGCCGTAGTGCTCGTCCGTCGCGAGGTCGGCCAGCGAGTACGGTCCCGGCAGGACGGCCTGCAGGCTGCCGTCCGCCTCGCCGAGCAGGTCGGCCGCGGCGTCGAGTTCGGCCGCCACGTCACCGCTGGCTGCGAGGTCGTCGGTGACCACCGGCTCGCGGTAGAAGTTGTTGTTGTCGTAGTAGCGGACGATACCGCGGGTGTCGACGGCGTCGGCCACGGCCAGCGGGTGGGCGATGTTGTCGTCCCAGCGACCCTGGCCCTCGACCACGCGGTCGAGGGCGGCCTCGGTCTGCCAGTCGAGTTCCTCCGCGCGGACGCGGTCGTACGCCTCGGTCACGTCCGCGCCCTCGGTACCGTCGATGAGGTCGGACTTCTGGTGGCCCTTCAGGTCCGAGAGCTCCTCCTTCGCCCAGTCGGGCAGCGGGAGCAGCCCCGGTGTCGTCGCGACGAGTTCGGTCATCGACGCGGACTACGTGACCACTCCGAATAATATTTGCTAATCAGATTGATGCACTGGAGTAATTCCTCCCGCGTGTCGCCGTGCTCACCCACCGGTCGGCGTGAGTTCCAGCACCACCAGCCGCTCGGAGGGATACTGCTCGTCGGTGGCCTCCTCGGTGATCAGCCCCTCGTTGCGGGCACGGTTCCGGACCGCGTCGAGGCCAGTGAGCGAGGAGACGAGCAACAGTGCGTGGCCACCGGGCGCGAGGACCCGGCGGACCGAGGCCAGGAAGGGATCGACGACGGCCCGACCGTCCTCGCCACCCGAGAGCGCACGTTCCATCCAGTCGTCCCACTCCTGGTCCTCCGGCGTCGGGAGGTACGGCGGATTGAACAGCACCCAGTCGAACGTGTCGTCCCGGAACCCCGAGACCATGTCCGTCCGGACGGCCGGGAGTCCCTCGTCGCGGGCCCGCCGACATGCGTGCGGGTTGAGGTCGGACGCGACGACCCGGGCACCACAGGCCTCGGCGACCTTCCGGCCGACGTAGCCCGAGCCCGTCCCGAGGTCGAGGACGAGGTCGTCCCGCCCCACCCGCGCCACCGCCGCCGTGGCGAGCAGCTGCGAGTCCTCGGCCGCCCGGTAGACCTGTGGCTCCCCGCGCAGGTCCGCCAGGCGCGGCCGGTCGTCGTCAGGCATCCTCCCGATCCATCGGCTCGATAGGGCTTGATAGCTCGGACTCACCGGCCACGCGCTCGATGGCGGCGATGAACTCGCCGTCCGTCGAGCGCGGCTTGAGGGTGTCGTCCCCGTCGGTATCGATCTCGACGGTCGGGTCGGTCACGGCGCTCATGTGCGTCCCCGGGCCGTCGTCATCGCTGGACTCGACCGACTGCACCGCGGCCTCCCGGTCGCCGTTGTCCGCCGAGCCGACCTCCCGGCGGTCGCCGGCGAGCCGGAAGCCGCCGGCCTCGTCGCGGGCCATCAGCTCGCGCTGCGGATACGGTATCTTCACGCCCTCCTGCTCGAAGGCCTCCTTCACCGCATCGATGACCGCGTTCTGGGCGGCCCACTTGCGCTCGATGGTCGGGTCGGGAATCCAGAACCGGAGCGTCAGCACCACCGACGACGCCCCGAGTTCGTCGATGACGACGTCCGGCGGCGGTTCGTCCAGTACCTCGTCGAGGACGTGCATCGCCTCGCGAGCTAGCTCCATGGCTCGCGGGACCTCGATGTCGTAGTCGACACCCACGTCGACCTGGATGCGGAGCTTCCCGTTGCGCGAGCGGTTGATGATGTTGTTCTTGGTGACCTCGTCGTTCGGGATGACGACGACCTCGTTGTCGAACGTCCGGATCTCCGTGTTGAAGATGGAGATGTCGGTGACAACGCCCTCCTCCTGGTCGATGACGACCCAGTCGTTCACCTCGAACGGGCGGGAGACGAGGAGGACGAACCCGGCGACGACGGCACCCAGGGTCTGCCGTGCGGCCAGTCCGACGACGATGCCCGCCGCACCCGCACCGATGAGGAGGTTCTGCGGGTTCACGCCGTACAGCGCGAGAACGAACAGGGCCGCGGGCGCGAAGACGAGGATCTGAACGACGTGGTGGGCCACCTCCTTCTGATGGGCCGTGATGGCGTCGGCCTCCGATCCGCGCCGGATAGCCCGCTTCGTGATGCGTGTGACGGTGAAGGCGGCACCGAACGCGGCGGCGGTCACGAGGAGTCGGACGCCGTCCGTCGGTCCCAGGCGGACGAAGGTGAAGGCGGTCGTGACCTCCTGGCGCAGCCGCCAGACCACGACCAGCGCGAAGGCCACGACCAGGCCGGTGAGACTCACGCTCAGTGACTGGAGCGCCTCGACCACCTCGTCGTCCTGGATGCGTCGCTTGAGCGGCCGCCCCAGCGCGTAGACGAACGCCGAGGTGACGAGGAACAGCGCCAGGAGCCCCGCGCTCACGAGGTACTGCTCCGTGCGGGAGAGGGTCCACGCCCAGGGATTGAGCTGCGGCTCGGACTGAAGCAGGACCCCGGCCGCGTCGACCGCGCCCATCACGGCGGCCTCACCTCCGTCACCTCGGTCGCGAGGCGGGCCAGTTCGGCGAACTCGGCGGGCGTGACGTTCCCCGCGCGCCGACCCATCAGCGCCTCGTCCGCGGCGGCTACCACCGCACTCGCGTCCTCGATACCGCTGATGTGGACCGTGTTCCGGACGGCGTTGCGCATCGTCTTGCGGCGCTGGGTGAACACGCCACGGACCAGCGCCATGAAGGCGGCCTCGTCGACCTCGTACTCCGGGTCGCGCGGGAGACATCGCACGACCGCGCTCTCGACCGCGGGCTCGGGGTCGAACGCCGTCGGTGGCACCGTCTCGACGATCTCCACGTCGGCGTAGTGGCCCGCGGTGACCGAGAGCCGGCCGTAGTCGTCCTCGCCCGGGTCGGCCGCCATCCGCTCGGCGAACTCCCGCTGGAGCATCAGTACCAGTGGCTTGCCCTCTGGAAGCAGTCGGAAGCAGAACTCGCTGGACGCCCCGTACGGGAGGTTCGAGACGGAGCCCGTGAACGCCGGCAGGTCACACTCCAGCGCGTCCCCCTCCACCACGTCGAGGCGCCCGGCGTTGACCGCCTCGGCGAACTCCTCGCGGAGGAACGCCGCAAGGTCGGGGTCCCGTTCGACGACGGTGACGTGGCCGTCGCTGGCGGCGAGCAGTCGGTCCGTGAGTCCGCCGGTGCCGCCGCCGATCTCGAGGACGTGGTCGGCGGCGTCGGCGGGCAGATACCCCGGCAGGCGGTCCAGCACGCGGTCGTCGATCAGGAAGTGCTGGTCCTGGTCCGGGTCGCCGCGGACCCCGGCGCGGCGACGCAGGGCATCCGGATCCCGTCGTGTCATACGCTCTGCTGCGAGTTCGACGCTGGTACGATAAAGGGTTGGCGCCAGCGACCGGCCACGTGACCGGGACTCACTCGGTCCGCTTGCGAGTCGCGAAGATGCGGTACTTCATGTCCTCCTCCTGGATCTCCTCGACGATGCGGTCGATGAGGACCTGGCGGGGGTCGTGCAGCCCCGACACGCGCTCCTCGAGGTCGTCGAACGACTCGAACGGCTGGCGTTTCCGGAGGTCCAGGACGTTGTTGCGGAGCTTCTTCCCGATGCCCGGGAGGAGGTTGAGCGCGTGGAGCCGCGTCGTGATGGCCTGCGCCTCGTTGAAGAAGTCGACGAACCGACGCTCGTCGGCGTCGATGATGGCCGCGACCGCGTACTCCAGCTCCGACTCGGCGGCCCCCGAGAGCTCCTCGTAGTCGACTCGCCCCACGCGGCTCACCGACGCCCCGCGCGGATCGACCGTGACCCGGTCGCCGACGTTCAGGTCGGTGTCGCCGTCGAACCGTACGAGGTACAGTTCGAACTCGTCGACCCCGAGCGCGTACGCGACGGGGGTGTTGCTCCGCTGTTCGTCGGGGAGCCCCGTCGGGAGGTAGTCCAGCACGACCGCCTCCCGCGGGTCGTCCGAACCGCCGGACCCACCAGTCTCGTCACCGGCGTCAGTCATACCACGAGGATAGACGGAGGCGATATTTAAAATGCGGCCACGGAGGGGCGCCCGTCCCGGGGCCCACTAACGGGACCGACGGTCGTGACCGCTGGCGAACAGACGGTACCGCCTCGACCGCCGGACCGTGGTACCGCACTGGCGGAACCGAACGCGCGGTGGCGTGCCACGCCCTCGGGTCGGCGGCCCGGCGACGACTCGTCAGGTCACGCGGGGAAGTGGTCGCGGTTCCGTACTTGAAGCTACGTGCGGAGGGGTCAGGAGGCCGACCGCGGAGGTCACCCGAGGCGGCAGGAACGGCGCTACCAGGTCCCGTGGAAGGTGTCGAACGATAGCTCGTCGAGCGGCTTCTCCCCGATGGCGATCTCGTACTCGCCCGGCGTCAGCATCGGCTTCTTGAACTGGGGCCCGTCGTCGGTCGTGATACGGGGGCAGCCCGTGTTGACGAAGGCGTCCATGTCGAAGTTGACCAGGCGGTCCGGCGTGATCTCGTCCATCGTGATGAGGTAGGCGTCGTCGTTGTTCTCGACGATCTCGGTAGCCACGTCCCAGCGGCCCTGGCCGATCTTCGTGCAGAACAGCACCCCGAACGTCTCGGCGTCCATCGCGCGGTGGACCGCGCCGTAGCGCTGCTTGAGGAACTTCTCGGTGTCGGCGACCGAGACGGCGTTGTTGACGGGATCTGCGATGACGACGGTCTTGTCCGGGTGCTCCATCGCGAGGCCGAGCGGGTGGAACTTCCCGCCGCCGACGTAGAGCACCTGCTCGGCGTCGATGTCCGCGGAGGCGTAGTTGCAGCCCAGCACCTGCCCCTCGTGGGTGAGGCGGTCGTCGCCGCGGCGCGTGTGGACCGTGTAGCCACGCTCCTCCAGCCACGCGCGCATCTCGTCGAACTTGTTCATGTGCTGGGCCGTCGTCACCAGGCCCACGTCCGGGTCCTCGTCGGGGGCCGCGAGTTCGTCGAGCGACTCCTCCATGATGGGTGTCACGTCGACGTTCGAGAACAGCGGGACGTAGATGATGGAGTCGGACTCCTTCATCGGGGAGTGGCCGAAGTGGACGAACACGTCCGTCCGGCGCATCAGGTAGGTGTCGAGGTCGCAGGCGCCGTAGCAGGGCTGCCCGGAGATCATCACCCGCACGCCGTCGGGCAGCAGCTCGCGCAGGTCGTCGGCGACGTTCGGCCCGCGGCGCTTCAGTCCCTCGGGGAACTGGAGACCGACCTTCTCGGCGTCGCGTTCCTCGACGGCCTCGACGATGCGGTCGAGTTCGTAGTCCCAGGTCCGCTCGTGCTTGAGCGCCATCCCCGTCCGGGTGAGGTCACCCTCGGTCCGCTCGGCCCCACCGGGGGCGTCGACATCGGCGTCGTGGCTCATTGGGCCGACGTACCGTCCGGAACGGGATAACGTCCGTGATTGGCGAGCAGGGTCGCAGCGCGCGCCCGGGAGGGTCCGTCGAACAGCCGTTCGGCAGACCTAAACGGGGCGGGTACCAAGCGCGACCAATGAGCGTCGAATCGAGCGAGGGCGAGTCCGAGACCGAACACCCCGCCGCCCGGGCGACGGAACTGGCGTCCGAACTCGGCGAGGTCATCACGGAGCTTCCGGCCTACCAGGAGTTCATGGACGCGAAGGAGGCCGTCGAGAGCGACGAGGAGATCCAGGAGCAGGTCCGCGAGTTCGAGCAGCTCCGCGAGGAGTTCATGCTCGCGCGCCAGACCGGCGACGCCACCAACGAGGACCTCCGGGAACTGCAGGAGGCCCAGCAGGAACTCAACGACATCCCCGAGATGGCCGAGTTCCAGGCCGCGCAGAACCGGCTCGAACTCTCGCTGCAGGAGCTGAACGAGACCATCTCCGAGCCCCTCACGGTCGACTTCGGCGGCAAGGCCGGCGGCTGCTGCGAGGACTGAACCGCAGCGGTCCCGCCGCGAGGACTGATTCGAGGCGGTGGAACCGCCGAGACTGAACCGCAGCGGTCCCGCCGCGAGGACCGAGCGTGACGCTCCGGCGCCACCGCCGGGCACCACCCGCCTGCCCGACCCTTTTTGTCCGGACCCGGCGACCGCCCAGCCATGCGTGACGCACTCCGTGAGGGGGAGCCGGTCGTGGGGACGTGGGCCTCGCTGGCCGACCCCGCGGTCCCCGAACTGCTTGCTCCCGACGCCGACTTCGTCGTCCTCGACACCGAGCACACGCCGAACTCGCTGGAGACGGTAGCCGACTGTGCCCGGGCGGTCGACGCCGCACCCGGCGAGGCACTCCCGCTGGCCCGGGTGGCGTGGAACGACCCCGTCCGCATCAAGCGCCTGCTCGACACGGGCGTCGCCGGCGTGATGGTGCCGATGGTCGAGGGCGCCGCCGAGGCCGAGGCGGCGGTCGAGGCGTGTCGATACCCGCCGGATGGCGTCCGGGGCATCGCCACCGCGCGGGCCTCGGACTACGGCCGGAACTTCGAGTCCTACGTCGAGTCCGCCAACGGGGACGTGCTGACGGTGCTGCAGGTCGAGACCGCCGCGGGCGTCGAGAACGCGGCCGACATCGCCGCGGTCGACGGCGTGGACGCGCTGTTCGTCGGGCCGGCGGACCTCTCGGCGAACCTCGGCGTCTTCGGCCAGTGGAGCCACCCGGACCTCGTCGATGCCATCGCGACGGTGCTGGAGGCGGGAGAGGCCGCCGACACGCCGGTCGGGACGCTCGGCTCGCGCCCGGAGGAGGTCCGCGCGCTGGGATCGCTCGGCTTCGACTTCCTCATCGCCGGGGTGGACACGGCGATGCTGCTCGACGGGGTCGCCGAGGCGGTCGGGGCGGCCCGGGAGACCCTCTCGGCCGGGTGAGCGGCCGTCGTCCGCGAGAGCGGCCAGCGGCTGTCCGGGGCGTGACGGGAAGAGAGAGGGCCGCGCCGCGCGCACGCGGAAACCAAAGCCCGTATACCGGTGTCCACGTATTCAGCGGGTAACAATGGTCACCGTCAGCGTCATCGGCTGTGGGAACATGGGTAGCGCCCTGATCAAGGGCCTGTCACGGGCCGGCGGGTACGAGATCGTCGCGGCGGACCTGGACCCGGACGCGCTCGCGGCCGTCGAACAGCACTGCGTGCGCACGACCACGGAACCGTCGGAGGCGACCGACTCCGAGGTCGTCTTCGTGGTCGTCAAGCCGGACATCGTGGGCGCGGTCCTCGAGGACCTCGACCTCTCGCCCGACCAGACGCTGGTCAGCATCGCCGCCGGCGTCTCCACCGAGTACGTCGCGGCACGCACGGACGCGAAGGTGGTCCGGCTGATGCCGAACCTGGCCGCCGAGACGGGCACGATGGCCGCCGCGGTCGCCGGCGCGGACGGCGAGGTCCCCCCGGTCGTCTTCGAACTGCTGCACGACCTCGGGGACTACGCCGTCATCGACGAGTCGCTGATGGACACCGCCACGGCGCTGAACGGGTCCAGCCCGGCCTTCGTCTTCTACCTCATCGGTGCGATGCGTGACGCGGCTGTCGAGGAGGGGATGGACGAGGAGGCGGCGGAGACGCTGGCCGCCCAGACGTTCAAGGGTGCCGCAGAGACCGTCCTGCGCTCGGACCGGAGCATCGAGGAACTCATCGACGCCGTCTGCTCGCCGAACGGGACCACCATCGAGGGGATGGGTGTCCTCCGGGACAGCGACGTCTACGACGAGGTCGTCGCGGCGGTCGCGGCGGCGGCCCGGCGCTCCCGGGAACTCTCCGCGGAGGTCGGCGATGAGTGAGGGGGAGCATACGGGGGAGTACGAGACCGACGGTGATGTGACCGCGGACGAGATCGACCGGACCCGACGGCTGGCGGCCGACGCCGACCGCGTGCTCGTGAAGGCCGGGACGAACTCGCTGACCGACGAGGCGTCGAACCTCGACAACACGAAGCTCGACAAGCTCGTCGACGACATCGAGGACCTCCTCGCACGCGGCAAGGAGGTCATCCTGGTCTCCTCGGGCGCCGTCGGTGCCGGCATCGGCCGGGTCGGTCTGGACCACACCGACCGGACGGTCGAGGAGGCACAGGCGCTGTCGACGGTCGGGCAGAGCCACCTGATGCACCGCTACACCGCGAGCTTCGCGCGCCACGACCGGAAGATCGCCCAGATCCTCCTCACCGAGCACGACCTCGAGAACCCCGAGCGGTTCACCAACTTCCACAACACCATCGAGACGCTGCTCTCCTGGGGCGTCGTCCCCATCATCAACGAGAACGACGCCGTCGCGACCGAGGAGCTGCAGATCGGCGACAACGACATGATCTCGGCCTCCATCGCCATCGGCGTCGACGCCGACCTGCTGGTCACCCTGACGGACGTGGACGGGGTCTACACCGGGAACCCCAAGCACGACCCCGGGGCCGAGCGCATCGAGGCCGTCGGCCGCAACTACGCCGCCGTCGAGGACCTCATCGACGGGACGACGGACGCTGAGTTCGGCGGCATCCGCACCAAGGTCGAGGGGGCCCGCGACGTGAGCGAGCACGGCATCCCGGCCATCATCGCCGGCTCCGCCGAGCCCGACGTCCTCGCCAGAATCGCTAACGCCAAACCCGTCGGGACGATATTCGTCCCCGTGAACGGGGTCACCGATGACTGAGAACACCACCGCCGGGACGACCGACCCGACCACCGCCGAGAAGGTCGCACGGGCCGAGCGCGCGGCGCTCGAACTGGCCACGCTGTCGGACGAGGCCCGCAGCGAGGCACTCCACGACATCGCAGACGCCATCGACGCCAACCGCGACCGCGTGCTGGAGGCCAACGAGCGCGACGTGGCCGAGGCCGAGGAGCTCCTCGAACAGGGCGAGTACACGCAGGCCCTGGTCGACCGGCTGAAGCTCTCGGACGGGAAGCTCGACAGCATCATCGAGATGGTGCGCAGCGTCGCCGCGCAGGACGACCCCCTCGGTCGCACGCTCAGCGCCCGTCACCTCGACGACGACCTCGACCTCTACAAGGTGAGCGTCCCCATCGGCGTGGTCGCGGCCGTCTTCGAGTCGCGCCCGGACGCGCTGGTCCAGATCGCATCGCTCGGCCTGAAATCGGGCAACGCGGTCATCCTGAAGGGCGGGAGCGAGGCGCTCCACTCCAACCGCGTCCTCCACGAACTCATCGTCGAGGCCACCGCCGACGTGCCCGACGGCTGGGCCGCCAACATCGAGGCCCGCGAGGACGTCGACGAGGTGCTCGGGATGGACGAGTCCGTCGACCTGCTGATGCCCCGCGGGTCCTCGGCGTTCGTCCAGTACATCCAGGACAACACGTCCATCCCCGTCCTCGGACACACGGAGGGCGTCTGTCACGTCTTCGTCGACAGCGAGGCCGACCTCGGTATGGCCGAGGAGGTCGCGCTCGACGCGAAGGTCCAGTACCCCGCGGTCTGCAACGCCGTCGAGACGCTGCTGGTCCACCAGGACGTGGCGGCGGACTTCCTGCCCGGGATGGTCGCGACCTACCGCGACCACGACGTGACCCTCCGCGGCTGCGAGCGCACGCGCGAGCACGTCGATGTCGGGGAGGCGACCGAGGACAGCTGGCGCCAGGAGTACGGCGACCTCGAACTCGACATCAGGGTGGTCGACTCCCTGACCGCCGCCGTCGGGCACGTCACCGAGTACGGCTCGAAGCACACCGAGTCCATCCTGACCGAGGATGCCGACCGCGCCGGCCGGTTCATGCGCGGGGTCGACTCCTCGAGCGTCTTCCACAACGCCTCCACCCGCTTCGCCGACGGCTTCCGCTACGGCCTCGGCGCCGAGGTCGGCATCAGCACCGGCAAGACCCACGCCCGCGGCCCCGTCGGACTGGAGGGCCTGACGACCTACAAGTGGTACCTGGAGGGCGACGGGCAGCTCGTGGGGACGTACGCTGGCGAGGACGCGAAGCCGTTCCGCCACGAGCCGTTCGACGGCCAGTGGAACCCAGGGCACCTGTCGGGGGAGTGACCACGCGCCCCGGGACGCACACGAGTCCCGAACTGCGCACCCCCCACTGAATGGCCACCAGCGGAGACCATCAGCTCCCCATACCACTACAATTATTGCCGATTCATTCCTAGTAAGCTCTCCATTTGCGGTGAAATCCGCAAGTAATTGCATATTTATCTCAGTAAGCCACAAATAGATAACTCGCTGGGAACGGGGGTGTTCGTCGGTATGCAACCAGAACCCTCAGCGGACCGGGACCCCGGGGCGACCGACCACCGGGACGGGACCGGATCGACAGACAACCACCTCCCTCGACGGGCCTTCATCGGCGGGCTCGTGACGGCCGGCGCGGCGGGTGTCCTGGGGTCGGCCACTGCCCAGGACGACGGCCAGGACCAGCGCCCCGGCTGGCTCCGGGCGCGCGACGCGACGATCTACATCGAGGCGTTCGGCGACTACAGCTTCCCCGGGATCGAGGCCGAGGGCACGATAACCGGGTCGGGGGCCATCGTGGAGGAGTCCGGGATCGCGCTCTCGAACGCCCACGTCGTCTCCGGGGCGGACACGCTCCGCGTCTTCGTCGGCGAGGACAGGCAGCAGTCGTACAATGCCCAGATCGTGGGGCTCTCGGACTGTGCCGACCTCGCGGTCATCCGCATCCTGGGGGACGGATTCCCGTCGCTGAGCTGGCGAGGGGGGCAGATCTTCTCGGGCCTGAACGTGACGGCCCACGGGTTCCCGGTCAACGGGACCCGGGTCGCCTCCACGCGCGGCACGGTCTCACGGGTCGGCCAGGGCGAGACCGAATGGGCGTCGGTCGATTCCATCCTCGAACACACCGCCACCATCGCCCCGGGGAGCTCGGGCGGGCCGCTGGTGGACGACAACGGCAACCTCGTCGGCATCAACTACGCGGGCTCGCAGTTCTCGCAGTACTACGCCATCGCCCGAGACATCGCCCGGTCGGTCACCGGGCAGCTCCAGGCGGGTGAGAACGTGGACTACCTGGGGATGAGTACCCTCGCGGTGGAGACCGGGGCGCCGATGACCCCCGACGGCATCACCCGCGGTCTCCACCTCATCACGGTGGACCCCGGGACACCCGCCTGGAACGCCGGCCTCAGGCCCGGCGACCGGATCGTCCGGATCCGCGGCAGTCGGGCCGTCCGCGACGAGACACCACTCCCGACGAAGGAGTTCTACTGCGACGTGCTGCGGACGCAGGGTGCCGACGCCGTCTACCCGGTCCAGGTCTCGCGGGCCCTCCCCGGCGGGCAGCAGGGCGGCCTCCTGCTGGAGGGCGAGATCAACGGGAGGCCGCTCCAGGTGGTTCAGGGCGGAGGCGGGGACGGGACCGGCGGCGAGCCGCGGGGCGAGTACGAGCAGTTCGGCGCGATAACCGACGACACGGGCACGATCCGGACCGAGGTTCCGACCGCGTGGGCCGACGTCGACGGGGCGCCGTCGTCGCTGGGCCCGAGCCTGATCGCTGCACCGAGCGTCGAGGACTTCCTCGGAACGTGGACCACGCCAGGCGTGCTGTTCATCGTGTCCGACCAGTTCGGGACCGACACCGACGCGGTCCTGGACCAGCTCGAGTTCCCGGCGTGTCAGGTCGGTGGGCGCCAGCCGTTCGAATCGGGGACGCTCACCGGACAGTCACAGCGGCTCACCGACTGCGGCGACACCGGCACGGCTCTCGTCAACATCGCGGCCCTGCCGGAGGACGAGTCGTACATGGTAGTCCTGCAGGCACAGATCGTCGGCTCGCGCGATCTGGGTGCGCTCTCCCGGGCCGTCGTGACCCTGACCATCACCGGCGACCCGACCGAGGTCGGGGCCGAGACGCCGCCGCAGACAGCAACGCCGAACCGGACACCAGGGACCGAACAGACCGACGGCAGCTAGAGCCCCCCGATGGCGGTCGAGTCACTGGGCGAGAGCCGTCCAACCGACCGCCCTCTCCCGCCACATTTTTCGAACGGTTAAAAGGCTACAAACGAGTCTCGCAATAGCTGGATTTTCATCACCCAATCTCGCCCTGAAACAAGGACGACTAAGCGAAACAAATCCTAATCCTCAACTATCCGGTAATTAAATGAAGAAAATCCGCCGGACTGGACAGCGCTGCCGCTCACGATTTTCGGGCTCGGAACGCAGAAAGCTGTCTTATCCGATGTCTCGCAGGAACTCACCGAGCGCTCGCACGAACGTCTTGGCCGTAATCACCGGCGGCAACCGAATATCCTCGTCCATCGCCACCTTGAGCAGGTAGTCGGTCAGCCGCCACAGGTTATAGATGAGCGAAGCGAGCACGAACTTGCAGAGGCGAATCCGGTAGTCCTTCGACGACGTTTTCGGCAGGAAACTTTTCACAGACTTGAACTGGCTCTCGATGTCCCACCGACGATCATACGTGTTGCAGACCTTGTCGATCTGTTCCGGTTCGACACGGTCTCGATTCGTCACGAACACAGCGTAGTTCCCGTCCGCATCGTCACTTGTGGTCGGCGTGTACAGAAACTCCGCAGTGTGGTGGACTTCGCCGTCCTGGCCGAACGGCACATCGTGCTTCACAGCTGCATCCGCGTCATCGTGGGCCTCGATGTTCTTGATCGCTGTGTAGTCGTCTTCGTATTTCGGGACAGGCGACGTGTAAAGCAGGTCACGATCATCGATTTCAGCATAGACAGCGTTGCTGTAGAAGCCGCGGTCCAACAGCACTTCATCGAGATCAACGAACCGCTCTGCTTTATCCAGAAGTCGCGCAACAATATCGCCTTTCGAGTACGACGGCGACCCGTCCGGCTCCCACTTCGAGTTCTCCTTGACAGGCTCAACACCGAGGATTATCGGGGCGTTGTCGCCAACTAACGTGATCGTGGCGTACTTGTAGCCGCGCAAATATTCGTCATCCTTCTTGTAGCCACTGACCATGCGCGGGAACCCGGGTTTCGAAATTCCGGCGTCCTTGTCTTCCCACGGCCAGACGTGGTACTGCTCGTGCGTGATATCAATAGCCGCGATGGTTTTCCGGTCCTCGAACGGGTCATCCCCGCGAATCGAATTGATGACGTTCTCCGTCGCCGCGTCGAACGACTCCATGAGAGCATCCCGGATACGGTCGATTTTCGGCATCGCATCCGCCTCAGCATAGTCCGACAGTGTGGGCTGTGCGTCGTCGTCTTCAGGCGTGGCAATCAGCCTGATCGCACGGAGAAACGTTTCGTCATCGCAGGTCAGGTCATCGTCGGTGAGCCAGCCGTACTCGCCCTCAGAATGAGCGCTGCCCTTGTTCGCGCAGATACGCGCGAACATATCCAGTATCGCTTCATCTGAGTAGGTCCGGTGGGCCGCTCGCCCGGTCTCGAACTCCGGGAGCACGTGCTTGCGAGCGAGCCTGATCAGCTTCGTCGCCTTCTGCTTCTGGTATTCTTTATCGGTCTGTATGTCATCTTCATCCGCCTCCTCGTCAGGAAGAACCGGGACAAGCGCCTCGGAAATAACGTCGTGCTCGACAGCAACTTGCCCGATGCCTTCTGCAGCGGCCTCGATGATCTTCTGAGTGTCGTCGCTGAAATTGCACCAGGCATACGAGAGGTCCTGCTGTGATGGGGCTGCATCGAGGCTCTTCACGTCAAATTCGACACTCTTGATCAGATTCGAGCGGGTACTGAGTTGCTCAGCGAACTCGTTTTGGGAAAACCCTCGAATCCGCATGAAGAGATGTGCTTTGACCATCTCTTCGGTTTTGAAATCTGCCTTGGTCTGGTCACGCTCGTCAGTCAGGGAGGCAACGGGTATTGAAAGTTGTTTAATAACGTCCCACAGGTGGTCCTCGTGCTGGCAGAGCGACTCTGCGTGCACAACGATGGACTCAGCGACTGCGGGATCGTCACGTACCACGAGCGGTTACTCCTGGTGACCCACCTTGTCAGCAGTCTGTGGCGTGCTTCGAACTGTCCGAGACATGGGCTGATATGAGACAGGCCGAAGTAGCTCAGTTCGAACCATATTCAATGGGGTGTTGCTTCCGAATCGTTCCACCACATACTACGAACTCGACGGTTTTGAAGGGTTTAGAATGCCGTAAGCGAAATTCTGGATGTTTTCCGAAACTCTGGTTCTGGTCGCTCTTCGAGTTCAACCTAAACCATTAGTTTATGTCGAACCATATGATTCATGGTAGCACTGGTACAAACGAGGTGAATAGTGGCTGATCGCAATGATGCAGGGGGAGAGGCGGGTGCACCATCCCCCGATGAGTTCGACGAAAGTGAGATAGAACGGATTGGAGAGTTCCTTTCGAAGAAAGGTGGAGTGATGCTATTAGCCGAGCTGCAGGCCGAACCGAAGCGATTCGTGGTGCTACGGGACGACCTGAAAATCAGTTCAGCAACGATTCGAAACCGCTTGGAAGACGCCAAAGAACTCGGATTGGTGTCGGACGATCCGGATTATAATAGTCAGGGGCAGAAGTGCCATCCGGTCACCGCAAAAGGCCAGGTCATTGCGGACGAGTTACAGTTGACAGACCTCGCCCGTATTCAGAAGCAAATCTGGAAATTAGAAACGGAATTTGAAGAGCATCTTCAGGAATTCGAGACGACACTCGCACAGAAAACGACGGAACTGAACGATGAGTTCCAACGTGAGTTGACACGGAGATATGGATAGCAGCTAGATTTCCGACGTATGAGGTGTAAGAAAACATCCAATGGGAGTTGGTTCTACGCTGGATAGCTGTGAAATAGTTGCTCGGTAAGCGTGCGAACTTAGCGCCGATACTTCTACCATCTGCTAGAGATTTTTACAGGTGCATGCTGAAAAGACTGCGCGTCTTTTGCAGACGACCGATCTCATACTACTCACAATTAACCGTGAGTCTCCTTTTTATAGCCATTCCAACCGTCCCTGTAGATATGGCAACCATCGAACTGAATGGGCTCCGGAAGGAGTTCGACGGCGTCCAAGCGTTGCGTGGCGTGGATCTGGCCGTCGAGCAGGGTGAGGTCTTTGGCTTTCTGGGGCCGAACGGTGCGGGGAAATCGACGACGATCAACATCTTGCTGGATTTCGTCCGGCCGACAGCTGGGTCGGCGATGGTGCTCGGCCACGACGCCCAGGATGAATCGAAGGCAGTCCGGGAACGCACTGGTGTGATGCCGCAAGGGTACCAGATCTACAAGAGGTTGACGGGCCGCCAGCACATCGAATTTGTCATCGACTCGAAGGACGCACCGGACGATCCAGTGGAGATGCTGGAGCGGGTCGGGATCGCCGACGCAGCGGATCGGCCGGCCGGTGACTACTCGAAGGGAAGGAAACAGCGACTGACGCTGGGCATGGCGCTGGTCGATGATCCGGACTTGCTAATTCTCGATGAGCCCTCGACCGGCTTGGACCCCGCCGGTGTCCGCGAGGTCCGCTCCATCGTCCGAGAGGAGAGTGCCGAAGGGACGACGGTCTTAATTTCGAGTTCCATCCTCAGTCAGGTGGAAGCGGTGTGTGACCGCGTGGGAATCCTACGTGATGGTGAATTGGTCGCCGTGGATACGGTCGAGGACTTGCGCGAGGCGGCGTCGCTTGAGGAGTTGTTCATGGCTTACACGGAGGGCGAGCGATGAGTTGGCAAGCGGTCGCGCGGAAGGACTTCAGGGACGCCATCCGCTGGCGTCCTTTCCGAGCAATCTCAGTATTCTTTGTCCTGCTCGCGCTCGTAGTGGCCAGCGCGTACGGACTGTTCTCCGAAGCGTTCGGGGTTGGTGCCGCCTCGCCGCGGGGCCTGGTCTTTGTCCTCGCCGACATCATCTCTATGTTCGTTTCATTGACGGCGATCTTCATCTGTTTCAAGGCCATCGCCGGCGAGCGCCAGTCCGGCAGTATCAAATTGCTACTGTCGCTGCCGCACACGCGCGGTGAGGTCATGCTCGGTAAGATCGTCGGGCGCACTGGTGTGCTTGCGATCCCGATACTTGGTTCGCTGCTGGCGGGGATAGTGCTGGGCTCGGCGTTGCTCGGTGATATCGCCCCCGTTGCTACTCTCGTCCTGTTGGTCGTTGGCCTGTTCTTTGCCCTGACATTCGTAAGCGCCATGATCGGCTTCTCGGCGATGACCGGCTCGACGAAGAAAGCCGTGGTGCTGACCGCCGGCTTCGACATCGTCACTGAGTTGCTCTGGGGCGTCGTCACCAACACGCTTGTGTTCGTTGTGAGTGGATTCTCGTTGCCTCCGCCTGCGGACTGGCCGGCCTGGGTCTACCCAATCATGCTAATTCCGCCCACGAGAGCATTCACCGCGACGCTAAACGCGGCGATTCCGGACAGCTCGTTCGCACCCGGCAGGATGCCCGAGGCGAGTACGTTCGACGCAGTCTTTGTCTCGCCGTGGATGGGGCTGGTGGTACTCGTGTTCTGGCTGCTCGTACCCGTCGCAATCGGTTTTCGTGTCTTCCAGCGTGCGGACCTCTGACACATACTTGGCCAGGATACCATTCCCCTCACTGGAATACTCAGGCCCTACTTGCAATACGCGACATGCTAACTATATGTGATTATCTCGATTTTCTTCTATGGCGATCAACTATGGCGAATGGGGAAACGTGAGCTATGAGTTCTTCTAATACAACCAAAGGGGGGTTGGAAGACATCGATGTAAACGTGAAGCTGAAGCTAGCAGCATTGTGGACATCATTTATGTTTTTATATGTATATGTGGATATTTTTGGGTTTTACAAGCCAGGGACTATTGAGGATATACTAATTGGAAAAGTGTTCACATTTGACATTACGCCAACATGGGCGTTGGTTGCACTAGTATTTGTGTCAATTCCGGGTTTGATGATTTTCCTGTCTCTGGCATTGCCGGCAAAAATGAATCGCTGGACGAATATCGTCGTGGCAATACTCTATATTCCTTTTACTTTATTCAATATAGTGGGTGAATCTTGGGCTCATATGTATTATGGTGCTACTGTAGAAGTTGTTCTTCTTGCACTAGTTCTCTGGTATGCCTGGAAATGGCCAAAGACTACGGGGAATTCTACATGACAGACGAGTCTCAGAAACACTCGACAACCGACGCGATAGGAACTACGGCCCCTCCGAACGAGTCAGCCGAGACCGCCCGTGCGCCAAACACCCTGCTGAACGCCTTGATCGGTGGTCTTGCTGGAATCGTACTCTCGTTCATCCCATTTTCGACGGTTCTCGGCGGCGGAATCGCCGGATACTTGGAAGGTGGTGATTCCACCGCCGGTGCAAAAGTTGGAGCCCTCGCCGGCATCGTTGCTTTCGTCCCGTTTATTTTTATTATTGGCATCGCACTGTTATTCATCCCCGTGGTTTCGATGTCCGGTGTCGGTGTTCAACTCGGGCTGTGGGTCAGCGTACTCTTCATTGTGTTATTGGCCGCAGTATACACTGTCGGACTCAGTGCTCTCGGTGGCGTTCTCGGTGTCTACGTGAAAGAAGAGGTCTAATCGATTAAGAATTCAGGCAACTGTGCAACTCGGTTCCTGTTAAAAGACACCCCCTGTATCTAACGACGGAACATTCCGGTTCGAGTTGACCGATACGCGCATTGAGTCATATATACCATCATAAATACCATATTCATTTGGAGGCACTGTCTAGTTTAGCACCTCCTCAGCTGGCGTTCGTCCGTCGAGCGATTGGTGCGGTCGTTGTTCGTTGTAGTATTGCACGTAGTGAGAAATCCAACGGCGGACGCTCCGCCGACTGCCGACCCACGAGTGATGGAAGCGGTCGATGCGCTGCTTGAGGGTGTGAAACCACTTTTCGATGAGGTTTCGGTCGGTGTAGTCCACCCGACCGCTCAGCCCTAATCGATTGAGGGCAGTCCGATAGCCGAACGAGTCAGTCAAAAACGTGGTATTCGCGCAGTCGTGATTTTCACGGAGTCGGTGGAGGAACGCAGCCGCTGGATCGGTGCCGTGACGCTTGAAAATCTGGGCATCCAGAATCAGCTTTGTATCAAGGTCGATTGCAGCGTACACCCAACACAGGTCGCCATTGATCCGGACAGCAGTCTCGTCAACCGCGACCCGCGACGGCGAAGCCGTCGGCGGGTCTGGACTGCTGTCAGTCAGCCGATGTACCCACTGAAAGATCGCCTGATGCGAACGCTCCACACCGAGAGACGCAAGAATCGCTTCTGTTTCTCTGAGTGAACAACCGGTCGCGTGAAGCCGGACGGCGAACGCCCTGACGGGCGTCGCCGTCCGCTCACGCTCCCAATATTCATCTAAGTCGCCGTTGTAATCGTTCTCGAGCAGGTCTGCGAGCATCTCTAGGCAAGACACTCAACGACCTGCTCGTTCCTCAATCTGCGCTAACTAGACAGTGCCCATTTGGAAGTTTCTGCAGCGGTCAGTCCACAGTACTACGTATCGGCTGATTCAGGTTAGAAAGCATGAAACCAACGGTGGACGAGTACTGCATACAAGTTCTATATCTTGCACGCCGTTCCTACCAATAACTAGATAGATCGTGATTCTTCGCGTTACATCGCTCGCCTGTATTGAGCGTTCCAGTACTTGTCAACTCTCAGGGTGGGAGAACATCTTCGTCAAGGAACTCGGAACAATCAACAGGAATGCTGGCCCACGCGTTCTTGACGACTTCGTATCCAGTCCACCCTTCAGTCCGGATCATTTTGCCTGTCGCCTTGCAGAACTCTGCCTTCGAAATGAGCTCGGTATCGAGGAGAACGTAGAGAAGGTACGGCGGTCCCACAACGTCAATGTCGTATCCGTGGTCGTTAACCAGTCGCCTGATCGACCGGCGTGCGGCTCCATCGAGAAGTGAGACGACCTGATACGAGTCGCCGTGTTCGGAAAGCTCCTGCTTCAGCGATTCTTCACCCGCGTCCGGTCCATGGGGACGTGGAACGACAGTCACGCACGACCACGACGAGGAATCGTCCTCTACGTGTTCAAGTACACGCTGGCTGCCTCGTTTCAGATACTGTTCGCGGCTTCCCTTGGGTGCGTACGTGTTCGAGTTGACGTGGTTTTGGAGTTCGTGCTTGCAGACGTTCGTGGTGGTGAGAGCGAGCGACTCCGCCAGTACGTCCCACTGGTCGGTGTTCGCAACGGCAATCAGGGAACTCGTATCGGCCAGGAGTGGGTGGCGATTGTCACTCGCCATCGCTTTCAGCGAGGAATGTTGAGGTGTCCCGCTCCATTGCCGACTCGAATGCGTCTTTTTCCGCTTCCATCTGGTCGATTTTCTCACCGAGGAGGACCCGAGCTACGTCTTCGTCGATCTCACCACGGCTGTATCGTTCGTAGACCGCGATCTCGTCTTGTTCGTCCAGAGACCGGCGGAGCATCTTGATCAACCCGGTACGGGCAAGCTCGCTCACATTGACGCCGCCGATATGAATCTCATCGAGGAGCTCCGCAGCCTCTTTTTCGGCCCCGGCACGGAACTGAATCGTTTTATCGTAGCTTGAACCACTCATAGAGAGGCGTTCGCCGTGCAGGGAGTTATATGTTATGACGTGTAATGACTTGTCACTACATTTCCCGATGCTTGAGACACGCGATTGTATGCCCAATTCGCGTCGGTCCCTTCGATAATACTACAACATTCTGACCAAAGAGGGCTCGGCGGAGCTATTGAGCCTCCTCTGAGCCAGTGATGCCTCAGATACTGTTGGACAGTTGGTGGTTTGTAGATTTCTACGTTCGGAACTTGTGTCCCGCCGATGCACCCGGATTGGGTATCCCGATAGATGGTTTATCTATCGGCGTCGCGACCCTCCGGAAGCGACTGGTCCCCCCCATCTCGGAGCACAACCCGCGCGAGCAACACGAGATACGTCGCCAGGCCCCAGATGCCTGCGGCGAGCATTCGGGGGTATCGACGTACGGCGAACGCCCCTGCGACGAGCGCGACCGCGCTCCCCCGGTTGACCAGCGGGCGTTCCCACAGCGACAGCAGTCGGTCGGGATACCGGAGGAACGCCCA
Organism: Haloglomus litoreum; assembly: GCF_029338515.1. Lineage (GTDB taxonomy): Archaea > Halobacteriota > Halobacteria > Halobacteriales > Haloarculaceae > Haloglomus > Haloglomus litoreum. The sequence goes on along the minus strand of NZ_CP119988.1, from coordinate 2,215,053 downwards.
CTCCACCGCGAGGGCGGTTCCGACCCCGCCGAGCGCCGCGACGGGGTCCCGCAGTCGTCGGCCGGCCTCACTCCCCAGAATGCCGACGAGTCCGAGTAGCGCCAGGACGGCGAGTGTCCCATCGCGGGCCCGCGCACGGGCCACCCGTCGACCGACCCCCATCAGGCCGAGGCCGGTCTCGTGGCACGCGGCCGCCACGCGTGACCGATATCCTCCATCAGGAGGGCGTTGTCGAACGCCACCGCGTCGTCGGGCAGGCTGGTCTCGAAGAGACTGGCACCCACCGACTCGACGGCGAGCGGGGTGACCCCCCACTCGTCCGTGTCCAGTTCGACGCCCGCGAGTTCCTCGCCGTCCGGCGTGGGGCAGTAGCCGACCGCACCACAGCGATGATAGGCCGAGGCCTCGGCGACGGACTCGAACACGCTGTCGTCGGGGAGCGTTTCGGCCTCGGTCGCCGAGACGTGCATCGATACGTCGCTCTCGAGGCTCCGCATCGACAGCTCGTACCGCCCGTCACCCTCCGCGACGTCGAACTCGGCGAGGGACTGCCGCCCGACGGTCCGGCGCCCGACGAACCGGTTCAGCCGCGAGTCCGTGTCCCGTCGGGGGACGTACACACCCGATTCGCGTCCCCGGTCGGTCTCGTACGCCACACCGATACGGTGGGCGGCGTTCTCCGAGGCGAGACCACAGACCGCCGGGAATCCAGCCGGTCGCATCGACGTGAGCCGGATGCAGCAGATGCCGCCGATGGCGACGCCGTCGACCGTCCGTGGCTCGAAGCCGTCCGGCAGCAGGTCGGCCAGCGGCTCCGGGTCCAGCCTGAAGTTGACCAGGATGCGGCGGTCGATGACCCCGCGGAGGGACGGGAGGAGGCTCATATCCGGACCGTATCCCGCCCGGAGCATAGGCCTTCGGTGGACAGGGCCCGTCACCGCTCTGGGGACCCGAGGGATACGGGGGATTTAGCTCCCGCGAGCGTGGAGGCTCACGCAGAGATGTGCGCGCATGAACTCGGCACCTCGGACTGGGGCGACTGGCTGCCGCGCGAGGTGGCCGATACCGAGCCGGAGGGCGTCGATATCTGGTACCTGGGCTGCAACGGCTTCGTACTGAAGGCCGCCGACGGGACGACGGTCCTCGTCGACCCGTACTGCGGGGTCGGCGACCCGCCGCGGCTCGTCAGGATGGTCCCGGTGCCGTTCGACCCCGGCGCGTTCGCCGAGATCGTCGACCCGGACGCCGTCCTCGCGACCCACGAGCACTCCGACCACGTCCACGGCCCGACGCAGCGACCGCTCGTGGCCGGCGGGGCGGAGTACCTCGCACCGGACGACTCGCTGGCCGTGGTCGAGGAGGAGGGATGGACGGACGCGGAGGGCGTGTCCGACGACGACTTCCGCGAGGTGGCCGAGCGCGATACCGTCGATATCGGCTCGCTGACGGTCCACGTGGAGTACGCCGACGACCCGGACGCGACGCACCCGGTCTCGTACGTGTTCGAGCACGAGGCGGGGACGTTCTTCCACGGCGGCGACGCCCGACCGAGCGAGGAGTTCGCACGGGTCGGCCGGCAGCACGACCTCGACCTGGGGGCGCTCGCCTTCGGCTCGTCGGGGCGCCTGCTCGACCGGATGGCCGGCGGGCACGTCTACAAGCGGTGGTACTCCTCGCCCAACGAGGTGGCCGAGGCCGCCGACCAGCTCGCGCTGGACCGGCTGCTCCCCTCGCACTGGGACATCTGGAAGGGGCTTACGGCCGACCCCCGGAGCGTCCGCGACCACACGCGGTCGTTCAGTCACCCCCGGACCGTCGAGGTCGTCGAGATCGGCGACAGCGTCTCGCTCTGACCGGCGCGACCCCGTCGCAACCGGAGGCTCGAGCACGCTACCGTTCGGGCCGGAGACCCGTCGGTTCAGGGTACATTTATGGGACTGAGGTCGCAGGTTGATAGCACAGCATGAGCAACGCCGACTCAGAGGAGGTGAAAGTGGTGGTCGAGCGGGGGGGCGTCAGCGTCGAGAAGTCCTTCGAGCCCGATGATTTCCCCGTCCCGGCCATCGCGTTCGTCATCCACTCCGACCGCGAGGAGAGCACCGACATCCGGATCGTGGACCAGGTCCCGGACGACGTTCCGGCACAGGACATCGGGTTCCACCCCAAGTACGGGGCCGACTTCTGGAGCGTGGAGGACGACCAGATCGTCTTCGAGCGGGAGTTCGAGGCCGGTGAGGAGTACACCACCGTCTACGGCCTCCGAGCGAAGGACACCGACGACATCCAGCGGTTCCTGACCGAACCGTCCATCGAGGGCGTCGAGGGCGAGGAGAGCGTCAGCGACATCATCGGGGACGACGAGGAGACCGAGGACTCCGACTCCGAAGCGGATGGTCCGGACACGTCGCTGGATCTCGACGACCCACTCGATGCCGCCGACGAGAGCGACGCGGACGAGGCGGACACGGAAGGAGACGCGCCGAGGCCGGCGCAGGCGTCCGCCGACGACCTGGAGTCCGCCATCGCCAGCGTCGACACGGACGTCGAGGACGGGGAGACGGAGCCAGCCGCCGAGGACGACGGTGACATCGACGTTACCGTGGGCACCGCCGAGGACACCGCCGATACCGAGGAGGCGGCGGGTCATGGCGACGGTGCGGCCGAGGCGGTCGCGGTCGACGACCTCGCGGCGACGCTCGCGGCGCAGATCCGGGCGGGCGACGTGGCCGAGGAGGACCTCGCCACCCTCTCGGAGGCACTGGGCCCTGACATCGACGACCTGAGCACCGAGGCGGAGGTTCCCGGGCACGTGGAGGCGAAGCTGGACAAGCTCCAGTCCGACGTCGACGAGGTCGCCGCCTACACGGCGGCGCTGGAGGAGTTCCTCGACGACGCCGGGACGGCCGATGACCTGCTGGCGCTCAAGGAGGAGTTCGAGGATGTCCACGCGAGCGTCGAGCGCCTCGAGGGGACCGTCGATGCCGTCGAGAGCGACGTCTCCGCGGTGGACGACCGACTCGACACGGTCGACGAGCGGCTGGAGGCGGTGGGCCGGACGACGGACTCGCTGGACGACCGGGTCGACACCATCGAGACGGACGTGGCCGACCTCCGTGCCGACCTGAGGGCCATGGAGGACGAACTCGGCGACGACCTGGCCGACCGCGTCGCCGACGTGGAGGCCGAACTCGAGGAGATGGAGGACGACATCCAGACGCTCGACAACCTCCGGCAGGCGCTGGCCGGCAACTAAATCGGACGGCTTTTCTCCCGCAGTTCCGATTGCCCCTCCAATGACGACCGTGCAGGTCGCGGTGCCACGGAAGGGTCGCCCGCTGGAGGCCGTCCTCGAGCGCGTGGCCCATCACGCCGACGGCGCCGGTGCGGGCGACGCGACCGACCGCGTCGACGAGGTCATCTCCACGCTCCGGCTCGAGAAGGCCGTCACCAAGGGCGAGCGCGACCTCGACCGGTCGGTGTACGAGCGGCTGGCCGACTACTCCGACCCCGACAACCGGCACGCCCCCGAGTACACCCTGTTGCGGGACGCTCGCGACGGGTTCCCCCGCCGAGTGGTGTTCGACTCCCTGCGTGTGCCGACGCCGGCTGGCGAGGTGCAGCTCGTCGGGCGCGAGGAGCCGTTCCGGGCACTCCGCAAGCACGAGTTCGCGCTCGGCTTCGACTCGGCCGACCTCGTGCTGGAGGAGGTCGTCGGCCTCCGGCCCGAGCCCCTCGCCTCGCTGGCGGACGTGAACGCACGCATCGACCCGATGGACACCGACGTCCGCGTCTCCGGCGGGCTCGGCGATACGGTCTACCACACGCTGCTGGCGACGCCGGACGTGCGCGGTGACGGCGGCGACCCGCTGGACCGCTCGTTCGTCGCCGACTACGAGGGGCCGCTGTGCATCTCACCCCGCTACGAGCGGCTGGTCGAGGCGGTCCTCGGCACGGACGCGCTGGAGGGCATCGAGTTCACGTACACGGACCCCGAACTCGAGGAGGAGGCCGCCATCGCCGAGACGGGGCTCGGCGTCTACCTCACCGTGACGGGCTCGACGGCCCGAGAGCACGGCCTCCTACTGGGCGAGCAGCTGTTCCCATCGGAGACCGTCCTGCTGGAGAACGTCGCCGAACTGGGCGATTCGGCCCGGGCGCTGGCGGACCTGCTCATCGACGAGTCCGAGACGGAACTGGTCGCGCCCGCGACCGACTGACCCCCCGGGACCGCCCGGTCAGTCCGGTGCGATGCCCGTGAGGACCTTCTCCTCCGCCTTCCGCAGGTGCTCGCCGACCGTCGTCTTCGTACAGTCGAGTTCCGTGGCCAGGTCCTCGTAGGTCGCCCGACGTGGCTGTTCGTAGTAGCCCATCTCCAGGGCGGTGAGGAGGATCTCCTGCTGTCGGTCCGTCAGTTCGGCGAACAGCCGCGTCTGGTCGGGCTGGTAGTTCCCGGTCCGCTCGACGGTGTGGGCCACCGACTCCGGGACGGCGGCGATGGCCTGTCGGATGTCGGCCTCCTCCCCGACGAGCGTGAGCCTGATGCCGCCGTCGCGGGTGAACTCCAGCGGCGTGTCCACGACGATACCAAGCTCCCGTGGGATGCGCAACAGGCCGTCGACCGTCGGGCTGGGGTCGTGATGGGCGTAGACGAGGACGTTCCCGGCGATCTCGGAGATCTCGGAGGCGTCCGCATCGAAGTGTTCGTCGAGGAGCTCGGTGATGCGGTCGTGGTCGCCCGAGAGCTCGTAGAGCATGACGACACTACCGTCCGCCATCAACTCGAGCTGGTGGATGGCCTCCCGGGTGACCCCGGGGTCGTCGGCCACCACGCGACCGAACCGCGACCACCCCTCGTCCGGGTTGACGACCAGTTCGACGAACCGCATGAATCGTTCCCTCAGGTTCCGGTGCTCGCATGATAATCTTTTCCCGGAAGGTCGTGGAGTTGATTCAACCGAAGACGGACCGTGAACAGGTGTTCAGTCCGGCCCGTCGGTGGACCACTCCGTTGCCAGGAGGCCGTACACCGCCGTATCCCGGTACGAACCACCGGAGAACGCGTCCTCGCGGCGCGTCCCCTCGTGCGTGAAGCCGAGGCGCTCGAGGAGCCGGCGTGATCGGTCGTTGTCCGCGTAGACCTCCCCGGTGATGCGGTGCAGTCGGAGCTCCTCGAACGCGTGGGTCAGGAGGAGGGACATCCCCCGGTCGGCCAGGCCCGACCCCCGCACCTCCCGGTCGAGCAGGACCCCCAGTTCCGCGACACCGTTCGTGCCGTCGATGCCATCGAGTTCCACGAGCCCGACAGCCTCGTCTCCGGAGCAGACGAGCAGCGAGGCGCAGTCGGGGTCGTCGCCCCGGCCGAGCCAGTAGGACCGCTCGAACGACTCGGATGAGGGGGTGGCCTGCTCGCCCGTCGCGCGCCGGAGTTCCGGGTCGTTGGCCCATTCGGTCAACTGCGGGACGTCCGACTCCTCGATCGTCCGGAGCGTCAGGTCGCCACTCTCGTCCGCGAGGAACACTGCGCCTGGCATAATCCCCGATGCGCGCCCCGGGACAAAGGCGTTCGCCGTCGCGGTGGAGCGTCCTCCAGTACGCGCTCTCTGTCCGAAACGCGACACAGATCGGCGGGAGCCGACCCCACCATTGTGTATAGCGATATGCAGTTTACGAGTCGCGGCGGCGACGGAGCTGGCGGGAGTGGAATGAACGGGGACCGACAATTCAGGCCGTGAGCGAGTAGATGTTCGCCTCGTAGACCTCGCGGACGCGGTCGCCCCAGTTGTGCGTGTAGGTGTCGATGACGTCCTGGGCCACGTCGCCGCGGAGGTACTTGACGACGCCCCTGTCCCCGGTTCGGTCCCGAAGGTGGGTCGTGAAGAAGTGGCGGAAGTAATGGGGCGTGACGTTCTCCTCGGCGCCGCCGCCGGAGCGGTACCAGCCGGCCTCGCGGGCGTGGTCGGTGACGAACGACCTGACCATCTTCGGAGTGAGGCGGGCCCCCCACTCGTCCTTCGTGCTGCAGAACAGCGGCTCTGCGGGTGACCGCGCGTCGGGACGGACGGCGAGCCACCGCTTCAGCGCCGCTTCGAGTTCGGCGTCGACGGGGACCACCGTGGCCCGTTTGCGCTTGTTCGAGGCGGTCCGCTCCTCCCCGTTGTAGGGTTCGCCGCGCGAGGGTTCGCTGGGGACGTAGATCGAGTCCGGGCGGCCGTCGAGACCGCCACGCGGCGGCACGTCGAACGCCGCGCGGACCTCCTCGTCGGTCAGCGAGCAGTCCCGCAGGTCCAGGTTACAGAGCTCCCCGACACGCATCCCGGTCTTCAGGAGCGTGACGACCACGGCCTGCTCCAGCGGGTGTTCGAGGCCGGCGACGAACGCGCGCATCCGCCGGAGGTCGATCTCCCGGCGTGCAGGGTCCGTATCGATGGTCTCGTCCATCTCGTCGGTGACCAGGGCCATCGGGTTCCGATCGAAGGTCCCGACCTCGACCATGTACCCGTAGAACCGGTGGAGGTAGGAGGCGTACGAGGCGACCGTGCTGTCGGCGTACTCCCCGCGCAGGCGGTGGACCCAGGCCATGCAGTCACGGCGCGTCGCCTCGGCGAGCGTGGTCCCGCGCCCGTCCATGAACCGCTCCGCGGAGCGAAGCACCCGCTCGTACGCGTCCCGGGTCCGCTCGGTCTTGCCGTGGTAGGTCAGGTCCTCCAGGAAGTAGGCGACCGGGTCGTCGACGGCGCCGGTCTCGCCGGTTCGGGCCTCACTCATCCGCGACCACCGTGTACCCGCCGTGGCGACCGCTGTGTTTCACGCGCCCCGAGGTCAGGAGGTCGTCGAGCGTCTCCTCCAGGCGGTCCTCCAGGCCACCGGTCAGTTCGTCGACCAGCTCGTCCCACCCCAGGTAGTCGTCGGAATCGAGGGCTGCGAGGACACGCTCTTCGAGGCCGTCACCCCCAGGGTCGGACCCCGGTTCATGGCCTTCCTCGGGGTTGTGTTCGGTAACCCTTTCGCCCGGCGAGCCGCTTTGCCCGGTTTCGGTGTCCTGAGGGCTGTTCCCGGCCGTTCCGTCGAGGTCGAAGCTGCGGCGTCCGGCCTGGACCATCAGTCGGACGTACTCGCTACGGCTCACGCCCATCGACTCGGCCTCGGCCGCCCAGGTCGCGCGCTGGTAGGCCGGGATGTAGGTGCTCACCGAGACGCGTTCCGTCTCCGACCCGTCCGTGCTCATGTCCACCCCCTCGAGCGGGCCGCACTTCAATCTGCGTCAGACACGACGATAAGAGCAGTTATCACCGAATGTGGGGGCTCGAAACAGGCGATCTGTGGATTCATATCGTCCAATCTAGGGTTTCTAATCAGCTATCGGGCAGAACAGACGATAACTCATGGCCAGTCCGAGTCGTCCTCGTCGGGCACCGACGGGTCGGAGTCCAGCCTGGACCTGGGGTCGGGCGCCATCGCCCACCCGGCTCGTTCGGCTGCCTCCGAGATGGGGAGCACCTCCCACCCCTCGGCACTCGCGCCACCCTCGTCCGCGACCACGTACACGTACCGCTCGGTGTCGTGGTGGGTCCGCATGTGGTCGAGCGTCTCGACGGCGGGCGCGGGCTCCGGGGGGAAGTCGTTGCGCAACCCGTGCTCGCGGGTGAACTTCGTCAGCACGTACGGCGGCTGATCGGTCACCACGCCGAGGTTCTCGCTCCAGCGCCGGGCGTCCTCGAACGCCACAGCGGGCGCTGAGAGGCGCTTCAGGGCCGCCAGGTCGAACGCGAGCGTCAGTCCGGTCGCCACACCGGTACGCGGTGGTGCGTGCCCCTAAGCGTAGCGACCGCCGTCGGCAACCGTTGTTCGGACATGAACGTTTATGATGGTTCGGCCCTTCGGGAGGAGTGAAGACCGATGCTCGCTGTACCCGTACGCTACTGATTCTCCCCCTGGCCGGCAGCAGCATCGATGCGGAAGCGCACCCACACACCCAAGATACCGATGTACGACCCCAACGACACGGCCCCGATGGTTCCGATGACGACCAACCCGACGACCCACACGACGCGGACCGACGGTGGCGCGACGATCCGCCGCCGGCGATTCGAGCGCCCACCCGAGACGACGGGAACCGAGGCGAACCAGCACCGCGAGGAGATCGAGCCCGGTGCGGCCGACCTGCGATAACCGCGTAATCCACGAGATTTCTGTGCTTTCCCGGATTTCCACACGATAGTCGTTGTTCTATCCGATAATCGACCGTCGAGCCTGCGAGTTCGGCCCTGCGATTGTTTTTGGCAAACCTAAAACCTCAAGTGGGCGCTCACGAACGCGGGAGTATGAGCCAGCAGCAGGGCGATGCGTCGACGGCGGCGCCTGCCGACAGTTCCGACGAGGTGGCCGACGAGTTCACGTTCGACGACCTCAGCGTCGTGATGGGCACGTACAACGAGGAGGCCGCGATCGCGACCGTACTGGAGGAAATCGAGCGCGTGACCGACGGCCGCGCGGAGGTCGTCTGCGTGGACGGCTCCGACGACAGGACTCCAGAGATCGCCCGTGAGCACGGTGCGACGGTCGTCGAGCAGGAACCACAGGGGTACGGCGTGGCCGTCCGTGAGGCGCTGTTGACGGCCTCTCGCCCGGTCGTGGTGACGACGGACTGCGACGACACCTACCCGATGGACGCGCTCCCGGAGTTCCTCGACCTCGTGAACGAGGGATACGACGTCGTCTCCGGCGACCGCCTCTACTACGGGGCCGACGCGATGCCCGCGTTCAACCGCCTCGGGAACGCCGCGTTCGCCGCCATCGCCTCCGTCCTGATGGGCGAGCGCGTCCACGACACGACCACGGGGATGCGGGCGTACCGCCGCGAGGTCATCGAGAAGATCGAGTGGACCGAGAACACCGGCCTCTCCGCGGAGCTGCTCATCCGGCCGCTGATGCGGGGATACGAGGTCCGCGAGGAGCCCATCACGTACGCCGAGCGGGCCGGTGAGACGAAGCTCGACCCCATCCAGGGCGGTGCGGAGATCCTCAAGTCCATCGTGACGGTCTCGCTCGAAGAACGGTTCCGGTAGGGCGCGAACCCACGGTTCTGGGGCCGAATTATCATTCTCCATATATTACCTGGCAGCAAGGTGCGTCCGCTCTCGAACTCGTAAACCGCATCTCGCTATACAGAACTGGCGCGGGTCGCGCCGGTCGGCGATTGTCGGAGAGACGACACAGCGGCCCCGAGCAGCCGCTCCGCGGCAGGAGGCCGCGTCCGTCGGCAACGCCTTTGCACGTCGCCCGATTCAGGCCCGCCCATGGTGCTCTCCGAGCTGGGGCTCCCTGCCGGAGGGAGCTACTGGTTCGCTCGCTTCCTCGTCCGGCGGGGGCTGGCACTGATCTATCTGCTGGCCTTCCTCGTCGCGGCGTCCCAGTTCCGCCCCCTCGCCGGCGAGGACGGCCTCCGGCCCCTCCGCGGCTACGTCGAGCGCGCGTCGTTCCGCGAGCGCCCGAGCATCTTCTACTACGTCCCGTCGGACCGCGCCATCGCCGTCGGAGCCTGGGCCGGCGTCGGCCTCTCGGCCCTCGCACTCGTCGGTGCGCCCGCAGCCATCCCCGCACCGTTCGCGCTCCCGGCGTCGATGGCGCTGTGGTTCCTCCTCTGGGCGCTCTACCAGTCGTTCGTCAACGCGGGCGGCGTCTTCTACGGCTACGGCTGGGAGTCGATGCTGCTGGAGGCGGGGTTCCTCGCCATCTTCCTCGGCGACCCCGGGACGCCCGCGCCCGGGGTGGTCGTGTGGCTCCTCCGCTGGGTCCTCTTCCGCAACATGTTCGGCGCGGGCCTCATCAAGCTCCGCGGCGACGACTGCTGGCGCGACCTGACCTGCATGAACCACCACTACGAGACCCAGCCCATCCCCAACCCGCTGTCGTGGTACGCCCACCACCTGCCCGACCGCTTCCACCGCGCCGAGACGCTGGGCAACCACGTGGTCGAACTGGCGGTCCCGTTCCTGTACTTCGCCCCGCAACCGTTCGCCGCCATCGCGGGCGTCGTGACCATCGCCTTCCAGGGCTGGCTCATGCTCACGGGCAACTTCTCCTGGCTGAACGCGTTGACCATCGTCCTCGCGTTCAGTACCGTCTCCGATGGCGTGCTCGCGGGGCTCCTCCCGGTCGCCGCGCCGGCGACGACCGCGGCACCGCTCCCGTTCGTCGTGCTGGTGATCCTGGTGGCGCTGGTGGTCCTGGCGCTCAGCGTCCGGCCGGCGCTGAACACCATCTCGGAGACGCAGGTGATGAACACCTCCTACGACCCGCTCCACCTCGTCAACACGTACGGCGCCTTCGGCTCCATCACGCGGGACCGCTACGAGATCGTCGTCCAGGGGACGGCCGACGCGGAGGTCGGCCCGGACACCGAGTGGCGCACCTACGAGTTCCCCGGCAAGCCGACCGACCCCGAGCAGCGCCCGAGACAGGTCGCGCCCTACCACCTGCGCCTGGACTGGCAGCTCTGGTTCGCCGCGATGGCGCCGACCCCGCGTCGGAGCCCCTGGTTCCCACGGTTCCTCAGGAAGCTCCTGGAGGGTGACGAGGCGACCCGCTCGCTGCTGGCCACCGACCCGTTCCCGGACGAGCCACCCGAGTACGTCCGGGCGGTCCGCTACCGGTACGAGTTCACCTCGCCCGAGGAGCGGGCCGAGACCGGCCGGTGGTGGTATCGTGAGCGCGTGGGCTCGTACGTCCGGCCCGTCTCGGAGGCGGACCTCGGGAGTCGGCGGTACGGCGCGACGCTCGATTGACCTTCACCCGAAGATTCGTTGTCGAGCGACCCGCCGGCCGAGGTATGGAGCGGTTCGTCCAGTTCGTCGTCGCGGGCGGGCTCACGTTGCTCGGCGGCCTCTGGCTGGCCGAGTGGGCCGCCCGACCCTCCGCCGTCTGGGTGGCCGGGGTCGCGGTGGCCCTCCTGGGCTGTGTGGCGCTCGCGGTCGGCATCGGCCACGAGCTGGAGGTGGGCGCCGACCGCGGACGCAGGCGATGACCGGGCGCCTCAGAAGGGGACGGTGACACCCATCGCCATCGTACCCATACCGATGGCGGCCAGCCCGACGACGACGAGTCCGACGGCCAGGACGACCATCGCGGTCGTCCGGAGCCCACCATGTCCCCCGTCCGATTCGGACCAGGGCTCGCCGCCGGCTCGTCGACGCTGGCGGAACTCGCTGAACGTGAGCGTTTGCATCCCCTCGTGGCCGCACTCGTGACAGCTCCCCGGGCGGTCCTCGTACAGCTGGTCACAGCGTGCGCAGACGAATCCTCCCACCATGTGTGGTACTGACTACCCGTTCACCATCGTCCTGCTGCCGGAATCCACCGGGGGTTGAAGTATCTCCGGCGGACGCATGGTCGCCGACTGTCGGACCTCGGGGCCGAGAGCGGACACCGGCCGGTTCAGCGCAACGCCGTCAGTGCGCTGACCTGGCGCCCCTCGAGGGTATCGACGTGGCTCAGGATGGCATCACGCTTCCTCGGGGGGCCGTCGGTCCTCGTCGACGGCGCCGAGGTGCCGAGCGCCAGTACGGCCCCCATCGACGACGCGCTCGAGACCGAGGGGCACCTCACCGCACTGGCGTTCCTGGAGTAGCGGCGCCACCGTCGGACCGGGTCGCGGGCGAAGGGTTATCCCCTCGCCGTGTGGTGGATACCCATGCCACCACGAACGGCCACGTACGATTACGTCATCGTGGGCGCCGGGTCGGCGGGCTGCGTGCTCGCGAACCGACTGAGCGCGGACGACCAGACGACGGTGCTCCTGCTGGAGGCGGGCGAACCGGACGATCAGCGCGAGATCCACATCCCGGCGGCGTTCTCGGAGCTGTTCCACGGCGAGCCGGACTGGGACTACCACACCGAGCCGCAGTCCGAGATGAACGACCGCGAGCTGTACTGGCCTCGCGGCAAGACGCTGGGCGGGTCCTCCAGTCTCAACGCGATGATCTACATCCGCGGGCACGCCGAGGACTACGACGAGTGGGCCAGGCGCGGTAACGAGGGCTGGGGGTACGAGGAGATGCTGCCGTACTTCGAGCGTGCGGAGGACTTCCGCCCGGGACCGCGGGAGCTGCACGGGACCGGCGGGCCACTCGCGGTGAGCGAACCGCGCTCGCCACGCGCGCTGTCGGACACCTTCGTCGACGCGGCCGCGGCCGTCGGGTACGACCGCAACGACGACTTCAACGGCCCCCAGCAGGCCGGCGTCGGCCGCTACCACCTCACGCAGAAGAGGGGACAGCGCCACAGCACCGCCGCCGGCTATCTGAAGCCGGTCCTCGACCGACCGAACCTGACGGCCCGAACGGGTGCGCGTGCGACCCAAGTCCTCCTCGAGAACGGTCGAGCCACCGGGGTCGAGTTCCAGGCCGACGATATGCGGGTCCGAGCCGACGCCAACGAGGAGGTCGTCCTGTCGGCGGGCGCGGTCGACTCACCGAAACTGCTGCTGCTCTCGGGGATCGGTCCCGCCGAGCACCTCAGCGAGCACGGCATCGAGGTCGTGCAGGACCTCCCGGTCGGCCAGCACCTCCAAGACCACCTGTTCTCGTTCGTCGTCCACGAGTGCGAGGGCGGGTGGCACTCGACGCTGGACGGGGCTGGCGACCCCGTGGACCTGGCGCTCTACTTCGGCGCGAAGCGCGGGCGACTCACCTCCAACGTCGCGGAGACCGGCGGGTTCATCCACGCCGGGACCGCCGACGACCTCGACGCGCCGGATCTGCAGTTCCACTTCGCTCCGGGCTACTACATGCGCCACGGCTTCGACAACCCCGACGAGGGGCGCGGCTTCTCCATCGGCACGACCCAGTTGCGCCCGAAGAGCCGCGGCGAGATCCGCCTGGCCTCCGCGGACCCGTTCGACGACCCGGTCATCGACCCGAACTATCTCGACGAGGAGGCCGACATGGACGCGCTGGTCGAGGGCATCCGCCGCGCCCGCGAGATCGTGCAGGCCGAGCCGTTCGACGAGGTGCGCGGCGACGAGGTGTGGCCCGGCGAGGACCGCACCACCGACGAGGAACTCGCCGAACACGTCCGCGAGACCTCCCACACCGTCTACCACCCCGTCGGCACCTGCCGGATGGGGAGCGGCGACGACGCGGTCGTCGACGACGAACTCCGGGTCCACGGGGTCGACGGGCTGCGCGTGGTCGACGCCTCGATCATGCCGACCCTCACGGGCGGGAACACCAACGCCCCGACCATCGCCATCGCGGAGCGGGCCGCCGATCTCATCCAGGACTGAGCCGTTCGCGGGTCGGTCCTCGAGTCACCGCCCCGCGAGGAACGCTTCCGCCTTCGCCTCGCCCCGGTCCATCAGGTCGATCAGGAAGTCCCGGGAGCGGTCGAGCTTGCTCGGCTGGTCGAACCGCTGGTCGAGTTCGATGCGCCGGATGGTGGTCTGCGAGAACTCCGACTCGGGCAGGCGGCCGGCCGCGACCCAGTCGTTGACCTGCTCGATGAAGCGGAGCTCCTTGTTCAGCGAGATGTTGCCCGAGAGCTCGTTCCGACGGTCCGCGATCTCGTCGGGGGAGGTCGGGAGCCCCTCGCGGTCCTGGGGGTTGATCTGGACGACCCACAGCTCGTCGGGCTTGCGCTCGGGGGCGACGTGCATGAGGTCACGGACGGGCGGGTTCTGGCTGAACAGTCCGTCCCAGTGGTAGTGGCCGTGGATCTCGACCGCGGGGAACAGTTCGGGGACGGCCGCCGACGCCAGGACCGCCTCCGCCGTGATGTCCTGGTCGGTGAACGTCTCGAACTCGCCGCCGTTGATGTCGACCGTGCCGACGACGAGGTGGGGGTAGTCCCCGCGGTCGCAGAGGTCCCGTATCGTCGCGAAGTCGACGTGGCGCTCGATGACCTCGCGGAACTCCCGTTGTGCCCGCTTCGCCGACGGGAGGTAGTACGGGCTCACCCGCGGCACCGGGAAGCCGCTCGCCTCGACGCGGTTGAGCCAGACGAACGAGTCGTTGGTCCACCGCTCCGTCGGGGTCTCCGCAGCGATGTCGTCCCAGACGGCGTCGAGGAGGTCGCAGGCACGCCCGCTCCCGGCAGTCGTGAGGCCGTACCAGGCCGTGACCGCGTTCACGGCGCCGCCGGAGGTCCCCGAGAGGCCGACGAGCGTGTCGTCTTCCCGCCAGTTCCGCAGCAGACCCCGCAGGACGCCCGCGGTGAACGCCGTGTGGCTGCCACCGCCCTGGCAGGCGATGGCGACGTTCGCTCCATCGGCAGCGACGCCATCCAGAACTGCACTCGCGCCACCCGGGTCCGTGCGCTCCCCCTCACGGCTGCCGCCATCGCCGCCGTCACTCATACGTGGTGGTGTAGCCGCCGTCCCAGAGCATATCACCGCCGTTGAGGTGCTGGCCGTGGGACGAGAAGCCGAACGTGAACAGGTTGGCCACCTGCGCGGGCGTCATCATCTCCTTCGTCCGGGCCTGGCCCAGCATCACGTCCTCGACGACCTCGCTCTCGGAGATGCCGCGTTCCGCGGCGGTGTCGGCGATCTGGTTCTCCATCAGCGGCGTCAGCACGTACCCCACGGAGACCGAGAACGACCGGAGCGCACCCCCGCCCTCGGCAGCGATGGAGCGCGTCAGCCCACGGAGCCCGTGCTTGGCGGTGATGTAGGCCGCCTTGTCCTGTGTGGCGTAGTGGCCGTGGACCGAGCACATGTTGCCGATGGCTCCCGCACCGTCGTCGGAGTCCTGGATGTGTGGCATCGCGTGCTTCGCGGTGAGGAAGGGGGCACGGAGCATCACGTCCAGCAGGAGGTCGTACTTCTCCATCGGGAACCCCGAGATGGGCGAGATGTGCTGCATCCCGGCGATGTTGGCGACGTAGCGCAACTGCCCCGCGTCGGCGGCGGCCTCCACCATCGCGGCCACGTCCTCGTCGTCGGTGAGGTCCGTGGGGGCCTCGTGGAAGGCGCCCTCGTCGGCGAGGTCGGCCACGATGTCGGCGGTGCCGCCGAGGCCCTCCTCGTCGATGTCTGCCCCGACGACCGTGAGGCCGTTCGCCGCGAGCCCCGCGGCCGTGGCCCGGCCGATACCGGACGCGGCGCCGGTGACGAGGGCGACGTTGTCGGGGGTGAAGCGCGAGTCGTCCAGGGTGAGCAGCGAGTCGTCCGTGAGTTCGGGGTCCGGGAGGTCGGAGTCGGTCACAGGTGGACCGACACGCCGGGGTGACAAAACGATACGCCCGATATGCGAGGGGCCGGTCACCCGCTCGGGGGGAGCGCACCCGTCGCCCGGTGGGCGTCGGCGCGGTGACAGCAACGAGGGGGTCGCGCACACCCCCGCTACACCGAAGTACCCGGCCCGCGCGCCGGCACCCATGGACCCGTTCGTCGTGATCGGTGGTGACGCGGCCGGACTGAGTGCCGCGAGCAAGGCCAAGCGCGAGCAGCCAGAGCGCGATGTGGTCGTCTTCGAGAGGGGAACATGGGTGTCGTACGCCCACTGCGGGATGCCGTACTACGTGAAGGGCGAGGTGGACTCCCTGGCCGACCTGCTGTCGCTCACGCCAGCGGAGGTACGGGAGCGCGACATCGACCTCCGGCGCGAGCACGAGGTGGTCGATGTGGACACCGACCGGGGCACGGTGACCGTCGAGGGCCCGGAGGGGTCCCTGGAGCAACCCTACGGCCACCTGCTCGTCGCGACCGGCGCCCACGCCACGACCGACCCCATCGAGGGGTTCGACCTGTCGGGTTCGTTCACGATGCACAGCATGGACGCCGCGGCGGCCGTGCGTGCGTTCCTCACGCCACCCGACGAGCCGGTTCGGGGCGCCGACATCGAGTACGTCGACGCCGAGCGCGTGGCGGCGTTCGCCGGGCGGGAGCCGCCCGAGACGGCCGCCATCGTCGGCGGCGGCTACGTCGGCGTCGAGATGGCCGAGGCGTTCGCCGCCCACGGCCTCGACATCCACCTGTTCCAGCGACCGGACCGGCTCCTGCCGCCGTTCGGCGAGGACGTCGCCGAGGTGGTCGCCGACGAACTCCGGGAGGAGGGCGTCGAACTCCACCTCTCGACGGAGGTCGCGGCCATCGAGGGCGACGGCGAGGTCGAGGCCGTCCGCGCGAACGGGACGACCCACGACGTCGACATCGCGGTGGTCGGCATCGGCGTTCGCCCGAACACGAACCTGCTGACGGACACGCCGGTCGAGTGCGGTACGAGCGGCGCCGTCGTCGTCGACGAGTTCGGCGAGACGACGGTCGAGGGCGTCTACGCCGCCGGCGACTGCTCGGAGTCGCGCCACGTCGTCACCGGCGAGTCCGACTGGGTTCCCCTGGGACTGACGGCCAACCGCGAGGGCCGCGCCGTCGGTGCAACGGTGGCCGGGGCCCCGATGCCCGTGGGCGGCATCGCCGGCACCGCGGTCGTCAAGGCGTTCGAGCAGGGGTGTGGGCGGACGGGCATCCTCGACCACGAGCGCGCCCGGGACGAGGGGTTCGAGCCCGTCTCGGAGACGATCACGGCCGGTTCGCGCTCGGGCTACTACCCCGGGGGCGCCGAGACGACCGTGACGCTGTGTGCGGACCGTGAGAGCGGCCGCCTGCTCGGCGGCAGCCTCGTGGGCACGGACCGGGCGGCCATCCGCATCGACACGGTCGCGACGGCCCTCGAGGCCGGGATGACCGTCGGTGAGCTGGAGCGCTCGGACCTGGCCTACGCGCCACCCTTCAGCCCCGTCTGGGACCCGGTGCTCGTGGCGGCGAAGGTCCTCTCCGGAGAACTCTGAGGCGGGAGGCCGAACGCGAGAACGCGGAAGACGGGCCGACACAGCACGTAGAAGATGCCGATTCCCCCTCCTTGGTGAGTAAACACGTTTCCACCACTCAGTTGAACAATTCACCGTCGTATTTTCCGGATAAATGGATTGTTTCCGAGAGAGGTACGTCCCCACCACCGCTGCCACCACCGAGTCGCCGGCACTGCCGTCGTCGCCGCGCTCCCGGTTCGCTCGTCCCACCGAGGGCCGAGCGAAGGGGAAGGGGAAGGGGTTGGGGGGTGGGGGTGAGGGACTCTGCGTGGAGGCGCCCGCTGCCAGCGTCCCTCCTGCCCGGGTCGTGACCGCGATGCCGTAGGCGGCCGGGTCGTCCGGCCAACTGCCGGTCGTCTCCACACCGACGCTTCAGCTGCCAGCGCCCGCCCGGGCCGGCGTGTCGCCTGCGAGTGGCGGCGCAGCCAGACAGGACTGCGACGCGCACAGCCGACAGCCAGCCACCGCGGCGGTCACTGACGCGGGGCGCAGGGTTCCCTGCGGCCCCATCAGTACGAAGGACCCGCACCCGACTGTCGATACCGGCGAACTGTTCGGGCCCTTTTCACACGGGCGCGACTCGCCGCCCGGCCTCCGGCGGTGGGGGTGGCCGGGCGATACGGACGGACGTCGAGGACAGCGCAGGAACTGGCACGCAGAGCGAAGCGCGAGCACGGGAACGGGGGCGAGAACGGAACCGCGACGGGGACGGCGTGCGGGGGCGTTACTTCCGGGCGATGACGGTGCCGCCGGCGCCAACGGCGAGCGGAGTCGGCCCGTCGACGACGGACTTCAGGTTGTCGCCGGTGGGGGTGGCCTCCTGGGCCCACTTGCTGCCGTCACGGCGGAACACTGCGCCGCCCCCGCCGACCGTGTAGGAGACCTCCTCGACCACGACGTCCCGGAGCTGTGCGTCACCGAGGTCCGTGCGGGTCCACTTCGAGCCGTCCCACTCGAGGACGGTGCCGCCACCACCGACGACCGTCACGTCGTCGAACGCGCCCGAGTCGACGCCGTAGAAGTTGTTGTTGGCGTCGGCGACGCCGATCCCCTCGTAGGTCCCACCGTCGCCGGTCTCGAAGACGGTCTTGTTGCCGTCGACCGCGTGGCCGTCACGACCCGCGAAGAAGTCGATGGCGTTGACCGCCGAGCCGCTGCCGGGCGTGGTGTAGTTCCAGGTGCCCGTCAGGCCGCCGTCGAAGGAGTTGTAGATCTTCCCGGAGTCGCCCGCGACGTAGACGTTGGTCCCGTTCGGGGTGGTCACCGTGCTGACATCGTTGAAGTTGTTGGTCACGTCGTTGGGCGCGGAGTGGTCCTCCAGGTTCCCGGTCTCGACGTTGTACATCCCGATGGCGCCGGAGGACCCGACGAACCAGAGGCAGGAGCCGTGACAGGAGGTGTCGGAGCCGTAGAGGGAGTTGCCGTTGCCGGTCGGACCGCCGTCGACGACCTTCGTCCAGCCGGTCTCGTCGCGCCGGAGGACGACGCCACCGGCACCGACCGCGTAGGCACCCTCGCTGGTGTACTCCACGTCGTAGAGGGTGCTGCCGGTGGGGGTCTCCTCCACCGTCCACTCGGCGCCCGCGTCGGCGGCAGCGGCGCTTCCGACGACGGTCGTCGCGACCGCCGTCCCGGCGATACCTCGCATGAACGAACGTCGGGTCGTGTTCCGGTTCATCGCATTCCCACGTAGCGGGTGAAGGGGACAGTCGGTTCCGGCGAACAGTTCGGCCGATTTTATGTATCGGTAATCGCCGGAGGGGGCCGAGATTCCGACTGAATGGATGGTGCAATCAGTCCGGCATCGCGAACGCCTGCCGGACGAGTTCGCGCTGGACGGCGCGGAGGTGTTCCGAGAGCGTGGCCTTCGCGATGCCGAGTTCGTCGGCCACCTCGGCCGCGGATGGGCCGTCCGGGTCGAAGTAGCCCCGCTCGACCGCCGCGCGGGCCACCTCCCGCTGCCGGGCGGTCAGCTCGTCGACGTCGAGGATGGTCGTCTCGGAGGCCGCGGAGACGCCCTCCGGGGCGTCGTCGCCCGCGCGGATGAGCTGTTCCAGTTCGACCACGTAGTCGGCGGCGCCGAACGACTCGATGACACGCTCGACCTCGCGGGTGTCCAGCGCCGCGAACGAGCAGCGCAGCGCGTCCCCCTCCCAGCGCGTGTGGTACGGGTCGATGGGGAGGAAGCCGAAGCCGTGTCCGAGACAGTGGCCGTGACCGCAGGCGGTCGGCACGTCCCCGTCGGTCCGTGCCAGCGAGGGGAGTCGACAGACCGTGCCATCGCCCGCGCGGACGATGGGGTGCGCGCCGAGGTCGACAAGCCGCTCCTCGGGCGCCGACTCCACCACCACCTGCGGGGCCCGGCTGTGTTCACCGGGCGAGACCAGCTCGCGGATGCCGAACTCCCCGGCCAGGCGCGTGATTGGACAGTCTCGGACCGGCCGGATCACGACCCGGGCGTGGACGGCGTTCGAACTCGCGAGCGGGGACGACGCCGGCTTCCTCATGCGTGATACTCCGGTGTGTCTCTTGTGATAAAAGGGTTCCCGGAACGGAGCGTTCAGTCCGGCCTGGGCAGGTCCACACGCCGGTTGGCCCACGAGGTCAGTTCTCCGAGCGCGTCCCTCTCGGCCTCGCTCACAGCCCCATCGCCGAGGTCGCCGTCGAAGGCGTTTGCCACGATGACCTCCGCGTCCGCGCAGACATCGAACAGCGGCGACGGGTCGCCCGTCGCCTGGAAGGGGATGGTCGCGTCGTTGACGAACACCGCGCGGGCGGGCGGCGTCGCGTCCAGAAGACGGGCCGCGTTCCGCGCGTTGGCCCGTGCGAGCGCCAGCGCCCGGTCCGGGTCGCCCTCGCTCTCGGCCCGCGGCGCGTGCGCGACGAGCGTGCCGGTCCACGCCACGCGGGGGACCTCGAACCGGTCCAGCCGACCGCCGAGGACGCGCCCGTCCCGGACGACCGTCGGCGCGAAGTCGAGGACGACGACCCCGCCGCGACCGTGGCGCGCGACGTACTCGCGGAGCGCAGCGGCGGTCCGACGAGTCTTGCCGGCGTTGGAGGGGCCGGTGAGCAGGGTCGTCCCCGACGCCGGCACGTCGGGGGCGAGCGGGTCGGGAGACACGTCAGTCGGCGGGTTCGGCGGCCGGCGACTCGCCTCGCCGGAGTACGAACTTCGCCCCGAGCGCGACGGTGGCGACCCCGACGACGGCAGCGAACAGGACCGACAGCGCCGCCACGGGTGTGACCGACTCCATGAGGCCGACGACCATCTCGCGAACGGAGTTGCCGGCGGCGAGGGAGACGATGGCGAAGACGGCGAGACCGGCGGCGGTGAGCGCGGTCGAGGGCCGGCGTTCGGCGCTGCCGAGATGGAGCAGGTAGAGCACCAGCGCCAGCGCGAACGGCGTGCCGACGGCACCGATGACGAGGGCCTGCGCGAGCAGCGGGACGAAGTTCCCGGTGACGAAGCCGCCGGCCGCCGAAATCAGGGCGGTCGCCGCCAGCAGGCCCCGGTAGCGCGCGTCCTCGACGGTCGTGCCCCAGCCGAGTTTGTCGGCGACCAGGAACGGCGGAACGACCGTGTTCCCGCCGAGCGTCGAGACGGCGGCCCCGAGGATGCCGACGAGGAACAGGGTCACCGCGGCCTCCCCGACGACCGGCTCCAGCGCGGCCGCCGCTGCACCGGCGGTCGGCGTCACCGCCTGCCCACCGAGCGTCCCGGCGACGACGAGGAAGATGGCGATGCTGTAGAGGCCGAACGCGACCAGCATCGACGCACCGGCGTCGAACTTCGCGAGGCCGTAGTCGTCCGCGTCCCACTCGCGGGCCCGCATCGTGTACGTGTGCATCGTGAGAAGCGTCACGTGGACCGCCCCGCCGAGGACGCCCGTGATGGCGGTCGCCGAGCCCGAGGGGACCGAGGGAACGAGGCCACCGACCGCCGCCCCCGGGTCCGGCGGAACGACCACCAGCGTCGCGATGAAGACGAGGACGACCGCGGTGACGACGAGCTTCGCGCCGACCTCGGCCACGCGGTAGCCGCCGCCGGCGAGTCCGACGGCCAGCACCACCGCCCAGACCACGGCCCAGACCTCCGTACTCAGCCCGAGCAACTGCGCTGAGATGGCCGCCAGCGTGAACATGATGAGCAACTGCGCCACCATCGAGACGATGACCGTGTCCGCGACGAGCAGCCAGGCCCAGCCCTCCCCGAGTCGGTCCTCGACCGTCGCCACGATGCCCTGCTCGGTGAAGGTCCCGAGGCGTGCGGCCAGCAGCAGGCCCACGAAACCCGCCGGCGCCGACAGCAGGACGACCCACAGCAGGTCGTAGCCGAAGCGAGCCGCCAGCACCAGCGAGCCGATGGTCGCCGGCCCGGCCGCGATGGCACCGGCCAGCCACGCTGGACCCATGTCGCGCAGCCCGTCGCGTATCTCTGCCGTGTCCATATCGCCGTCTCCGGACCTTCGCGCCTTAACGCTTTGCACACAGTGGTACTACTCGGTGGCAGCACGGGAGCAGGTGGAATCGTCGGCTGCTGGATTCGGGGCTCGGCACGCTACGGACGCGTCGCTGGTCGGTCCGTGCATCGAAAGAAGGTCGCGTCTCGCTTGGTGCCCGCCGACCTACCGCAGGCCGGGAACCTTGTTGATGAGGCGGAGCGCGTAGTTGACGCCCTTCGCGTAGAGGCCGTACGGGACGCCCGGCGGCGCGGACATCGTGCCGGCCTGCTGGAGCGTCACGTTCTGGGACTCGGTGTACTTGAGCAGGCCCTCCGAGGCGTGGCGGCGGCCGATACCCGAGTTCTTCATCCCGCCCATCGGGGCGTCGGTCGCGGCGAACGCCGCGGCGTAGCCCTCGTTGACGTTGACGGTGCCACACTCGATCTGCGAGGCGAGCTCGACGCCGCGGTCGTAGTCCTCGGTCCAGACGGAGCCGTTGAGCCCGTACTCCGAGTCGTTGGCCCGCTCGAGGGCCTCCTCCTCGGTCGAGAACTCGTAGACGCCGACAACCGGGCCGAACGTCTCGTCACAGCACGGGAGGCTCTCCTCGGGCACGTCGGTCAGGATGGTCGGCTCGTAGAACGACGGGCCCACGTCCGGGCGGGCGGTGCCGCCCGTCAGCACGTTCGCACCCTTCGCGCGGGCGTCCTCGACGTGCTCCTCGACCTTCTCGAGGTGGTCCTCGCTGATGAGACAGCCCAGGTCGTAGGAGTAGTCGTAGCCCGTGCCGAGTTCCATCGCCTCGGTCTGGCGGACGAACTCCTCGACGAACTCCTCCTTGATGGACTCGTGGACGTAGAGCCGCTCGATGGAGATGCACAGCTGCCCGGCGTTGGTGAAGCAGCCACGGACCAGCCCCTCGGCGGCCTTCTCGATGTCGGCGTCCTCGCAGACGATGGCGGGGTTCTTGCCGCCGAGCTCCATCGAGGACTTCGTGAGTTTCTCGCCGGCCTTCGCCGCGAGCATGCTCCCGGTCTCGGAGGAGCCGGTGAACGCCAGGAAGTCACACTCGTCGATGAGCGGGTCGCCCAGTTCCGGCCCGTAGCCCGGAACGATCTGGTAGAGGTCGCTCGGCAGACCGGCGTCCTCCAGCAGTTCCTTCGACTTCAGGGCGCTGTACGGCGTGTCCGGGGCCGGCTTGATGACCACCGCGTTGCCCGCGAGCAGCGCGGGGATGGCGTCGGAGATGGTCAGCGAGAGGGGGTAGTTCCACGGCGTGATCATCCCGACGACACCGACGGGCTGGTGGTACTCCCAGGTCTTCTGTGCGCCCGGGACGGCGGACTTCTTGCGCTCGCGCGCCAGCAGCCCCTCCGCGCGGTGGCCGTAGTAGCGCGCGTTCATCGCCACGTCCATCACCTCCTCGTGGGCGTGCTTGCGTGACTTGCCCGTCTCGACCTGCACGACGTCGAGGAACTCGCCGTCGCGGTCGAGGGTCATGTCGTGGGCCTCGAGGATGATCTCCGCACGCTCCTCGACCGGCCGGGCGGCCCACTCCTCTTGGGCCTCGCGGGCGCGCTCGAACGCCTCGCGCACGTCGGCCTCCTGGCACGCCGGGAGCGTGCCGATTGTGTCACCGGTGAAGGGCTCGGTCACGTCGAACGTCTCGGTCACGCCGTCGGCCAGCGTAACGTACTTCCCCAGTCCCGCGATGCGCTCGTCCGACTCGGCCGTCTCGAGGTCGAACTCGCCCGCCTGTTCGCTAATGGTCATATGCAGAAGGGGGGGCCGAGAGTCCTTAAGCCTGTAGCACGGTACGCGGGGCTGTATTAACCAAGAGGCGTCCCGTTGCCGACCACTGCGGCCGGTCGGTCGAGCCGGTGGGCCCCGGACCCGTGGGAAGATTGATATCAGATAATGGAAAATGACACCACATATCATGAACATCTTCGGCGCGGAGTTCACGACCGACACGCCCCCCGAGGGGGACGGCGAGATCGGAGCCGAGACCCCGTCCGAGCCCATCTCCATCCAGACGTTCGGTGGAAGCGACGCCTCCGACATCCTCACCGACGACTTCCTCCGGACGACGGTGGCGCGGCACGTGGAACCCGACGGGGAGATAGCGGAGACCATCCGCACCGTCCGGGGCGAGTTCGCGTCGATACAGCGCGTCCTCGAGACCCGTATCCTCCGCTACGACGCCAAGCTGGACGTCGCGTTCGAGGACGAGGAACTGCTCGTCTACCGGCTCGAGCGGAGGGTCGACTTCGAGTACATCCTCGACTTCTGTGAGATCGATCACTCCATACTTCGGGACATCATCCGCGAGCTGATGGTGGCCATCGCGGCCGACCGGGCGGCCACGGCTCCGGAGTATCCGCTCGTGGTTCGAAAGCCGATTGCGTTCCGCGCTGGCGAGCGTCACGCCCACGCCCGCCGCTTTCCTCGGGACACCCGGAACGACTGAGCGGGACCGGGACACTTTCACCCCGAGGACGGCTCCACTCGATGATTGCTCCCGGTGGGCCTGTTGTCGAGATATCCCCTCGGCTGACGCCCGGAACCAGTCACAGTC